>JAQSWO010000078.1 GCA_029266595.1 Gammaproteobacteria bacterium
AGGCGATGCTTTTGCCTCAGGAGGCAGCACGGGATACGATCATAAGAAAATCGGTATCACCGCGCGAGGAGCGTGGGAATCCGTCAAATGTCATGCTCAGGAAATGGGATTAGACATTAACGCAAATCCCTTCACTGTACTAGGTATTGGTGATATGTCTGGAGACGTTTTTGGCAATGGCATGTTATTGTCTAAGCAAATCAAATTGGTCGCAGCATTTAACGGCATTCACATTTTCCTTGATCCTAATCCTGATCCTAAAGTGGGCTTCAAAGAACGTTCACGCTTATTCACATTGCCTCGCTCTTCTTGGGAAGACTACAACCCGACCTTAATATCTAAAGGTGGGGGTGTTTATAAACGCTCATTGAAAGCGATAAAACTCTCCAAGCAAGTGAAGGAGATGTTGCAGGTCGAAGCAGACTCGCTGACGCCTAATGAGATTGTCCGTTTACTGCTAAAAATGGAAGTTGATCTATTATGGAATGGCGGTATAGGCACTTATGTCAAGGCCAGTACAGAATCACATCTTGAGGTCGGTGATAGAGCCAATGATGCCGTCCGTGTGAATGGCAATGAATTAGCCTGTCGTATGGTGGGTGAAGGTGGAAACCTTGGATTCACGCAATTAGGCCGAATTGAATACGAGCTTAGCGGCGGAAGAATTAATACAGATTTTATAGATAACTCTGGTGGCGTTGCTTGTTCGGATAACGAAGTTAATATCAAAATTTTGCTCAATGATGTGGTTGCGCAAGGCCAATTAACTGAACGTAAGCGAAATAATTTGCTAGCAGAAATGACAGATGACGTTGCTCATATTGTGTTGCACAATAATTATCGGCAGGTTAGAGCGATTACGTTGGCAGTTGAGCAGTCACATAAATACTTAGGCCTATATGCTAGGTTCATGAAGCGGCACGTGCAGGAAGGTAAGCTTGATTTGACGTTAGAGTCGCTGCCCAGTGATGACGCGTTGACGGCACGTAGCGCATCAGGTAGAGGCTTGGCCCGTCCGGAACTGGCTATATTACAAGCTTATAGCAAAAACATTCTCAAAGATGAAATTGCACACTCAGACTTACCGGCAGATCCTTTTGTTTCTAGCTATGTGCAATATGCCTTCCCTAGCGTATTACGAAAGCGTTATTTTGCTTTTATGGAGCGGCACCGTTTACGTCAAGAAATTGTATCAACTCAGTTAAGTAATGCGCTTGTCACGAATATGGGTGTGACATTTGTTTACCAAATGGTCGATGAAACACAGGCGTCTCCTGTGGATATTACGCGTGCTTATATCGTTGCGCGTGAGATATTTAATGTGGAATATTGCTGGGAGACGATTGAAGGATTGGATATCCCTGCGCCGTGGCAACTAGAAATGAATCAAGAAGTGATTAGGTTGATTCGTCGATCTGTGCGTTGGTTTTTGAGGAACCAGCCCAAAGGATTTGGCGTTAAAAGCAGCATTACACTATTCTCGAATGGGGTCGAAAAACTGCAAAAATTATTACCACAGCTGATGCCAGAAACAGAAAAAGCATACATTGAAGAAAAAAGTGCGGAGTGGGTTGCCGTGGGTGTTCCCTCAGATATTGCAAAACGCATTGCAAGCCTCCGTATTATGTATTCGCTGCTAAATATCACCGAAGCCGCTACGCGAAAACGTATGGATCTTGAACAGGTTGCCGCTATGTATTTTGCTGTGGAAGACCGCTTAAACTTGGGGGAATTCAGAGAATTGATCAACAGTTACCCTATCGACAGTCATTGGATGATACTCGCAAGATCTGCTGTTAAAGCTGACTTAGATAGGCTGCAGCGCATGCTTGCCGTGGAAGTATTGAAGTCTAAGAGCAAAACGAAAGATGTTGAGGCATGCTTAGACAATTGGATGGAGTCATACAGAGCGTTAATCGAACATTGGCAGTGGCTGTTCGCTAAAATCAAGGCTAGTCCTACGCTTGAATATGCAATGCTAGTAGTTAGCATACGGGCCCTGTTTGATGTTGCGGTGTCGGAGGTATGACCGCCATTTACGGGTTGTGAAAGAAGGGAGGGGTCAACCTTACCATTTAAATCTTATGGATTTATATCAACGCAAATGCAACAGGTCAGCCCCTAGATAGAAATGGCCATCTTTTATCTAAGAGCCGACCTGTTACACCATTTGTGCTAAATTTTTGGGGTGTTTGGAGCCTCCTGGTCAAGTTGCACTGTAGCATTATTGTCTTCTAATGAAGCATTAGCTTGTGACCTTCTTTGCTTGAATATTCCTGATGTCGAAACAGTTATATTTTCTTGTGATATGGATTCTTCTTCGCCAAATCTTTTCTCATGAAAAGTTTTTATCCAGCCGCTGTCTTCAGTTAACCTAATTACTTCCAACCAATCATTATGGTCTGTAAGTGCTACTTCTTTTGATCGTTGCGTGAGCTCTGGATCTATACGTTTTAATGTATCGAGGTCGTCTTTATTCACTTTTGTTAAATCGAATCCACTTTCTTGTAATAGCTTAATTAAACATTGTCTCTCGATTGCGCCAAGAAAAGCAGCGCTAATCTGAAGTTCGGCTTGTATCATAATGGACGGAGAAGACAGTTCCTTACAGGAATAATGTTTGCAAAACTGAGCAAGTCCTTTCGCAATATCAATAGCAATATCAATATCGAGATTAGCGGTGTTTAAGTAGTTAGGCGAATTATATTGAATTTGTTGAAAAAGTTTCTGTCGGGCGTAATTAGCCATTCGTGCATAAGTATGCAGTTCCTGAGGAATATTGATCCGATGCATCAGCTTATCTCTAAGCTCTATTGTTATTGGGTATCTACTAGGCGAAGTGAAAATGTGTAATGCAATTTTAGCTAGTATGCCGTATTGCAATTTCTGGTGTTCTTTAGAAATTATTTTATAAAATAATTTCTCCGAAAACAGTAAATTCGAACAGTATTCATATTGTGTTATAAATTTATCTACTAGCGTTAATGAAGGCTGATTATTTGCTTTCAAATCTCGCCAAAGCAATTCTAAGTCAACTATGCAATTATAATATTCTATGACTTCTGGTATAGGCCCATATTCTTTTTTTAACCGCTCCACTCCTGTATCAAACCATCGATTAGGTAGATCATGAGGATCGTTAGATAAGGCGCGAGTTTTAAATACAAGCTCTTTTTTATCCTCTGCTGGCGTTAATTTTAGATTATTATCAGTAGATGGGAGGGATGTGCTTTCCTGAAATAATCTATTCAAAGGAGGAGTAGCATCTATTATGACTGAGCCCTGAGTATTTGGATCTACTCCCGGATCTGATGCTGGATTTGGTGGTGGAAGATCATCAGGAGCAGGCGGGAGATTGATATTTGTCTGGGCAAATACTATGGGAAAATTATTAGACAGGAAGCGGGCTCCGACTACTATAGCTGTTGTAAAAAAAAATCGACTAAATAATCGAGGTGATGATGAGCTTTTTGATAGAATTTGTTTTTTTTGTAAAGGCTCTTGCATAAAATTCTCCTTAATTAACGTTAAAAAATGTTTTTCATTATTTTTTTCTCGGTATAAGACAAGAATAGAGGTTGAATAAAAAAGCGGCAAAAAGAAAAATTGCCGCTTTATCATCGCAAACACGCCATGAATCTATCCATGTAGGCTCTTCGAAAACATCGATATTTTCAAAGGTTTTCTCCTGATAAACAACGCTGATCTTTCATCAAATTTTTATTGTATACAGAAATTTTTCTTGAGTGATCAAAAGAGAAGAATCACAGTTCTCCTCTTTTGAAAGGCTATTCTGCAAAAAATATGGATTTTTTCACTAGTAAGTTGAAGGATATAGCGTGAGATAAACTGTTACTTAGTCATCGCTTCGTGAGCTGCTTCGTGCTCTCCTTTTCCTGCCAATAACGTTAATAGCATCTCATCTTCATTCTCATTAGGATTAGGGCACGTAAGTAAGGTATCGCCCAAGAAAATCGAATTTGCGCCCGCCATAAATGCCAGTACATGCGCTTCTCGATTCAAGAACATCCTGCCTGCGGACAATCGCACGCGCGATTTAGGTATGAGTATTCTTGCAACAGCAACCATTCGAACCAGGTCTAGTGGGTCGACAGGTGGCCTGTCTGCTAAAGGTGTGCCTGCTGCTGGCATCAGCAGATTGATGGGGACTGATTCAGGTTGTGGGTCCAGTGAAGCCAATTCGGCGAGCATACTACAACGGTCTTCGTCGCTTTCGCCCATGCCAATAATGCCACCAGAACAGATAGTCATGCCTGATTTGCGGACATTTCTCAGTGTTTCTAGTCGGTCGTCAAAAGTGCGTGTGGTGATAATGCTGGGATAGTATTCTCGACTGGTATCAAGGTTGTGGTTATAAGCATAGACCCCGGCTTCTTTCAACTTTTGCGCTTGTTCTTCGTCTAGCATCCCTAATGTGACACAGACTTCTAAGCCTTCGTTTTTCACGGCCCTCACCATGTTGAGTACGCGCTCAAACTCTTCACCTTTTTTTACGCTCCGCCAAGCAGCACCCATGCAGAATCGGCTCGCGCCTCTTTTTTTGGCAGCTTGCGCTTCTTCAGTAACACGTTCGACGGAGAACAATTTTTCACGCGTTAAGCCTGTGTCGTAGTGGGCTGATTGTGGACAGTAGGAGCAATTTTCAGGGCAGCCACCCGTCTTTATAGACAGCAACGAACATTTTTGTACGTCTCCCACGATGTGGTGTTGTCTATGTATGCTGTGAGCTTCAAAGATTAAGTCGAGTAATGGTTGTTTAAATAATGCTCTTGCTTTGATGAGGATAGATTGGTTCATTGATGAGTTTCCTTTTAACCTTCCGTGATGCGTATCATGTTCTCCAATGCTTTTTTGGCATTTTTCATGACGGCCTGTTGATCGTTTTCTGATAAGCGCTGTCGTTGTCCTGTAAATTCATTTACGACATCGCCTGCCTTAACTTCATTGTATTCTGGTACTTTACCTTGTCGCAGCAAGTCCAACAACGCCACAAGGTGAGGCGGATCGTTGCGAGACATAGTGGCACATCCACACCCTATACCACTAGGGTGCCCTGGTAATTTCACATCTGCTACATTTACAACGGTGATGTTTTTGGCCTTAGCTGCCCATTTGAGATTCTCTACCATATGGTTTTCTGTGCCTATCGCATATTTTTGGGTGCTTGCGCGATCATTTATCACATGATCCCAAATAAAAGCTGTAGAGCCCGCTGCATCTGCTACATCAACAGTTATCTTACGGCATTCTGGGTGGACGACTACGTTGTAGCCCTTCTCTTGCCAATATTGGACCATGGCGGGTTGGTAATATGCATGTACGCCGCATTCGCTGCCAAACAAAATCAATTGTGCTTCGTCGAATCGCTTAAGGGTTTGTTCCTCTTGGGCTAATAAGTCATATTGTGCGCCCGCTGTGCCTCCCGGCCATTGTGCAATTTTGTCGGGAGGTATGCCCACCCATCCGGCGACATTTTCTCCCATATGTCTGTCAGGGATAAACAAAATTTTCTTGTTCTTGGTCATTGCCCATTCAAAAATTCGCTTCACGTTACTGCTGGTGCAGACTGCGCCTCCTTGCGCGCCCGTCATTGCTTTTAAGCGACCAGAGGTATTCATATAACAAATGGGGAGTATATTTTCTGCGCCGTAGCGTTCGTTGAGTGCTTGGAAAGCGGGCTCGACCATAAAGTCTTTGGCGAGCATTTCCATAGTGCATCCGGCTTTGGGGTTGGTAATGTAGATGCGCTGGTGTGGATGTGCTAACAGGCTTACGGCCTCTGCCATAAAGTGTACGGCGGATTCCACAATAATAGATTTCTCAGGGTGCTTAGCCGCGATCAATGATAGTTGATAGGAGTCTCCAACATAGCCACCGAATTGTTCAATCAGTTTGACAATCTCTCCACCCATATAGTAGTGAGCAAGTAATAAGAGCTCGTTGCCAAAATGTGCTTGTGCTGCTTCTATGTAAGGGGCCATCCAATCCACAATGGTTTGGAAGTGGCGATTGGGTAGGGCTAAATATTCTTTAGCGTAAGGGATAAAAGCCTCTTGATACCAGTCTAGGGGATAATCGGATTGGCATAGGGGCATACCAGCAGGTAGCTGAAATCCCGTATGGGGGATATTGTAAGTATTGTTGTTTTTCAGAATCATATGCGTGTTAAATTTAATAGACCCCCTTTTTAGACTTAGTTCAAATGGCTAGAGTTTAGTGTTCTTTTGTCTTAGTGAGGAGCGCAGCAGTACGTTAATTCAGGCAAGGGGGTAACATTTAGTAAGTGTGTGAACGTAATAGACCAACCTCCCTGTCAAGACTGGCAAAAGATGCCAGTTTTTTGACCTGTTACGTGTGAACACTTACCATACTTAATTAGCTATAAATGCTTGAGTCTAGCAAAGCATGTGAAAATAAGAAACAGCGAGTCCTTTATCTAGATCTAGGTGCGTAGTTTTGTTCTGGCTGAGTCGATAGCGAGCTTGATGAATAATTAGAGACAATAGGTGTTTGGGAAGTCGCAGAAAAGGTTGGCTGTTGAGGCTCAGGAGTTGAGAATGCAATCTCCGAATTAAACAATTGGCGTATCCGGCTCGCACAACCATGCATGATATCGATAATTTCTGATCGATAGGCTAAGACTGCTCCTACAGCAACAAAGGGAGCGCTTCCAGAAACTAATAAAAGTATTGCCACTCCAGCTAGTCCGATCGTTGTTTTGAAAAGAGGCGTCCTTGTTCCTTCCGTTAGTTTCTTTGGGCCAGCGTCGTTGTTATTTGAGCTAGGAGATATCCATTCATCTTCAAACTGGGACGTTAGTACGAGTGGCGTTTCCTGCTGGGTTGCCATAAAACCAGTAAAGAAATCACTTAATGAAATGGGTTTTTTTGGAGTAATCAGATACGTGAAAAAACGCTCTACCTTTCCGGGAGAAGGCGGGAGGAAGGGCATGTTCTCATTTTCACCACTTGTTTTTCTATTTCTTTTATAGGGACTTGGCATAATGTTTCTCCCTTCATTTTCAGGTAATGATTTTTGATAGATTATACAAAATTAAACATTAAGAAAGTGTTAAGGATTGAATATAATTTTGATTTTTTCTCTGCACACGACAAAAATTGAAAGGAGTTGTTTCTGATAGAGGATTTGATGTAACCCACTGATAATTCATATAAAATTCTTTTTCCGACCAAAGAAAA
>JAQSWO010000006.1:0-3737 GCA_029266595.1 Gammaproteobacteria bacterium
TGACTGTAACCCTATAGAAAATGATTTTTATGGCATACAGCGTCATTTATTAATGACTTAACCTTCAATATTAAATTGCTCTAACATCACGTCCATCACATCATGCGCTAACATTATTTTAGGCGAAACCTGTAACTCTTTCTCTCCATCCTTCCACAAAATAGTTAATTTATTCCGGTCGGATAAAAAACCAATTTTGGGATTAGATACATCATTAACGGCAATCATATCTAATTTTTTCTGCCGCAATTTCGCTCGTGCATTTTCTAATATGTTTTCTGTTTCCGCCGCAAAGCCAAATACAAAAGGTCTATTCTCTAAATTCGCCACTGCCGCTAAAATATCTGGATTACGTTGTAAGATAAGATGGTATTGGTCACTATTTTTCTTGATTTTCTGCGTAGCGACTTGCTCACAACGGTAATCAGATACGGCTGCTGCTGCAATAAATATATCCACTGTAGCAATTTCTCCCATAACCGCATCATACATTTGCTGTGCCGTAGTCACATGAATGACGCTAGCGGAAACAGGTGGCCGCGAGGCTGAAGGACCAGTGACAATAATTACCTCAGCACCTTCGTCCAATGCCGCCTGAGCAAGCGCGTATCCCATTTTGCCTGAACTATGATTGCTGAGATAACGCACAGGATCTATCGATTCTTGTGTAGGACCTGCCGTGATTAATACGGTCTTCCCCTTTAGCCTGTTGGATGATTGAAAAAGCGTAGAGAGAAAAACCACTAGCTCGTGAGGTTCCACCATTCTCCCCTCACCTACATCTCCACAGGCTTGATCACCTGATGAAGGTCCAACTAAATGAACTCCTCGTGCTGCCAACTGCGCTGTATTAGCTTGAACGGCAGGATGCTGCCACATCTGCTGATTCATCGCAGGCGCAACCACCAGCGGTGCTGTCGTTGCCAAACATAGCGTTGATAAGACGTCGCTGGCGAAGCCATGTGCCAAATGCGCCATAAAATCAGCCGTTGCAGGCGCGATGAGTATGACATCCGCCCAACGCGCCAAGGCAATATGATCCATAGCAAAATCTGACTCTGGCTGCTCCCAATCCAACATAACTTGATGGCCCGATAGCGCTTGAAAGGTCAGTGGAGTTACTAGCCTAGTGGCTGCTTCTGTCATGGCTACGCGAACTTCAGCACCTGCCTGTCGTAATTTTCTGACAAGATCTGCGCTTTTATAAGCTGCTATACCACCTGTCACGCCAAGTAGGATTTTTTTGTTGAGAATAGTCATATAATTCACGCCCTAGGCAAGGTGACACCCTTCTGCCCTTGGTATTTCCCGCCTCTATCTTTATAAGATGTCTCACATACTTCATCCGCTTTTAGAAATAACATCTGTGCGACACCTTCGTTGGCGTAAACACGAGCGGGCAGTGTGGTGGTATTGGAAAATTCTAAAGTCACATGCCCTTCCCACTCTGGCTCCAAAGGCGTCACATTCACAATAATGCCACACCTGGCGTAAGTGGATTTACCCAGGCAGATGGTTAATACATTCCGAGGAATGCGGAAATATTCTAATGTTCGCGCCAAAACAAAAGAATTAGGCGGAATGATGCAGACGTCGGTAGTCACATCCACAAAACTTTTTTCATCAAACGCTTTGGGATCTACCACAGCAGAATTAATGTTAGTGAATATTTTAAATTCATTGGCGCAACGAACATCGTAGCCATAACTTGATGTGCCATAAGAAATAATTTTTGCGCCATTGTTATGCCGGATTTGCCCTGGTTCAAATGGGGAAATCATACCCTCATTTTCTGCCATACGACGGATCCATTTATCGGGTTGTATGCTCATTATTTATTCTCGGTAATAATATTAGGAAATTTGGCCCCATACTGCCTAGGACGCAATGACAGCAAAGCTGCTATTTTAGTAGCAATATAATGATAAGCCTTCGCCACCTGGCTCTCAGGATCAGCCAAAACAATCGGTATACCCGCATCAGCTTGTTCGCGAATACGCTTAGACAATGGTAACTGGCCCAACAATGGCACCTCACAAACTTCTGCCAATTGCGCTGCGCCTAGCTCTCCAAAAATAGCTTCTTCATGCCCACATTGCACACAAATATGATGACTCATATTTTCAATAATCCCCAACACAGGAACATCTACTTTTTTAAACATCTCCAAACCTTTTCGCGCGTCTAATAAAGCAATGTCTTGCGGTGTGCTGACAATCACCGCCGCAGTAACAGGAATTTTTTGAGAAAGCGTGAGCTGAATATCACCAGTACCTGGTGGTAGATCAATGATGAGATAGCCGAGATCCTGCCAATCTGTATCATGCGCCAATTGCTGCAGCGCACTGCTTACCATGGGCCCACGCCATATCATGGGCGTTTCTGGCGGGATAAGGTATCCCATAGACATAGATTGTAAGCCATGCGCTATCACGGGCGGAATCGCTTTGCCATTTTCAGGCTGGATGTGCTCCAACTTACCCAACATATGCGGTTGGTTAGGGCCGTAGATGTCTGCGTCCAATATGCCTACTCTTGCTCCTTGTGACAGCAATGCGACCGCGATATTTAAGGCAGTTGTGGATTTCCCCACTCCTCCTTTGCCAGAAGCAATGGCAATTACATTTTTAACGTTGGGTAGCAGTTTAAGCCCTGGGCGAATCATATGAGAGACAATACGAGAAGATAGATTGAGGTCGAGATGCTCAATACCAGGGAATGCAAGCAGTTGTTCCCTGAGCGGTTCGAGCAAAACACTGTATTTAGGAAGAGGATATCCTAATGTAATATCGAGCTTTAACTCAGTTCCAACTTGCGCTAACACACTGGCGACCTTCATCTCTCCCCAAGTTTTATGGGTATAAGGGTCAGTATAATTTGCGACGATCTCTTCAACATTTATCTTCATAGAAGCTCCTATTAACGCAGCCAGCAGATACTAGGGAAAAACCTCTTTTGGCGCAATGGGCATTAGATGAGTGCATTGCAACTATTTTACAGAACTCACCTTTCACACTGTAACTTTACAAGTTACAATTATTTTTATCGGAATACTTATGATTAAAAACTTCAAACATAGAGGATTGGCCCACTTCTTTATAGATAACGATCGTAGTCTCTTGAACGCTAAACATTGCGAACGCATTACAAGAATCTTGGACAGATAGATGCGGCGGAAACATTTCAAGATATGAACCTTCCTGGTTATGGCTTGCACAAGTTGTCAGGAGATAAAAAAGATTTATGGAGCATAAAAGTGTCCGGGAACTGGCGAATAATTTTCAAGTTTGAGAATACTCATGCTTATGATGTGAATTTAGAGGACTACCACTAATGAATGCAAATACTCTACGCTCTAAAAATCGACGACCCACTCATCCTGGCGCTATTCTGCGGGAAGACATTTTGCCTGAATTAAATATCACCCAAGGAGAACTGGCGATACGTCTTGGCGTCTCACGCCGAACCATCTCTGAAATTATTCATGAGAAAAGGCCAATGACAGCCGACATGGCAATTCGCTTAGCGCATTTTCTTGATACTACCCCTACTAGCTGGTTGAACATGCAGCAAGCACTAGATGTATGGGAGTTGGAGAATACCCATCATCATCTTTATGACCGGATTGAAAAATATGCTGAAGGCTGATGTACCACTCGTAATTGAAGATACTGGTTTTTAGGATTAGAAAAAGCATTCTTGGATACGAGCGTTATAAACTTCAGCCATTCATATAT
>JAQSWO010000006.1:3746-47958 GCA_029266595.1 Gammaproteobacteria bacterium
TACCTACCGTCCTAAAAAGAAAGAGACCGGATGAATTCCCTTTTTTCAACAGACTTTTCCCAGGGATCAGCATTATCTAACGACTTTGATCTATGCCTCTCTGCTGCTGCGGATGCATCAAAAAAACCACGGCCACTGCCTTGACTATACACTGGGTCTTCTTCTCTTTTCTCTTTATCTGGCCCTCCATCAAGAGCGTAGAATTGCTCCAAATCCATCCCTTCTACATTTTGAGCGCCATTTTGAAGCAGCATATCTACAATGGCTTGTTGTTCGCTCCTTTTTGCTAACTCTAATATAGAAGAACCATCTTGCGCAGTTAAGTTAGCTATACTGGGATCAATGCCTAAAAGCAGCTGCATCAATCCTACACATCCATAAGCAGCCGCTGCTAGTCCCAAAAACTCTACTGATGCTGAGTCTAATTGATAGTGACGAATTTCTATCTTTAATTTCTCAACTTGTTCCTGTTGGATGTAGGTTTCAATACGTTGACTGACTTTCTGAAACAATTTTTCCTGCCTGTCTCTGAAATTCCCCAAGAGTGACGAATAATTTGCCAAGAGAAAGCCTTCCAATGTTATTCGACGCTTCATAGGGCATTGTTCAATCTCTAATTTTTTTAATAAGCTGCGATAAGGGGAATGTAGTGGAATAGGATCGAATGCTTCTTCTTCTGCTCTTCTAAATTCTGTTATAAATAATTCAGGATCACCCGCTAAAATGGCACACCCAAGAAAATCACATACACCACCTCTTGCTCTTGCAATATCAAACTGAAGTGATAACGGCGCATGATTCCACAAAATAGCGTAAAAAAGTGTATCCCTCCCAGCTTTAAAAGCCTCATTCAAATATGCTTGAATCTCTGGTATGCAATCTTCCCTAGAAGGTACCTTGTAGTCCCAGTGGCCTCCTCTTAACAGCAACTCGCGTACTGCACCGGACTGGCTATGATTAATTGCCCAATCCAACACAGTCTCTTGATCAAAGTCTCTAAGCCTAAAGATTAATTGATGCGCATAGATTTTATGAGATAGCATCAATCTCAATACCGCCAAATCATGATTTGCAGCCGCATAATGCAAAGGAGAAGCACCCAGTGAATCGCGAAGGTGCTCACCCTTTCTAAGCTTCGATAACTCGGATCGCACATTCTCATGACTTCCTAAACACACTGACCTGAATAAAGGATGAGGCCATTTTGCCCCCTCATCATCTAAAAATATAGTTGCGGCACTTTTTTGGGCATAAGGCCATCTTGCGTATTTCCACAAATACTCCAGCAACAAATGATCATCTTGCTGAACAGTGAGATCTCTATTTTCAGTATCTAACAAAACAAAAAAAACATCAGGTGTTTTCAGGTGTAATGCCTGAAAAATTGCATATTTACCTTCCACTGGTTGATTTACTAGCCGCGGATCTTCCTTTAATAAGCCACGCACTTCCTCCACATCACTTTTTCTCACCGCAGCCATAAACGCGAGCTGTTCATCAGCAGAGGATGTTTTTTCTTCTAGCGATCTTGCTGGAACGGTTTCCTTATATAAGTTCTCCATTGGCGAGACCTTTCCCTCTAATGTGCTTTGCATACTATCTTTACCCTCCTTTTTTGTTTTTTAATATAACGCTCGTACTTGAAGATATTGGCTCTTAGATTTAGAAAAAGCATTTTTAGATACAAGCGGTATAACCTGTTTACGAGGGGAGGTTGCGCTCTCCTCTTTGGAAACCCCATACGCTAGATCCATTCTAAGATGCTAAAAACCAGCATCTTGAAGTGGAATGAGTATAGAATTAGTTAATACGAAAGTAAGCCCTTCCCAACCTAGTTTGTCAACAGCCCGCCAAAAAGCTACTATGTGCCTCGTCTAGATCGCGCTGGAAGTTTTTCTACTACCCTTATGTCCTTTCATGAGATTCCTGATTTTAAACGCGGAAATAAGAAATAATGATATAACAAAGCACTTAAAAAATTTAGCATAAATAAAAATCACAAAAAACTTACTATCCTCTCAGAAAATTTTTGTTTAGGAAAACCACATGCGATTATTTGGAACCGTCATTCTACTTTGCATCCTCGGAGGCGTTGAAACTGACCTCTTTATCCCTAGTTTTCCCGAATTACGAGAAACCTTTAACCTAACGCCTTTTATGGTGCAGCTTACTTTAAGCCTTAATTTTATCGCTTATTGTGTATGCGCTTTATTTGCCGGCATGTTGGGAGATAAATACAACGCAAGACACGTTATTATTATCAGCCTACTGGTCTTCGTTGGTGGCAGCATATTCACCGTTGCAGCAACAAACTTCCCTATATTACTCACAGGTCGTCTCTTGCAAGGAATAGGAATCGCTGCGCCCACAACCTTAGCTTATGTGATTATTTCTGATAAATATCCACTGGCTCGACAACCCGCACTTCTCGGCATTATCAGTGGTGTTACAACCATCTCTATGGCTTTTGCACCCACCATCGGCAGTTATATCAATCTATTTTTTGATTGGAGAGGAAATTTTGCTGCGCTTTTGATATTGGGTGTCATCTGTTTAGTCATGAGCTTTTTATTTTTTCCCGATAGAAAAGGAAATCCTGCTATATCGCTCTCGCCTCGAATGTATTTTCCCTTATTAAAATCTAAAGTTTTAATGACTTATTGTGCAGCTATCGTTTTTTTGGTAACACCTTATTTTCTTTTTGTGGGGATGTCCTCTCTCCTCTATATAGAAGCATTCAAAGTTCCATTAGCGCATTTTGGTTATTATCAGGGTGCGATCGCAGGGATATTCGCCGTCATTAGCTTTTCATGCGCCAGGATTTATGCTGTATTTGGACAAAAACGGTGTTTTGAATGGGGAACTGCTATCACTATACTGGCAGGTATATTAGCGCTTATTCTTGCTATCTTAGATGTACGATATCCACTTCTCATTACTCTCAATATGATGCTCGTAGCAGCAGGCGCGATTTTTCCTATCAACATTCTTTATCCTCATTCACTCCATGTGATTGAAGGCGCGAAAAGTCGAGCTTCCGCACTTATGATGGCTGCTCGGCTTATTATTGTTTCTTTAGCACTTGGGATCGTAAGTATTTTTTATAATGATTCCTTTCTGTATATAGGATTAGGTGTCACTTTCTTTTTAGTACTGGCACTTCCTTGTCTATATCTATTATTAAGAAAAAAATGGATTTCGTTTGATTAGTCTGAAAAAAACAGTAGCGCCAGTTTACAATTTGCTAGCACAGCATAGTAGAATTGCCAGAAGCTCTAGAACTACACAGGAGGAAAACATGATACCCCCCCGCAATTTATTTAAAATCGTCGTCTTCACTATCGCTGGCCTCTTATTATCAGGTTACGCGTTCGCCGAAACTCAGCCCAGGTATAAGATCGCCATCGCGAATTACGGCCCGCATCCCTCTCTGACAGAAACGATTGCTGGGTTAAAAGACGGCATGACACAAGCGGGTTATAAAGAAAATGTGAATGTATTTTACGATGTATCAGATGTCAGTTTTCAACCTACATTGATTAGACAAATGCTGACCAAACTCAAAGCTAATAAACCCGATGTTATGGTTGTGCTCACCACACCAGTTGCACAAGCGGCTAAACAAATGTTCCCTCAAACACCCTTAGTTTTTTCTGCTATTACAGATCCTGTCGCTGCTGGCCTCATTAAGGATAAAAACCATGGAATGCCTAATATATCAGGTGCGACAGACCAACAAGATCTAGATGGGTTTATTACTTTCGCACAAAAAATTCTCCCTCATGCAAAAACAATCGGTGTTCTATTCTCAACTGCTGAAGATAATGATTTTGCACTAGTGAAAATGTTGAAAGAAAAAACTAAAACTCATGGTATGAAATTAGTTCCTGTCCCTATCGATAACCCACAAGATATTCCACAACGTACAAGGCTTTTTAAAGATAAAGTAGATTTAATTTATGTAGGTGCTAGCGGCCCTATCCAACCTTCTCTACCTGCAATTGTATCAGTTGCAAACACATTAAATATTCCTGTCTTTAATGTTGATGCAACAGCTGTAAAAAATAATGAAGTATTGGGGAGTTTTTCTGTCGCTTACGATAAGGTTGGAAAGAATACCGCAAACATTGTCATCGATGTTTTAAAGGGCAAAAAGCTTGAAGATATCCCACCTAATTATCCGGCGCTCAAAGATCATGAAGCAGTCATTAGTCAGAAAAAAGCAGATCAGCTAAAAATCACTCTACCCAAAGATTTGGCAGGTATAACAGTCATAAAATAAATGTGACAGGCCACTTCCTACTAAAATTGGCACAAGTGGCCAGAGTCCGACCGTTTCTGTGATGGGAGCGATGCGGCACTATTATTTGTGCCAAAATCTTCTTTTTTGTTCACGATATCCTACTACATTAAACACACCTTTATCATCCATGATAAGCATAATTGCTCCATCCTTCCCTGTATCAAATGCATCAGCACCTATAGCATGATATCGCTCAAATACTTCTACATTGGGAAAGCGATATCTATTGAGATATCCAGTTGGGTAAAGCACATAACGCGGCTGAACAGCTCGAACAAACATCAACGTAGAAGATGTTTTACTTCCATGATGAGGTGCAACAATCACATCTGATTTTAGTGAACTTGAATCGTGTTGAACAAGATATTGCTCTGCTGATTTCTCAATATCTCCTGTTAGCAAAATACTATGCTTACCCACCTGGATACGCAGCACACAAGAACTATCATTACCTTTTCCCAGCTGATCTCTAATGGGATAGAGCATTTCAAATATGACGCCATCCCAAGACCAGCGCATGCCTTTTTCACATAATCTTGCAGATTGCGCTTCAAACTTTTCTGGCACACTAGTGAGCACTTCCTTCACCGTTATATTTTTTAGTATAGAATTTGCGCCACCCACATGATCATTATCTCCGTGTGAAAGAACCATTTTATCTATCATTTGTATCTTTCTATTCTGAAAAAATGGGAGGACCACACGTTGCCCTGCATCGTCGAATCCCATAGTTGGACCTGCATCAAATAACAGTGCATGATTTTGTGTTTGAATAACTGTTGCCAAACCTTGCCCAACATCCAACAATGTCAGTGATACTTCACCGAATTTAATCGATGGTTCTTGATAAAAAAATAAAGGGAAAAAACAGAACAATCCTAAATAACGCGAAGGCATTCCCTTAGGCATCATCAATAAAAAAATTCCTAGAATAGAAAAAAACAATACACCAATACTGGGTATATTTTGCTCCCAAACAGCAAATTTTATCTTGCTTAGTTCAGTTAGCATCCACCACATAGCGTCTATTATCTTCGCAGCAAAAAGCAAAAGCCATTGCGCAACAGGTTCGTACATGAATAAACATAATGCGCCTAATAAAGATAATGGCAAAACAAATAAACCAATGATGGGTATGGCGAACATATTCGCGAAAAAAGAAATCACAGACGTTTGTTGAAATAACAATAAACAAAGCGGCATCAGCGCTAAAGTCACTACCCACTGTACCCTACCATATTTCCACCATAAGCCTTCCGCTTTTAAGCGCCCACTCATACCAAACAAGATAGTGAACACTGCTCCAAAAGAAAGCCAAAAACTGACTGAAAATGTCGAGAGAGGATCCCATAATAAAACGATGATTAAAGCTAACGCAAATGCACACCAGACACTCAACGTCTTACGCAAAAATAACCCCAGCAAAAATGCAAATAACATGATTACAGCACGCTGTGTTGGCAAAGAAAAGCCGGCCATTGCTGCATAAAAAATTGCGGAGAAAAACCCACCTAATGCCGCAGCTTGCATAGCAGGTAAAATTAATAGTAGCCTAGAATAACGACGCCAAATAAAATTGACTATGGCATACATAAAGCCTGCTACAAATCCAATATGCATACCTGAAATAGCCATTAAATGGCTAGTGCCTGTTGCACGCATTACCTCCCACTGCGAACTGCTAATACCTTTTTGTAGCCCCATAACTAGGGCAACAATTAGACCTGTTGTACTTTCTCCTTTTAAATTTTCTTCTAGCTTTTGTGCTAAATTTTCTCTAAATGTATCTATAACATATATCCACGACGCTGTATCGAGACGGAGATTATCCGATTGTTTAACCACGTATCCTGTCGCACGAATTCTTTTTTGAAACAACCATTTTTCATAATCAAATCCACCAGGATTAAACAAACCATGAGGACGTTTCAAACGCACATTTAACTGCCATTTTTCACCTACGTGAACAGTTTCTATGCCTTGATACCAAGAAAGCAATAATTTGGTATTTTTCTGTGGCAGTCCATTGAGTGTTTCTAAATTAAATTCAAAGCGTGTGCGTTTTTGAGTGATTTCTGGCAATGAAGAAATAACGCCTGTAACTTGTACTGTCTTTCCTTCTAATACCTCAGATAATGTCCAACTCAATATATTTTGCGCACATAGTGTAGCCCACGTGCAACCTAGGCATAACATACAGAAAAATTGGGGAAATATACGAAAGCGGAGTGGAAAAAAATACCAACACAAAACCGTGAGTAAAAGGAAGGTTAAAAGCCAATAAAAGGAGGGTAAGGCAGGAAAAAATTGTAGGGATATAGTTCCAATTAGAAACCCAATTACACTGATATACATATTTGCCTCCTTAAAAATGAAGGCAATATTCTCAGTAGCATTTAGGGAGGGTCAATACCGTATTATTAATAAAATATTTAACTTCATCTACATAGTTTACTATGCGTTCCCACGCAGAATCGTGGGAACGAAAATCAAACTAGGCGCACTTAAATAAATTTCCTACCCTATCTGATTGGACACAACAGCGACGACATCTGAGCTTCCCTTTACTTCATTAGGCAAATCAGCATCTTGCTTTCCTTTAGCGGTACCTTGTGGAATTTCCTGTTGCTGTTGCTGCTCCTTCTTTCCCTTAAATATTGAGCCAAATCTAAAGTTGCCAAATATACCCCCTTGCTCTGAAGAAGGCGGAAGAGCTTCTCTTTTAGCCTCAACATCACTTTCTTCTTCTTTTTGCCTTTTTATATGGTTCTCCCTTACCATGACAAAAAGATCAGCTCTAATAGTTTCATTTAGCTTTGTAAACAGCTCCATTTGCTGTTCAGATGTTGAATTGACCCTTTGATCGATTTGTGATGCCATTTTTTTCAGCAAATTGCCTGCTTGTTGCTCAGTGATTTGATCATTATCCACATGCAGCTGGATAAACTTTTTCAACGTTTCTTCTCCAATTTTAAGAGTATCTTGCTCTTCCATCATATCAAAAAGCTCTGCTTTAATACTTCTTTCTATCGCGGAAAACGCCTCCATTTGTTGTTCCCAGGATACAAATTTTGAATCGAACTTTTGACCAGAATTAAGGTCTATTTTTTGACACAATTGTTCTCCTTGGTGTTGGGTGACTTGACCATTTTCCACCTGACTTTGGATAACCTGTTTCAAACACGCTTTTTTTTCGTCAAACTCCTTTTCTTTTTCTGCTTGCTTATTAAGATGTTCTTGCTCTCTCATCATCTCATAAAGCTGTCTTTTAAGAGATGGCTCTAGCGCTGATAAATGTTCAATTTGTTCTAATATTGTCTCGCCACGCTCCAAATTTATTTGAGCAGATAGCTTTCCCACCTGCTGTTGAGTAATTTGTCCACTATCCGCATGTCCCTGGACCATCTGCATAAACCCTTCCAAATATGCTTTCTTTTTTTCAATCCATTTTTTTCCAACTACTAAAACTTCAGGCCTTAATTCTAATAACTTGCTAATCTCAAAGTCGTTCACCTTCAAGATCGAAAGTATTTGCTGACTCCAAGAATTTTGAGAGGGGCCTGTTCGCACAACACCTTCACCTTCTAAACATCTGGCTATCTTTAACAACGCTTCTGCTTCAGTGACCCAGAGATTGCGTCTTGATTCCGTTGCCACTATTCGACTCAATATATCACCTGGTTGGTTGATGAGCTCATACCAAATTTCTACCTCATGTTGCGTTATCTCTTTATTAACATTTACATGCTGCTCAACGTATACTGACAAAGCATTTTTTTGCTTCTTAAGGTACTGGGCTGCCACCTTTAAAATTTTAGATTGCAATGCAAGTAATGTCCGGAGTTTCTCCAGATTACATGGAGCTTCCATAATCAATTGTATTTGCTGGCTCCAAGAGGGATTAGAAAGATTATTTCCTAAAGCCCTTCGCTGTTCCAAATATGTTGCTAGCTTTAATAGTTGATTGGCTTTAGGCAATATGATGTTTGAAGTTATGTGTGTGTATTCAGAGAAAGAATCCCAGCGTAAATTCTTAAATTTAAATGATTCACTTTCTTTTTTATCTGTTGATTTTTCTTTATACAGGTGAGGAATAATTGTAGAGAAATATTCCAAATACTGCTGATATTTCTCTGGATCACTTATCTGCGTGTCTTTTAACGCCTCTTTAAATATATCCCATAGAATTTCCGCAGAAAACTCCTCTAAGAGAATATTTTCTTCATCATCAACCTGTTTTATTCGATTTAGGGCAATCTCATATTGGAAGTACCTATCTCCATTGATTATCCCTACATCTTGTAATAAAGCCAGTGTCGCCAATAGACGTCTTACTGGTTTATCCAAACAACCAAAGTCAGACGGTAAATAACGCTTTGCTTGTGCAGTTCCTAGCAATTCACTAATTTTATAACTAATACGGTTTAGTGTTCCCCGTAATTCTTCAGCAAAATCGGGCGATAAATTATCATGAAGCGCTCTTATCTGCTTAAAGCAAGCGGTGATTTCATTTTGATACCCTCTTCTATACATCCCTTCAAGCTGCAAAACCTTATCGAGCATCGCTCGCATAAGTTTCTCCTGGGATTTTTCAGTAAAGCCAAAAGACAAACAGCTATCATGAAGCTTCTTTATCCATTTAAAGTAATCGATGATATCAGCATGGTTTCCTGAACCTGATAGGTATGTTTCTTCGAGCTGCAAAATCTTTATAAGCATCTTTTGCATAAGCTCTTCCTGCGCCTGTTCAGTAAAACCGAAAGACGAACAGTTACTATGAAGCTTCCTTATCAAATTAAACCAATCGTTGATATCTTGCTCCGTATGATCTCCTAATCTATAAATGCTCTCGAGCTGCCAGATCTTTGCAAGTATTTCTCCCATAAGAAATCTCGCATCCTTAAATTCTGGGTACTCGTTCAATGCATCGGGGGTATTTATCAACTTAAGATAGATGCTAGCTTGACTGATTGATAAATGACCATCGGCTAAGCATCGTTGAACCATCTGTGTAAGACGTTGTTTTCCATCCTCATTGCCCCACATATTCCTAATCTCTTTTGGGATTTCTGAATACGCGGTTATTTTTTCTTCAAATTGCTCGGATCTGTATATGCTTTCGAGACACCACATATTTTCCAATATCTTTTCAAATCCGGGGTATTTCTCTGCTTCAGGAGCATGTATCCACTGAATATAGATGGGCAATTCATCGATCGATAAATAACCTGCATCAAGACCTCCTTCAACCATCTTTGTAAGATAATTCTTACCTTCCTCATTACCCCACATCCTTCTTATATCTTCTATGCCTTGCGGATGCGCAGTTATTTTTTCATCTCTTAAATTAGCGCCATCTATTTCATCACTTTTTATCTCCAGCATCTTTTATTCCTCAGGTTATTGAATGGCTTTACCCAACAGTTAAATGTATAAAAAAATTAACATAAGAATATTAAGGAAGTATTAGGAGAGAAAATAAGTTGAAGATGAGAAAAGATTGAACTAAAAAGACGCAAAAAAATTGAAATAGGCATCACAGGACCGTGAAGCGTATGGCAATGGTGATCCAACGTGGTGGTCCAGAGTTTATAGTTTTTTTTCTAGATTGTTACACGATCACTCTTTGCAAAGACAGGCGGCTAAGCTATTACAGAAAGCGTTGTACAGATATCTATTGAACAATCACACCATCGACAAGTGTCAGTTTTCTATCCATTCTTTCCGCCAGTGACATATCGTGTGTCACGATGACAAAGCTGGTCTTTAGACGTTGGTTGAGATCTAACATCAATTCAATTATGTGTTCTGCTGTTTGGTGATCAAGATTACCTGTGGGTTCATCAGCTAATACACACTTAGGTTCATGCACCAAAGCACGTGCAATCGCGACGCGTTGGCGTTCTCCACCCGACAGCTCTCCCAACCTATGCAAGATACGGTGACTTAAGCCGACTTGATTCAGCATTTCTTTAGCCTTTTCTTGACTGGCTTTCACACTTAGACCGCCGATTAACAAGGGCATAGCAACATTTTCTAGCGCATTAAATTCAGGAAGCAAATGGTGAAACTGATAAATGAAACCAAGATATCGGTTGCGAATGCTGCTTTTCTGATTTTCAGAAAGCTGGACAACATCCACACCTGCAATACTGACTTCTCCTGATGTAGGCTTATCCAATCCGCCTAATAAATGCAGCAATGTGCTTTTACCAGAACCAGACGCGCCCACAATGGCTACACGCTCTCGTGCTTCAATGCTGATATTAATGCCTTTTAGCACGGAAACATTTAGCTTCCCATCTTTAAACGTTCGGCTCAAATCTTTACACGCCAGTACGATGTCACTCATAACGCAATGCCTCTGCTGGTTGCGTGCGGGATGCTTGCCAAGCAGGATACAAAGTCGCAAGTAAACTGAGTACTAAAGCAATGCTGCAAATCTGCCATACGTCTGTCCATAACAAACGTGAAGGGAGGTAATCGATGAAATACATTGAAGAAGAAATGAACTTTCGGTGCAATATGGTTTGTAAGAAATTAACCACTGCGCTTGCGTTCAGCGCTAATAATATGCCTCCTATCAAGCCGAGGAAGGTGCCGACAAATCCTACAATAGCGCCTTGCACAATAAAAATATTCATAATCATACGAGGTGTCGCGCCAAAGGTACGAAGAATTGCAATATCCGCTTGCTTATCATTCACAACCATTACTAGCGTCGATACCAAATTAAATGTTGCTACGGCGACGATCAACACCAAGATCAAAAAAATCATGGTCTTTTCCATTTTAATAGCTTGGAAATAATCTCCATATTCCTGCGTCCAATCGGAAATCATATAGTCTACAGGCAGTGTATTCTGTAATGCTTCTGCAACAGCAGGCGCAACATAGAGATCACTCACTCTTAAACG
Organism: Gammaproteobacteria bacterium; assembly: GCA_029266595.1. GTDB lineage: Bacteria > Pseudomonadota > Gammaproteobacteria > JAURND01 > JAURND01 > JAQSWO01. The sequence continues at coordinate 14,967 of JAQSWO010000006.1, forward strand.
CAACGCACTCACAGCATCATCCATTTGGTACAGCAGCTGAGCATCGTGCAAATTAATGAATGCCGCTCCTTGATTTAACACAGCGTTACCATCCACGAAGAAGATGCCCGAAATGGTAAATTGCTTAAAACGCGGCATAACGCCCAGGGGAGAAGCGCTTGCTTGTGGTGTGAGTAAAACGACTTTGTCTCCTACGCCCACCCCCAATGCGGCCGCTAAGCCTTCTCCTATGATGATATGGTAAGACTTAGGTGTAAGGCTTTCAAAACTCCCTTGTTGAAGATTGGATGCTAAATCAGACACCGCCATTTCTTCTCTAGGTAAAACGCCTGTAATCATGACAGGCGCCGTTATACCTGATTGGCTTAACATGCCCTGCGCTCTAACCAAGGGTGCTGAGGCAACAACGTTGGGGGATTTGTTTACTTCTTTGGATAGTGTTTGCCAATCATAGAGATAGCCATCAAAACGAGAAACCGTGACTTGATTGGCCATGCTGAATAGACGGCTCTTTATTTCATAATTAAAGCCATTCATGACGGAGAGTACTGTAATGAGAACAGCGACGCCCAGTGCAATACCAAGCATAGAGGCTAAAGAAATGAAGGAGATGAAGCTATTTCGACGTTTGGCACGGGTATAACGGAGACCAATACAAGCAGCTATGGGTTTAAACACGACAACCTCAGGGTAAATATTGCTAAAAATGGATGTCTATCAGCTACCAACTATACATATTACGATGGTGCCCGGGGCCGGAGTCGAACCGGCACGGGATTACTCCCGAGGGATTTTAAGTCCCTTGCGTCTACCAATTTCGCCACCCGGGCAGTTGAGCGCTTCTTAAAGAAAATGGAGGCTGGGGTCGGAATCGAACCGGCGTCCGCGGCTTTGCAGGCCGCTGCATAACCACTCTGCCACCCAGCCAGGGCGCGGATCATCTCATACTTTTATAAGGATCGCAAAAACAAATGAAGGACAATCTACACAAATCTGTTCCAGACAGATTTTCGCTCCAAGATCAGCAAAATATGTCCGTTTCAATATAGGGGCTGATCTCTCACTTCTTGAATCAAACAATTCTACTACTCCTATCCAAAAACGTTCTTGTCATTCTAAAAATCATTATCTTTAAATATGAGCGGTATTATGCTGATTATTTTAAGAACAAACGTGCTTTCAATGGTTTACCTAAGAAAGCTAAAAAAGAGTATTTTTGACCTCTCAGATAGCAAACAACTTATCCACAAAACCTGTGGATAAGTCTGTGGATATCGTTAGTTGATTACCTCTAGAGGCTTGATTTCACACGCTCTCCAACACTTTGCACATTAATGAAACAATTTCTAAAAATTATTTAAAATCATATAGATACGAGCCTGTTATTATATTTTACTTATTAAACACCTTGGTGTATTCATGTCTGATAAGGCCCCACACGGGTCTGTGTATAATTTTTCTCACAGCGGAAAAAGCATGCGCTTAAAGTCAAGTGCTACTCGGTATTTTTTCTGAGTGTTTTTCAATATCCTCTGGTGCAAAATCATCCACTGCGATGATCCTATCTCTACCCTTTTTTGCCTCATCAATTAAATGAGACTCCTCAGCTGTTAATATACCTTTTGATAAGGCATCCTCCATTCTAGCCTCATACGTCATCCCAACTACTTCACCCAACTGGACCGCCGCATAGAGTTTTTTCTCTGCTGCCTCTGCTGCTATCACTTTAAGTAATACCTCATGTATTAATCCAACCGCATTATGCCCATCTGACACTGAATAAATTCCTTGTGTCACTCGGTCACTCAGGCCCGATACTTGAGACAAACGTGTCGCGAGCCCATGGCTTAATGTATCAGAAGGGGCTTTAAAACGGCGTCCTAACGGGAAAACCACTATCCGCAACGATATGGCAAGAAGATGGTGAGGGAGATTGGCCAAAAGACTATCGAACGCTGCTTGTATATCGAACAATATCTTTTGACAGCTCCAATCGACAATAAGCATATCCTCCAGACAAGCACCTTGATTTTTATAATGCTTGAGCACAGCAGAGCCCATATAGAGTAAACTTAAAATATCGCTTAAACGTGCTGACAAGCTTTCCCTACGCTTAAACTCTTTGCCTAACATGATGATCGTGATATCCGCAAGAAAAGCAAAAGCTGCGCTAAAACGAGTTAACTGCTGATGATATCGTTTGATACGCCCCTTACCTGGTGCTATCGCAAAATGTCCAGCCGTTAGCGCCAGAAAAAAAGCACGAATCTTGTTACTCATGACGTAACCAATATGAGAGAAAAACGCACGATCAAAATCAATCAAGCCTTGCGCCTCATCTTTATGCTCCGCAGCTTCTAACTCTTTGAGCAGATAGGGGTGACAACGCATCGCACCTTGGCCAAAAATGATCATGGCACGTGTCAGTATATTTGCCCCCTCAACTGTGATAGCAATAGGCGTTTCCATATAGAGTTGCGCAATATAATTATTGGGACCCAAACAAATCCCTTTTCCACCACTCACATCCATCGCACCGTGCATCACTTTTCGGGCCAATTCGGTAGTATGGTATTTGCTGATAGCTGATGGAATAGTGGGTTGCTCACCTCTATCTACTGCCGAAACACCAAACAGCCGCAATGCATCTGACATATAAGCATACCCTGCTATCTCGCCAATTACTGTAGCCACTCCTTCGAATTTCACGATAGGCAGATTAAATTGCTGTCGAATACGCGCATAAGCCCCTACAACAGAGCTAGCCATTTTTATGCCGCCTGTAGCGATAGAGGGCAATGATATTGCGCGTCCAACGGAGAGCTGTTCCATCAACATATGCCAGCCCTGACCAATACGTTCAGTCCCACCGATAATACATTCCAATGGAATGAAAACATCTTTGCCCTTCACAGGCCCATTTGGAAAAGCAGAATGGAGCGGATAATGCCTCCGGCCTATGCTCAAGCCTTTGGTATTAGCTGGGATCAAGGCACAAGTAATACCTAAGGCCTCATTCTCACCAAGTAAATGGTCAGGGTCATATAGTTTGAAAGCTAACCCAACTAAAGTCGCGATGGGTGCTAAAGTGATGTAACGCTTGCTAAACTGAAGGCGAATGCCCATCACTGTTTTTCCCTCCCATTCCCCTTGGCAAATTACTCCGTAATCAGGCATAGAGCTCGCGTCTGAACCAGCTTCTGGACTGGTTAATGCGAAGCAGGGAATCTCGTCCCCTTTTGCCAAGCGCGGCAGGTAATGCTGCTTTTGTGTTTCCGTTCCATAAGCTAATAACAATCCAGCAGGACCTAGCGAATTGGGCACGCTGACAACGGTTGCAACAGCATTGCTCTTGCCCGCAATCTTAGTGAGGATCTCGGCATGTGCCAGTGCAGAAAAAGCCTTTCCGCCATATTCCTTAGGAATGATCAAGCCCCAAAACCCTTTTTCTTTAATAAAATGATAGAGTCCGTCAGGTAATTTCAAATTTTGGCTAATTGTCCAATTATCAATCATGGCGCAAAGCGCATTCACTTCGTTGTCTAGAAAATTTTGCTCCTCATTCGTCAGGCTAGGTACAGGGAACTGCTCAAACATTTTCCAATTAGGCATGCCAGAGAATAACTCGCCTTCCCAACCAACTGTCCCCATGGACAGAACCTCTTTCTCCGTTGCGGAAACGTGGGGCTTGATTTTTTTGTACATTACGAAAATTGGGCGCGTCAATAACCGTCGACGCAGAAAGGTAATATTGAGAAAAATACTGACGCTTAGGAAAATCAGCCACAATAAAGACTGTCCGAAAATACCAAGATGACTAAAGCCTGATACTAAGACCAAATAGGCGGCAATACCTATAGTGAAGACTGATAGAGATGAACGCTGATAATCTAATATGTAGAACCAAACAAAAAAGCTAATAATCCATAACATGGTCATAGTTTTATCCCTAGTTTCAAGTGTAACCGGTCAACCTTTATCAAAGACAAAGGGAGTAATAATGGAAGAAAGAGGATAACAATGGCGCGTTTATTACCCCCTTTCAAGAATTTCATCTTCTTTTATCGACGTTATTACATGAATCACGCATAGATATAGATCAGAAGGTTGAAGCCTGCCCATGAAATGATTTCAATCGAGGAAGAAAATACAGTCCCTAAACAAGCAGATTCGGATAATCGCTAAAAATGGCTTCAGCCCCCAACTCATAGCAACGCCTAGCGGTCGCCACATTATTCACGGTATAGGCTAACACATATCTAACAAAACGCCTTGCCTCACGCATACGCTCTGGGGTCAACATCCTATGGTGTACATGTAGCGATATACAATTTAATGATGTCACCATCTCCTGCCAGCCAGATACCCACTTATCTAATATCAATGCCAGTGGAAATCCCATTTCTACAATAGGCCTAATACTCAAGCTGTCGACACAGCCACTAGAAATCAAAAGACTTTTACTACCAGCTGGCCAATATTTTCTAATGGTATCCGCTACAGCTTCACCAGTTTGAGATGCATTGTGGCGGGTAGACTTAATCTCTAAATTGAGCCCTAAACCGAGTTGATGCGCCATTTCTAAAAACTCAGACAACATCGGCACTTTTTCTCCTGAAAACACGGGAGAAAACCAGCTACCAGCGTCCAGAGTTTTTATGCATGCGTAAGTTGTATCAGCCACTACTCCGCGACCATTAGTCGTGCGTGATAGGGTTTCATCATGCATAACAATGGGCACACCATCGGCTGTAAGCATGACATCAAACTCCACCCATGAAGCGCCCATCTCAGCAGCTTTACGAAGAGCAGCAAGTGTATTTTCTGGCGCATGCGCAGATGCACCACGATGGGCAATGATTTTGGGTAAAGGGAGGGTTGAATGTAGGATCATTTGAAGCGCAATATAAAGGGTTTTAAGGGGATATCACAGCCCAACTATCAAAAAAGTGTGACGGTCAAAAACATGGCCAAATATACTCAACTATTGATGACAGATCGACATCGCCTGTCCGCTTACTTTGAAAAGCAAGCAGCATATAAAAACCGAAAACGTTTAATTCTTAATCATGTAAGCGATTTGCCAGACCGAATCTTAACTACTACACTGAAAATTAAAATTTACGTAGGGAGGTTAATCGACTATGTCTATACCCTCTTTGATTTATATCCGTTTTCTACAAGTATTTGTGATAACCTGCTCCATTCTCTTACTGGGTTGCAGTAAAAAGGAATTCGATCCAAATTTACAAAATGAACAAGATGCTCTTTTCTACCTAGATAGAAACACAGCCCATACTCCTATCATCACTCCAAGCGTTCAAGAAAAACTGCATAAAAAATTTCTTGAGCATTACTATTCCCCATGGACGGACGAAAATAGGTTATTCACAAATGAAGAGATCAAAGAATATACGCTTCAATATATTGAGGAAATAAAAGAAAATCCAGGTTGGGATGCAAATGAGCATAAACATAACAAAGAATGGGTAGAAGCTTTAACAAATAACATGGATATGTCCTCATACCCAAATCATATTTCGAAAGCCATTACTACTCAAAATACAAATCTACGAGGCTTCCCTACTTACCAGCCTTCATTTAGTAGCCTTGATAAGCCAGGCTCGACCTACCCTTTTGACAACTTTCAAGCATCTTTTATACCAACCAATTCTCCTGTCCTGATGCTACAAACTACAAAAGATAAAAATTGGTACTTAGTCGCAACTGATTCTGCATTTGGTTGGATCAATGCAAATGATATCGCTTTGGTAAATGATGCTTTTATTGAAGCTTGGCAAAACAATCAAGGATATATTTCCGTTAAGAGCGACGATACAGCCATACTGGACGCAAATAATGTTTTCAAGCTGACTTCATTTATGGGCGCTATTCTGCCCATTAAAAAAATATCAGAGGAAAATTATGAAATTCAACTGGCTATAAAAACTGTGGATGGATACGCTCAGTTAACTGACGCTATTGTTCCTCACGATAGAGCCTACAAAATACCCTTACCTATGACATCTGAAAACGTCGCCAAAGTTGTTAACCAATTTTTGGGCACCCCATATGGATGGGGTGGAATCCATGGTTATAGAGATTGTTCAGCTACCATTAAAGATTTAACCTCTTACTTTGGTATTTGGCTACCACGCAATTCCAGCATGCAATCTAAAATTGGCGACGGCAAAAGAATTGATCTCACAGATTTATCAAATACAGAAAAAATAAAAATCATACAGCAAGCAGCTATTCCTTATGCGACTTTGCTTTATATGCCAGGCCATATCATGCTCTATGTAGGCGAAAAGGATGGCACTTTATATGCTTTCCACAATATGTGGGGGTTACACACTACGCGTCTATTTGGGCCTGATGGCCGTGCAGTCGTAGGCCGCGCAGTAATTACGCCCATCGATTTTGGGAAAACATATCCTAAGGTCAAAAAATCTTTATTAGATAAACTCACTGCCATCACAATTATAACGCAAGACGATACTACGCAATGATTTCGCACAGCACAGAGTAAGTGAGGGATCAATGAAGGAGAGGAATAATAAATCTTAAAAAGTGATTTTTAGGAAGCAAGTCAGGAGAAAGCTAACATTACGTAATCAACTATGTTGTGACTTTATTCTTCTCGTTCTCATGACTTTTTGTACGAATCCAGAGTGAGATATGACGATAAAATCTCTCCTTCGACTAGACTTGCGAGAGAAGAGTGAGAGTATTTAAATATTATGGATTATATCAACGCAAACACGCTTCTAGTACATCCACCATGTAAGCTCTGCGATCGCATCCATGCGATCAAAGGTTTGCTTATGATATAAACCCATAATATCTTTGTAACAGGTCATCAACCCCTAGATAGGAAAGGCCATTTTTTGCCGATTTTAGCGAGGGGGGAGAAATTAACGCGTATTCAATGCGTTCTCTGCTCCAATTGTTTCATCGGCCTTAGCTGGCTTCATCACGTTACGTCTGGCATCCATACTTTCCGGAATGATAGAAGCGACTGTAATCTGCGCTGCCTGAGTCACTTTTGTATTCACCGACATAGCGACTGAAGACGAAGTCGATACTGCACCATTTACAGAAAGCTGCACGGTTTTCATTTCTCTTGCAGGCTGTAGTGCTACGGGTGGCTGCTCGGTCTCAAAGTAAATCGAATTCAGGAAGTATTTTTGACCAGGGTTTGCCTGACTAAGTCTGGCAACTTCCTGCTTTGCTTGCTCATAAATAGTTGCACGCAGCGCAGCACGTGTTTGCTCCATAGCTGCAAGGCTAGGTGTAAAATCAATATTTGTTACGGTATAGGTTTCACCTGCCTTGGTGATGGCTTTCGCTTTATCACGCAACCCGGCTAATTCAGCTTCAGGCAATCTTGCTTCTACAGATATATGTAGCTTCTCAAGACCGGTTGTATCCTTAGTACGCTCAAATGAGACAATGTGCCAATTAGTATCAGCAATCTTTTTCATATTTGCTAATACCTGTGAATTGATACCACCCAAGCTGACTTGATCCACGGCAGCATCAAAATCCACCGTAACTCTTGCTGTGTTAGTGCTTGCCCACCCCTCTTGCACAAAGCGGTAAGAAATCGTATTTAATTGCAACGACGTAAACATTTGGGCTGTTGCAGCTAATGGCAACGCTAGCGTTAGGCCAAACAAAATAATTTTTTGCAATTGCTTCATAGTGATAGGCTCCATGATGTAGTTGTGGAATGAGGCTTTGCGAAAGCCGCGCTAGGTTAACGAAAGTACTAGAACTACACAACAGAAATTCTCTGTAAATATCAGCTATAAATGATTCGCTTTTGAAGGTATTAAGTTTGAAAAATATATTGGCTGTTTATAAATAAAACGAGCAACATCAGACTCCAAGTACTAAACTCCATTTCAAGGTATTGAGCTAACACTCTGTACACAGCAAAAGTAGAGACTGAATAAAAGAAGTGACAAAAAGAAAGAGTTGACAAATCTGGGTGTACAAGAAAAGAATGCCAGCCTCCAACCTACTCAAGGACGCCAATTGTTATGTTGCTTCAAGAAAAGACCTTCACATCATCCGAACACAACGATTGCAATCGACTATTTAAATATGCCGAAGATCTTGGCTTTGGAGATATTAAGTTTAAAATCGATGCTAAAACGGGCCTGAGGGCTATCATCGCTATACATAATAAAGAAAGAGGCCCTGCGATTGGCGGATGCCGACATATTTACTACGATTCTTACGATAAAGCATTAGAAGACGTCATCAGACTCGCACACGGCATGAGTAGCAAGGCAGCCATTTGCAACTTGCCTCGCGGCGGCGCCAAATCAGTCATTCTACGTCCAACTATTATCAAAGACCGTGAAGCTTTTTTCCGGTCGTTTGGTGAATTTGTTCACGAACAACAAGGTGCTTATATCGTCGCAGAGGATAGCGGTACATCGCCTGCTGACATGGATATCATTGCACAAGTAACTCCCTATGTTACCTGCACCTCCGCTGGTGGAGGAGACCCCAGCCCTTACACTGCCCTAGGCCTCTGTCGCAGCATTGAGGCTGCGGTTAAATTTAAGTTAGGTAGCAACTTAAACGGCATTCGTGTCGCCATACAAGGCACCGGCCATGTGGGTTACTATCTAGCCAGAGAACTTGCCAACTTGGGCGCAAAAATCATCGTAACAGATATTGACCAAACATCAGCAAACCGTTGCGCTACAGAGTTTGATGGCCAAGTCGTTTCTCCTGATGCAATCTATTCTATTGAATGTGACGTGTTTGCTCCATGCGCATTAGGCGCCATCCTCAATGACACTACCATCCCTTTACTCAAAGCTAGCATTGTGGCCGGCTCCGCTAACAACCAGCTTGCTCATAAACATCATGGCGTAATGCTTCACCAAAGAGGCATACTTTACGCACCTGACTTCCTTGTCAACGCGGGCGGTTTAATTTACGCATCCGCAAACTATGACCATATTGACCTCAAAGAGGCTAAAGCACAAATTGAAGGCCTTTATCAGAGTCTATGGGATGTGCTTGAACGCGCAAAAGCTGAAAACAAGCCTGTCAGTGAAGTTGTAGACGAAATAGTCGAAGAAAGATTAACGCCATAGCTCAATGCCCCCTTATCCCCTCCACGTACGTAATGGTAGTAAGAAGCCATATCCTCCTACGTGATGAGGCAAAGAAAGTCAGCAAAGAAAAAGGACATCAAAATGAACGTTGTTGCAACCTTTACGGTTACATTCACACAAATACTCAATGAACAAGGCGACCTTATACAGCCCCTGCCTGATTTCGCCAAAGATGCTGAAACCCTGATTATGCTATATCGTCAAATGCACATGCTACGCGCGCTAGATGCTCGTGCTGTCATCATGCAAAGGACGGGTAAGATGGGCACTTACCCTTCAGCATTAGGCCAAGAGGCTGTTTCCATTGGCATGGGCGCCGCCATGCATAAAGACGATATATTTGTCCCCTACTACCGAGACCAAGGCGCCATGATGCAAAGAGGCGTTACACCCACAGAAATACTCAACTATTGGGGAGGTGATGAACGTGCCAGCAACTTCATAACACCTGAAGCTAAAGAAGATTTTCCCATTTGCATTTGCATTTCCACACAATTGCTACACGCAGCAGGTGTTGCTTACGCTTTATCACTCAGAGGTGAAAAACGCGCTGTTGTCACTGGCTGCGGAGATGGCGGCACATCTGAAGGTGATTTCTACGAATCTATTAATTTTGCAGGCGCCCAACGGCTTCCTATCGTTTACGTCATTAATAACAACCAATGGGCTATTTCCGTCCCTCGCAACAAACAAACCAGTACACAAACATTGGCGCAAAAAGCCTTTGCCGGTGGGTTTGAAGGTATTCAGGTAGATGGCAATGATGTGATTGCTGTTCGACATGTCGTTGAACAAGCTCTGGAAAAAGCACGGAAGGGTGGCGGTCCCACACTCATAGAAGCCATTACCTATAGGCTTTGCGACCATACTACTGTTGACGACGCAAGCCGATATGTCGACAAACCAGACCTAGATAAAGCTTGGGAATTAGAACCTTTTAAACGCTTTTATGCATATCTTGAAAAAGAAGGTTTGTGGGATGCTCAAAAAGAAAAAGCTCTACAGGAAGAATGCTCAGCGCGCATGGCAGAAGCTGCACAAGCGTGTATCCATACTGCGCCCGCACAGCCTACTGACATCATTGATTATATGTATGAGACATTGCCGGCATCTTATCAGTATCAAAGAGATGAACTTTCCACAGCGAAATTGCCTGAAGGACACTAAAAAACATGCCAACTATTACCCTAGCAGAAGCTATCACACAGGCTCTCGCCTATGAAATGACTGCCGATAATAATGTCATCGTCTTAGGAGAAGACATTGCAAAAAACGGCGGCGTATTTCGGACTACTGTAGGACTGCTCGAGAAATTTGGAGAGAAGCGTGTTATAGACACACCACTAGCAGAAAGCATGATTGCGGGTATCTCTATCGGCATGGCCGCACAAGGCCTTAAACCGGTCGCAGAATTTCAGTTTATGGGTTTTATTTACCCAGCATTCGACCAAATCATTTCTCATGCTGCTAGAATGAGAAACCGCACCCGGGGTAGGCTCTCCTGCCCACTGGTTTTTAGAGCACCTTACGGCGGTGGTATTCATGCCCCTGAACACCATTCAGAGAGCACTGAAGCACTATTTGCTCATATTCCAGGTCTGCGTGTCGTTATTCCTTCCTCCCCTGCTCGTGCCTACGGCTTATTGCTTGCCGCCATCCGAAATCCTGATCCAGTCCTCTTTCTAGAGCCCAAACGCATTTACCGTATGGTGAAGCAAGACGTGCCAGATGACGGCCAAGCGCTACCTTTAGATAAGTGCTTTGTTCTACGCGAAGGCAATGACGTCACCCTAGTAACTTGGGGCGCTTCAACACGAGAAACACTTATCGCAGCAGATACCCTAGAGCAAGAGGGAGTTTCTGTAGAGGTGATAGACGTTGCAACCATCAAACCACTAGATATGGAAACCATTCTAAATTCTGTTGAAAAAACACGCCGTTGCGTCATTATACACGAAGCCGCCAGGACCTGCGGACTAGGCGCTGAAATTGCCGCGCAATTAGCTGAACATGGATTGATGTCACTTCTAGCGCCTGTTCAAAGAGTTACGGGCTATGATACAGTCATGCCCTATTTAAAACTTGAGAAAATCTACATCCCAAGTGTGGAAAGAATCCTCAAATCTGTCCAAAGTATAATGGAGTACGCATGAGTATTTTTAAGTTGCCTGATCTTGGCGAAGGTTTACCAGATGCTGAGATACGCGAATGGTTTGTCAATGAAGGCGATGAAGTGAGTTTAGATCAGCCTCTGGTTTCAATGGAAACCGCCAAAGCCCTTGTTGACATCCCCTCTCCTTTTGCTGGCCGAGTTCTCAAGTGCTACGGGAAGGCCGGCGATGTAATTTCTACAGGTGCTCCTCTTATAGAATTCGTACTAGAAAATGCGCCAGCACGCCCCCCCCATGCAACAACAGATACTGGCACGGTTGTCGGCACAATAGAAGCCACCAACACACTCTTGCAAGAATCTCCAACAGGTATTGTGATTAAAACGCAAGCCTCTACTCAAGGGAGAGCAACACCTACTATTCGCGCTTTAGCAAACAAACTGGGTGTAGACCTCAGCCAACTTACAGGTACAGGTGCACGTGGCACCATTACTGCAGATGATGTAACTAAAGCAGCTGTCCTTCCCTCTTCATCATCACCCTCAACAACACCGACTATGATAGGCGAACCTTTGCATGGTAATCGACGCATCATGGCGCAACAAATGGCCAAGTCACACCGAGAAGTTGTGCCTGTTACGCTTGTAGAGGACGCAGATCTTCACCGATGGCCCGAAAACACGGACGTTACCATACGTCTGATTCAAGCAATCGTCGCTGCGTCCAAAGCAGAATCCATTCTCAATGCACATTTTCACGGTGAAACGCTAAGTATGCAGCTATGGGACGAAGTCAACATTGGCCTTGCAGTCGATACAAAAGCTGGCCTTTATGTCCCTGTGATAAAACAGGTGGATAAAAAGTCCCCTGTAGAAATACGTGAAGCACTCAATGCGCTTAAACAAAAAGCGTTAACGCAGTCTTTCTCTCCCGAAGATTTGAAAGGCGCAACAATTACTCTTTCAAATTTTGGCACTATCGCTGGACGTTATGCTAACCCCATTGTTGTCCCTCCTAGTGTCGCAATCATAGGCGTAGGGAAAAGCAGACCTACCGTTATCGCCAAAGATGGAAAACCTGTGATACATACCATCATGCCAATTTCGTTGACCTTCGATCATCGCGCTGCGACGGGCGGAGAAGCCGCACGCTTTTTGGCCGCATTGATAGCAGACTTGGAGCGCTGATTTTTTTACCCGGGATATAACGCAAAGACCATTACCGCACTACGACCATTCAGCACCAGCTAAAAACGCGGAGCACAACACAAATGGATCATCTCCTCACAGAAAAACCAAAACCTACCTCCAATAGCGCCCACAAAAAAGCACTTAAAAAACGCATGACTATTATGGTGATTACTGTAGTCATCATCATAGGCTCTGTGCTGGGCATTCACGCGCTCGAAAAATTCATTATCGGCAAAATGGTGGCAAAATTCGTTTCAAGAACCGTCTTTATATCAGCCAGTCGATCCAAAACTGAAACATGGACACCCATGCTTAGCGCAGTTGGTTCGTTAGTTGCAGTGAATGGTGTAGAAGTCAGCCCTGAACAGCCTGGCATGATCACAGAAATACTATTTAATTCAGGAGAAATCGTTGCAGCAGGTCAACCGCTGATCAAACTTGACACTAGCACTGATCAAGAAGATCTGAAAAATTTTGAAGCACAACTTTCCCTTGCTCAACTGAAATACAACCAACAAGCTTCCCTTTTCAAATCAAGGTCCACATCTGAAATCAGTCTAGATGAAGCCCGTGCACAGCTTCAACAAGCCAATGCAGCCAAAGCAAGAACACAAGTTATTATCAACCAAAAAACAATCAAAGCACCTTTTGCAGGAAAGATCGGCATTAGAAAAGCCAACCTAGGCCAATATGTTTCTCCCGGTAATAGCCTAGTTACACTACAATCCATGAATCCACTCTACGTGCAATTCTCCTTACCCGAGCAAAATATTCGACACCTCTTTGTTGGCCAACCCATAGAAGTAAAAATTGACAATTTTCCCGGTGAAACCTTTAAAGGAAAAATCAGTGCATTAGACGCTGAAGTAAATGTCAAAACGAGAAATCTTCTCATAGAAGCTACCTTACCCAATGACAGTATGAAGTTATATCCTGGCATGTTTGCGAATATCAACGTTCTATTGCCAGAACAAAAAAACGTTGTCACCGTACCTGAAACTGCCGTTACCTTTAGCTTATTTGGTGATTCTATCTTCGTTATAGAGGCAGCAGGGAAAGACAAAGATGGTAAACAGATTCTAAAAGCAAAAGAACGCTATATCAGTACAGGGGAAAGAAAAAATAATCGCATCGCCATTAAAACCAACCTAAAAGCGGGAGAAGTTGTCGTCACGTCTGGACAGCTAAAACTAACCGATGACACAGAAGTCATTATTAATAACTCAGTGAAACTACCCAGCATGTCGCCTGAAGCTGTAAAAAAAGACAGAAGCTAGATCATTTGTAATAGATCACCCTCCTGTCAAGATTGGCGCCAACAGTGGGGATAGATGAGCTCGCAAATGTATAGGTCAAGTAATTCGTTGACAGGAATCAGCAAAGACAGTTAGACCCCACTCAAATCTTCCATAGAGCCAAAAAACATAGGTTTCTCATGTTCACAGATATTTTTATCAAGCGCCCCGTTCTTGCAACCGTTCTCAGCCTACTGATTTTTCTAATAGGCCTACATGCAATGCAAACTCTTCCATTGCGTGAATATCCTAAAATGGACAATACCGTCATCACGATCACGACCGCTTATCCTGGTGCCAGTGCACAGGTCGTACAAGGGTTCATCACTTCTATTATCGAAAAGTCTATCGCTGGCGCTGATGGTATTGATTACATTGCTGCTACCAGTGCCCAAAACGTCAGCACTGTACAAGCCTATATTAAACTCAACTACAGCCCCGATATTGCCTTTACGGACATAATGAGCAAAGTTTCACAAGTCCAAGGACAACTTCCTGTCCAAAGCGAACTCCCTACCATTAAAAAAGACACGGGTTCCACTGTTGCGTTGATGTATGCCAGTTTTTACAGCGATGAGATGAACCCACAACAAATCACCGACTATATCAATCGAGTCATTCGCCCCAGAATGCAGACCGTACAAGGCGTTTCAAGCATCAACATATTCGGCGGAAACACCTTCGCCATGCGTATTTGGTTAAGCCCGCCACGCATGGCTGCACTCAATATAACTGCCGCTGATGTCCAGCGTGCCTTGTTAGCTAATAATTTTCAATCAGCACCTGGACAAACTAAAGGAGAGTATGTCGCTTTTAATATCACTGCTGATACAGATATGCATGATGAGGAAACATTTGCCAATCTAATCGTCTCATCTTCCAAGGATGGCACACTCATCCGACTAAGAGATATAGCAGACGTCAAGCTTGGCTCACAAAGCTATGATTCTGTCGTCACATTTAATAGCCAAAAAGCTATCTTTATCGGTGTAAATGCCACTCCAGCAGCCAACCCTCTCGTGGTCATCAAAGACATTCGTAAGTTAATGCCAGAGCTAGAAAAAAAATATCCTCCCGCCTTAAAATCCACCATCGTTTATGACTCGACTAAATACATCAGCGCTTCTGTTGAAGAAGTGATTAGAACCATTTTAGAAGCAACTGCCATCGTCATTGTAGTGATCTTTCTTTTCTTAGGATCTTTTAGATCCGTCTTTATCCCTGTCATCACCATTCCACTTTCCTTGGTCGGCGTTTGCACATTAATGCTTATGTTGGGATATTCATTGAATTTACTAACTTTACTGGCCATGGTATTAGCCATAGGATTGGTGGTAGACGACGCGATTGTGGTTGTAGAAAACATCCACAGACATATTGAAGAAGGTATGACTTCATTTAACGCAGCGATCTATGGCGCTAGAGAAATTGCAACACCTGTTATCTCCATGACCATCACTTTAGCTGCCGTTTATGCCCCGATTGGATTTATGACGGGTCTGACGGGCGCGCTGTTTACTGAATTCGCTTTTACTCTCGCCTGCTCCGTTATCCTGTCGGGAGTAATCGCTTTAACGCTTTCCCCCATGCTATGTGCCAAAATCCTAAGTGCCTCTAGTTCCAATGGCCGCTTCACTCGTTTTCTAGATCATAAATTCGACCAATTAAAAGTCTACTATGAAACAAAACTACATAATGTATTGGAATATAGACCTGTTGTTCTTGTTTTCATCGCACTCATCTTGACGGGCTGTTACCTGTTATATACAGCTTCTCCCCAAGAACTCGCGCCTGAAGAAGACAAAAGTGTACTCTTTGCACAAGCCACCGGACCAGAATACGCAAATATTGACTATACAACAGCCTTTACTAAAGAGCTTGAAAAGCTCTTTAAATCATTGCCTGAAACCCAAGGTTATTTTGTCATCAATGGTAATGGTGCAGCGAACATGGCCTTTGGTGGACTAATGCTCAAACCTTGGGATCAACGAAGCCGATCTCAAACACAGATTAACCGCGACATTCAACCTAAGCTCAAACAAATCGCTGGCGTTAACGCAGTTCTTTTTCCACTACCCGCACTCCCTGTAGGTGGCAGTTTATTGGCTGTGCAATTCGTGATTAACTCTACATCTAGCTATGAAATCATCTACCAAATGTCGCAAAAAATTCTAGAAGAAGCCCAGAAAAGTGGCATGTACCTTTTTGTCGATAACACACTCAGATTTAATAAACCCCAGCTAAATATCAGTATCAATCGCGAAAAAGCCGGTCAAATGGGGATTACCATGCAAGATATCGGACAAGCGCTGGCCATTTCTTTAGGTGGAAACTATATTAACTTCTTCAGCATGCAAGGGCAGAGCTATCAAGTTATTCCACAAGCACTCAGAGAATTGCGTTTAAATCCAGAAAAAATCGCAGCTATTTATGTTAAAACTGCCAGCGGAGACATGATTCCTCTCTCGACACTGATCGATATATCCACTACTTCAGAACCTAACAGTCTGACTGAATTTCAGCAACTCAACTCAGCGACTATTCAAGGCATGCTTGCACCTGGTGTATCTATTGGCCAGGCACTCACCTTTTTAAAAGAAAAAGCAGATGAAATTCTTCCCAAAGGGGTTGGATATGATTATGCAGGGCAATCCCGCCAATACATTCAAGAAGGTAGCGCTCTGCTCTACACTTTTGTCTTTGCAATTATCATTATTTTTCTTGTATTAGCTGCTCAGTTTGAGAGCTTTCGAGATCCGTTGGTGATCCTTATCAGCGTACCCATGTCTATTTTCGGTGCGCTCATTCCGATTACGCTAGGCTTTGCTTCTATCAACATCTATACCCAAGTTGGTCTAATTACGCTGATAGGCTTAATTACCAAACACGGCATTTTAATGGTCGATTTCGCGAATAAATTACAAATATTAGAAAATCTTTCCATACGAGAAGCCATCCAAAAATCTGCCGGTATTCGATTACGCCCTATCCTTATGAATAAAAATAAAAAGAAAAGTCCAGAGCTAGATGTAGCCTCCTAGTTATCCCCTTTCAACTACTCGTCTGCCTACACTAGTGACACTGAACCGAAAGGAGGAGGCATGCAAACGCTCAGCATTGCTGAACGGCAAGAGGAGATAAGATAAGACAAAACATGCAAGACTTTATGCAACAACAGTATGTATCAAGAATGCCCAACCTGCCTAAATAACCGCACTGCCATCCAAATCAAAAGCGCAGCCCCAATGATTAACACAGCCCATAATAACCACTTCTGCCACGGCATAGGTGAGGCCAAGCGATGTTCGCCACCTAATATTGTTTGCTCCCCTACGGATGCAACCTGAATAATAGGTGCAACTCCATCCGCGCGAGTGAGTTTAGTGATTAGCTCATCAATATTGAAATTGGCTGTTTTTATAGCTCCATTACCATAAGCCAACAAATACGGCGGTTTATCATTAGCAACAAACACCAACTCTTGCGAGCTCCCACGCAACTCTAGTATAGGTGCCACATCATTTTCTCCCTGGCGGTCTTTGGTCAATAATCTCCAATATTGATCTGCTGTCACAACAAATCGCAATTCAGAAGAAACTTTTTGCTTACCCTCTGTTTGTAAGTCATAGGCTAAACCTTCACTCTGATAACGCCATTTGTCATCTGGGCTAGCGCGAGAAAATAACTTTGCTTCCACAATTTGATTTTTCCCCGGCAAAATAATACGAGCACCATCTGCCGGCATATGCCCCTCTAACTTAAAAATATACTCGCCTTTTTCTGGCTGACTTGATATCGCATTTAATTTCAGCGCTAATCGGTTTGGGGATATAAATTCGCTTGTGCGCGTTGCAGTGACACTCGCGAGATTTAACTGTTGATCAGCGTCATCAGGCCAAGTCAGTAACCAATAATTTGCACGTCTGTCATCTAAAACAATATCACGTTTCTCTACACTATAATTATCGTGACTTAAATTAACGATGGCCGCTCCAGAAACCACTGTTGTGAAATGATTCAAATCATCGCTATAAGCAACATTCACGCGTTGTATGGATGTAGGCATCTGAGCATCCGTGTGCAATGTAATATTATGTAGTGGTTGTTTAATTTGGCGAGCGTCTAACAAATAACCCACAATCCTACGCTCATTTTTGGTTATTTTATCTGAACCAATTTCTACGATTGCACCTTGCTGGTTACGCTGTACACGCAATGACATATTCGATGCATCATCACCTACTTTTCCATAAATGGGAAACAAAGGTAATGTCACTTGCTGAGATGCTTTTTTCTGCGGGGCTATGGTACGTAATACCGATGGGAGCACATTACCAGCACTATCAAACACCCTCATATCTCCAAAATCTGCTTGAGTAAGATGCTGATAAACTGTGATGGGCAATATCACTTTGTATAAGGTAAAACCAGTTTCAACAGTTAAGGGTAAGCCATAAGCAAAATCATTTGGCGCTAATTTTTTTGAGGAAGATGTTTGCGCATGTAAAGTGGTGATGCACAGCATACTTAATGTTAGACAGATTATTTGACGTAATTTCATGATTTATTCTCACGATTTTTTAGAGTAGATACTTTAGGGGGCATAGGCGAAAAATAACCTATTAACAGTAATAACATGCCGACCCCAACGAACGAAATTACACGCGCTAACGTGCCTGTGTTTCCTAAATCAACTATAAATAGTTTGACCACCACAACTGCTAGCAATCCAGCACCAGCAAACCAAATGGACCGTCGATGATAATGCGTAGCGATAATCATGGCGCCAAAAGCAAGCAACGTCCAAAAAATAGACACGGCAGATTGCACTAATACAGAGTTAACAATATTCCCCCATATGAATGGAATACCTGCCCAATGATGTAGTGTACGAATCAATACCGCGGTCAACCAAATAAATATTAAACTCGACAAAATGGCGTAAAAATACTTAGTCGACGCTTGGTTAATGATAGTCATCGGCACGGTACAGGCTTTGCTGAACCAAAACCACAGTACAAGCATTACAAAACCTTGTGTCAAATCTAAGGGATTGATCATTGGCACATACGGCAATGGCCATGGATTGCCATCATTAGCGAGGTTTATCGCGACACTCCATACTACGATAGAAAATAACAATGGCAATAAGGCCAAAGATAAATAAAACGATTGATACTGCTGCATCGGCCAATAACGCACTATGGATAAAGATGTTGCCGCCCGAGATATGCCAAAAACAAAGCATAATGGTGCCAATACCCAGCCAGTCAGTGACCAAACACTATAGTCTCCCAGCAATTGTTGAATAGCCCAAGCACATATCCAAGCGACAATAAAAGTAAGCAGCCAAACTGCCGCAGCATGTGAATATGGTCGTAAACGTTTTTGCTGCTGGTCTTTGCAATAAAGCAATCCATAGTGCACCACGAATGCAGCAGGCCAAGCCAAATAACCCCCAAACGCTAATGGAGACACCTCAGCAAGCTGTGATAGATAACTAAAGAAAAAATTACTAACAATGCTGTAGAGCAATACAACATACATGACAAATAATTGAGACCTTGTTATAACGCCCAACGCTTCCCAAACCAAACGCCGACTCAAATAGAAAATAATTGCCAAGGAAAAACTGATAAACAATAACAAACCGTTAGGAATATAATTCCAACTCGCATGCTCAATAATTTCGTAACTACCTGCAACTAACCACCAGCATAACCCCATTATTAACAAACCAGTGCTGGCAAAATATTGCCAATCATGCGTTTTACTCGCACGGTGCAACCAATACGCTGCAAACAGTGCGGACAAACTGATGAATACTCTACCCAAATAAAATGTATTGAAGACAGCAGGTGTTGATGTTGACCAACCCACATCTAATGAAAATATGACACTCGAACCTAACAACACCAAAATACCAAACAAAGATGCCAGGACGCGCTGTTGACGCACACCTATCCAGACCATACCTGCTCCCTGCAATGACCATACAGCAGCAGTCCAACGGGCATCAAGCGCCATAGGAATAGCGATAGTTGCAAATACAATGCCTAGTGCTAAGAAGGCTTCAATCAATAGACGAGCGCTTGTCAGGTGCCTCTGCAATAAACCCCATGCCAACACTAAATAAAACACACTGGTTGCAAATGCACTCCAAGCCACACCATAAGCGTAATGGTTCACAAAATAGAGTTGTAAGCCAAATGCCACAATCGGCACGCCAAAAATGATGGCACTGTCCACATAACCCTTTAAATTAGGGGCTTGCTTTAATGCAAACAGTAGCGCAATCACCACATACATCAAAAAGAATAGAATTAAAAAAGGTTCTATAGTGAAAAATAACTCAGGCTCATAAGAGCGGTAACCCCAAAGTGCCATGACAGAAAAAGTAAACACGCATCCGATCAGGTTGAGTTCACGCCAAGATTTAAAACAAGCAATAGCTAAGACAATAGTATTAAGCAACAGATAATAGCTAAACAATACCACAGGATCGCCACCGCCAGTGGAGACCAAGATAGGCGCCATAAAACCACCCAAGGTACCTAACACAGCTAGTGACAGAGAATTTTGCAAAATGGCTAATACTGAGGAAAATAACGAAATGACCACCAACATAATAAATGTGCCACTTGTTGGCAGCACATGATACAAACGTAGCGCAGCAAATACAGTGAGGTAGAGTATGCCAACACCTCCGCCTTGCAATGCAAATGCATAGTGACTGCGACGCGTACGTAATCGCCAACCAATGACTAATATGATAATTGCCGCAATAACAATCCCAGCCAAACGTAATTCAATGGGAAAATTACTTCGTTCAGCCGCATACTTTAATAAAAAGCCCATACCCAAGAATAATAGCAAAATGCCAACCCGTACCGTTGTGTTGCCACCAAATAAATAATGCTTGGTACGCTGCCACATAGGTGAATCATACAATGACCTGACAGATGGCCAATCCAATGATTGATCTTTCGAGCTACCTTGAGAAAGCGGTGCTACAAATTCGGGTTGGAAGTTTGGAGAAGTATCCACAGTGGCAGGCTTAACTGTTACCTCTTCAAACTGTGAAGTATTAGGTGAGTTATCCAAGGCATCGATCGCCGAGGGTGAAGTAGTAGGAGATTCTTGGATATGAGCAGAAATGCCAGTAGGCTGCTGTTTTTGCTTGATATCCTGTTCTAACAGCGTAATACGTCGGATAGCCTGCTGTAAATAAAACGCTAATAAAATCACACAGGGAATAAAAGCAAGCACAGGGTAGATTTCATACAGTATGATTGTTAAGACTAATGTAACAATAATAGAAGCAGTACTCATAAAAAATCACCTCTAATGAAATTATCAGCATAATTACGTCAAAAAATTGACGCTATCACTTAGATTGCGACAATTTAGCACTTGCAATTACGACATATTTTAGTATATTTTGTCGCAATTATTCCAAAGGTGTCGCATATGTCTAATCAATCTACCATTTCAACCGAATTAGAAAATATTGCGAAAGTGCTGTGGCACTTTCCAGATGGCGCTTCGATTGAAGAAATTTCACAACACATCTATCCCGAACTTCCCATTCGAACACTACAACGACGCCTATCCAAGCTGCAAACATTGGGGAAATTGCGTATTGAAGGTAAGACACGCAGTACAACCTACCATCTTGTCTATCCTCACAACATCCCAAAATTTTCTCAATCATTTCAAGTAGAAGAGTCACAAAGAGAAATTGATATTAGCGGAACCCATCCACAACACCTAAAAAATAATTTCCCTAAGGCTGCCGATAAGACATTTAGCACTACTATTTCTTTATCAGCTTCTGGCGAACAGATATTAGCACTCGTCAATCGTCCGCTACAGCAACGCACGCCTGTGGGGTACCAACGAGAATTTTTAGAAGATTATCAACCTAATAAAACTTTTTATCTCTCCCAGCAAGATATAGAAATGCTAACAGATATTAGCAAAGTGCAGCCTATGGAAATGCCTGGCGAAACCTATCATAAAGATCTACTCAACCGGCTAATGATAGATCTTTCCTGGAATTCCAGCCGCCTAGAAGGCAATACTTATTCTCTATTAGACACACAGCGTCTTATTGCATTTGGGGAAATGCCAGAAAATAAATCCTTAGTTGAGACAAGGATGATACTAAACCACAAAGATGCAATTGAATTATTAGTACAATCTCCTGAGCGTATCGGGTTCAACCGATACACCATTCTTAATTTGCACGCAGCGCTTGCACACGATTTACTCCCTGATGCAGATGGTGAAGGCAGATTACGCATATTTAGTGTCGGCATTTCACAATCTGTTTATATACCACTAGCCATACCTCAAGCTATTGCTGAACATTTTGATATCATACTCGACAAAGCTGCTCGCATTATTAACCCATTTGAGCAAGCCTTTTTTGCAATGGTGCATCTACCCTACCTGCAACCATTTGAAGATGTGAATAAGCGCGTCTCTCGCTTAGCGGCGAATATCCCGCTGATGCGCCATGGTATCTCACCTTTATCTTTTGTAGGCGTGCCTCATGATCTCTATATTCAAGGGATGTTGGGTGTCTATGAGCTGAATCGAACTGATTTATTGAAAGATGTTTTTTTGTGGGCCTATGAGCAATCATCAAAACGTTATGCTGCCGTACGCCAATCATTGGGCGAACCAGATCCATTCCGATTAAAATATAGGAAAGAAATTAAAGATTTGGTTTTTATGATTGTGAGTGAATGCATGACACCTAAAGAGACCATCAGAAAAATTCAGGCAAATGCTGAGCAACTTCCCAAAGAAGACCAAGCAAAATTTATAGAAGTAGTAGACACAGCTATTTTATCACTACATGAAGGAAATATTGCGCCCTACCACATTCAACCTGAACAGTTTGAAGCATGGCAGAAAGGATTTTTAAAAAAATAAAACTCGCAACAATATCGCGAATCTAGACCATGACTTTGATTTACAATTGCTTCGCAAAATCGCTCGCAACAACGGGTAAAAAATTTGCCTTATGACATAGTTGATCCAGTCCTTCGTCTTTGTTGTATCAATCTTGGCAATGAAGCGGTCTATTGCAGCGAGAGGAGCGCTGGAGTAAGTTTAAGCCTTATATTCGAACAGCAGCTCTCACATCTCCATCTGCTTGCTGAGGTCTAGGTCCTCTAACATTTTCTTCATGCTTAAGATAATCGGTTAATGCCTTACCCTGTTGTAGTAATACCCCAATAGGCACGCGTAAATCGCGCGGTAAATATTCCTTATTGGCTTCAAGGGTTGACAAAAAATTCTGCAAATTATCTGAAGAACTTCCTCCCTGAAAAGCATTCCAGGCTTGTTCCACATTCAAGGCAGGTGTTTCGTAGCGACGACTAAAAAACCCAACCTGAACCAGCTCTTCACGCGCAGGCATTAAGCCCATAAATTGTCTTCCTAATGCGATAAATCCAGCCTTTGATTGTTCGACATAGTCAAAAAAAGCAGGCAGCGCCTTTTCATCTTGCGTCCAACGAGAGATGGTCACATCATGAAGCTTCTGCAGGGTATCTAAATATCGACTACCCCCACTACTATGTAACTCCTTATAACGCCTTTGCTCGCGCCGCCTAGCGCTCTCTGTGCTATCTAAATTAATAATCTCTAATCTCGCTTCATGAATTTTGCTAAGTGCCCCTGCATAAATTTCTGTTTCTTCTGGTAAAAGTTCAAGATCTTCTGCTAGTTCTTTAGCTTCCCTACGACGTTCCTCAGACACGTACCAACCCCAACCCGTGGTATACCCATTTAATATTTTCTTCAAATCATTCTTCAAGGCTTGGTGAGCATCTGGATTTTGAGAAGCATCAAACAAGTAGCCACGCCTGTTATTCCTGTTCTGACCCCAAGGACGACGCCAAAAAGAAGGCTGTGCTTTTTCTTCTGCAACAACAATTCCTTTAATAGCCTTCAACTCATTAGACAATTTCAAGGCTTGCGTTTGTTGTTCATTTGTCAGCACTCCCTTACTTGAATGTAAGACCTGCTTATACTGAGCTGTGTATCTTTTATAAGCCTGCTCTATCATTCTTCCCTGCTTTTCTTGGGGCCAGCCAAAAACTCCTTGATGTAGTAGCTGCATAAACAAAATACGTCGAGAAGAATTATCTTTTGTCTGATCAAAATTTAAATAAGTATCCAATATCACACAAATCCTGCGTTCTATTTCTTGTTCCTCAATAAAATTCTCTCCTCTTCCCTCAAAGTCACTTAAATCAAACCTATTTATATCATTATTGTTTACAATATCAGTTAATAATGCTTGGTAATCTATACACCCCTTATAAATATCTGGTTGTACCCTAGCATTTCGGTCTAAATATGTCGTACAACTTTGCAGTACTGTTTGCAAGACAGAATCATAGCCAAGAGAATGGAACATTTTTCCTTGCCTGTTTAATCTATAACCTCTTCCGGCTAATCTCGAGACGCTTTCCAATAAACCACCTTCGGTGAACAACCATTTATGTATGCCTGTCTCCGATTGCAGCTGGCTTGCCAATTGATGGCGTATCACAAAATTCAAGAGCATATTATCGATCTTTTCCACTGTTCGACGTTCCGTCACATATGGAGGAAGCGAATGAGTAAGTAATGACGTCGTGATAGGCGTATCAACCCTTCTTGTATCTAGATTAAATACTCCTGTTATGTGCGCAGGCGAAATAAATTGTTTTCGCTTCGTTATTTTTGACAGTAACTGATTAAATTGAATCAATGTAACACTAGCAGCTCTAGGATTAGGGTTTTCTCTTGCTGATCTATTATTTAAATAAACGTGACAACTGTCTAACAAACCACGACAGATCTCAGCTAAATTTCCATCTCGCTTCCTTTCAGATGGACTCTCTTCATCTCGCTTCACCAGCTCAGAAGAAGTGTTCAACAACTGTTCGATCCATACCTTGAGTTGGTCAGCCGTAAGTACTTCGTACAAGGCCTTGCGCTTCTCAGGAGCAAGTGTTTCATACAGACGACGTTCCCTCACAAAATCCAATATCGCTATATTGTGGCCATGAATTTGATCCAGTTTTCCCATACTACAATTCTCAGGCACAACATAATTTAGCAACACCTTCACTATGCCTGGATAAGCATTTAGTTCTCTAAATAATTCCCTTATATACGCTGCCCTTACGGGTTGCTTACTAGCTGGGCTTTCAAGGGGTAACACATGTGAAAGGAATTGACTAAACTGTGCTATTCGCTCAGAAACAGGACGCTCTTCATTAGCTAGTCTTGGTCCTACCGCCAAATAAGTCTCACAACCAGATAACACATCGCGCCATGTCGCTAATCGCAACCAGTTATCCTGAGGATATTGTTTATTTCGTTCCATCAGAATGGATGAAGTACGCATAAGCTGCTCAATCCATATCTGCATCTGTTCTGGCGTCAATCGCTCGTGTAATTGATGGCGAGATATAAAGTTTAGTATCTCTCGCTGAATAAGTGAGGGATCTTTTTCTAGACCTTCAGGCACTACATAATCCAATAATACTTGTATCATTTTTGGATCAGAAATATTTGAGCTTTCAAATAAATTCCTCATGTAATCTACAGTGATAGCCTGCTTACCTTGGAATGGCGATGCTGCTGAAAGTAGTTGAGTAAACTCCAGCACTTTCTGCTTGATAGATTGATCATCCCGTTTTTTTGTCAGATAGGCATCACAGCTAACCAAGACATCACGCCATGTTGCTAAGACCGGCTGATCCGCTTGCCTGTCCTTGTTTTGCTGGGGTAATACGGATGAGGTACGCATGAGCTGCTCAATCCATACCTGCATTTCTTGAGGGTTAAGCTGTGCATATAATTGATGGCGAGATATAAAGTTTAGTATCTCTTGTTGAATAATAAAGGGATCTTTTTCTAGACCTTCAGGCACTACATAATCTAATAATACTTGGGCCATTTTTGGATCAATAGCTGATATTCCAAATAAGCTCGTCAAGTAATCTGAAGCGATAGGCTGCTTACCTTGGAATGGCGATGCTGCTGAAAGTAGTTGAGTAAACTCCAGCATTTTCTGCTTGATAGATTGATCATCCCGTTTTTTTGTCAGATAGGCATCACAGCTAACCAAGACATCACGCCATGTTGCTAAGACCGGCTGACCTGCTTGCCTGCCCTTGTTTTGCTGGGCTAACGCAGATGAGGCACGCATCAACTGATCAACCCATGCCTGCATTTCTTGAGGGCTAAGCTGCTCATGCAATCTATAAGAAGATATGAGCCTCAAGATTTCAACCTGAATAACGGAGAGATCAGCATCTACTTCATGAGGTACGGGATAATTGAGTAATATGTCTCTCATTTCTGAATTACGAATATTCAGAACCAGCAATTGCTGCAGATACGCTGTGTTTACGGACTGCTTTCGACCCGCTAAGCTTTGAATCATATCCACAACACTACGTTTTTTGAGCTTATCACCAGGCTGGTTACTTTTTAGATCCGAAAAAGGAGTGCTGAGTAAACCTGTAATCCCTGAAGCGTGCTGTAAAAGCAAGCCCTGTGGTAACTGAAAGCATGCGGACAAAATACTGAGCCATGACTTACCTGGCTGACGCATACAAAGCGAAATCAATGGAACATGCTGCGACAAACCATCCTTACATTCAGCAAGATACTGCCAAAGCAACACTAAATTATCTCGGTGAACCGCATTATTTTCACCCCACCATGTGTTTGTCGCTTTAACCAACGCATCAAAGACCTTTCCATGACCAGCTGCATACAGCTGACGACGCACTTCACAAAAATGCTTCAAAAATGCAGTTTTTTTATGGTTATCTTTTAACGTATGCGCCCAATTTTCCCAGGTAGACAGTTGATGGAAAGCTTGTGCAGGCAAAGCTTGCTGTAATGTTTCAATACCTTCAGGCCAATAACGCTTAGAAAGCTTGCATAACACCATAAAATCTGGATAGCTCAGCGGTGTCATTTTCGTAAATATATTGGAATCAATACCTATTAATTCATTTAGATGTTCAAGGTATTCCTGGACCAATACAGTACCATTCTCTACCTCTGATATACGCTTTAACCATGGCAGTACAGGCAGCAGAGCACGCACACGTTCTTCCGTAGTAAACAAACCAGCAGGTTTCATCAAATAAGAGAGTATTTGATTCTGAACATGAGGAGAATTTTCTCTTAAGCAGCTTATAAAATTTGCTCTAGTATCAATATTTAGCTCATCCAGTAATCTTTCTACCGATAACAGTGCAGGTAGATTTTCTCTTAATGCGTTCTGTTTCTCAGAAGCTGCCTGCTGTTGCTCAAAGACCAATGCCAACTCATTTAATAATGCTTGAGAGCTTGTTTTACTTTCAGCACGCACTAAAAATTCTGCGAGCCAACTTTTATCTTCGCACAATAATAATTGCTGACACTGAGTGATAACTTTTTCTATTTTTTCTTGATCTAACAGAATATCCGATAGACGAATAAGCAATCTGCAAATTTTACCTACATCTGCATGAAATACGTCTTCAACACCATTATGAGATGAACTATCCCACTCTGGTATTTCTTTTCTTTCTGTGAACTCAAAATGTTTTATATTGGAAGAACCTTTCTCATGCTTACTTCTAAATGAATTTGATATCTCTTGAATAAACTTCTCTTGGGCATTCAGTTTATCAGTTAGGCTCAAGTTTTCATCGCAAGCGATATGAAGCCAATGTTTCTCTATTTGTTCCACATCAGCAGATAAACGATGAGTCAAACCATCTCTACCTGTTTTGTCTTTAAGCGTTGCAAAAAACGTCATACACCAGCTGGTGTATTCTGCCCGCCTTTGTCGATATACCATATTAGCGCGATTTTGAAGATCACGTACTTCTTCTCGCAAAGCTAACATATGGTTAAAAATATTTTTTGGATCCTTTTCTTCGGGCAAATCAGCATATTTTTCCAACAACCGCTGCTTAGCTTTCCATAAAGCTGCTCTCTCTGCTCCTACCTGTTCTTTAAGATAATATTGATATACTTCTCCGAACTTACCATAACGTGCTCCTCTCCCCCCTTTTTGTATAAGGTCATTAATATCTATGACATCAAATAAAAATACAGCATCTACTTCAACATTATCACCACGCCCAAATCCAGAAGCGACTAAACACACAGGTGTTGTTTTTTCACCCTCTTGCCACTTTTCTTTATCCTTTTTATCTTGGAGTACTTGAACGGCTGTTCGAGGATCATCATTTGTATAAAAAATTAATTTTTTAAATTCATCCTCAGATAAATTTTCTCTTAAATAATTCTGAAGCTCATCTACTGCCTTATCGTTCTTTGCGGCAAAAAGAATGGATTTATTTTCTGATAAACAGCGCTTAAGATCCTGCACCATTTCCCGCAAACGCTCTTCATAATTTTCAGCAAATACAGGTTCATGCCATTGACGCAAATCTTTCTGGTTAGTAGGTACATGCAATACTTGCGTGCCAAATTCAGCGCCCAGTTGATGTATTTGTAGCGGCGAGGCTGTACCAGAAAATCCCTCCCATGTATCACATAGGCTTGAAATCAATGTTTGTGGTATTTGGGAACTAATAATTTTGCTTTCAGGACGAACATGATAATTTTGTGCAAGCCCTTTTTGCCTGGCTTCTGTATTTAAACGCGTTGCCAGGAACTGATGCACACCTAAACTAAATGTCGATCCAAGCATGGGCTGATTATCGGAAGACAATGGAATCATTTCACGCATAGGATAGGTTTCTTCACCCACTTCTACAGCTTCTTCTCGCACAGTAAAATGTATACGCTCTTCTAATACCTGAGTCTCGCCAGCAGTTTGAATCCACCTTATCAACGTCACAGGATCACGTAATAGTGTTTTGACGAATGCTTGCCGTGTTTCGTGAACACCTGCAGCATCAGTCAAAATCTCATACAAAGACCTTAAATGATTAACTGTGATACGAGGATCATCTTTATCAAATGTTTCCTTTTGCTGAAGGTAAAAAGCATTCGCTGCTTGATAAAACCACATCATTTCTTTAGGAGTTTTACCCGTTGAACGTGCGTAGTTATAACTAGTATGCAAGCCTTCTTCATATAGAATGAAATCAACTTCGTCTAATAATATGACCCAGTTATTAGGATCAATATTAATAGGATTACCTTGGTAAGATTGCTCATCTAAGAAGAGTGATAAACCACCTAGGGTACCATAATGAATATGGGCATTTATAAACTCCTCTCTACTAGATTTTGGATGAATATAAGCGGCTTTTAATCCTAAATACTGATAAAAATCCTGATAATCCTCAACATCACGTATTGCTAAGCTATCTTTTGCTGTGCCAACGCCTGTCTTTTTACCAGACAATGCATGCAACGCTGCTCGCATGGCTACGTAGTGACTCTTTCCCTCACCTGTAGCCAACTTCAACATACGAGACTTGCCCTTAACCACCTTATCATTACAGAGAATAGAAAACTGTTGGGCTAAATGAGGATATTTCTTAGTTGTATCTCCCATCGCTTTAAATAATAAAGCCCATACACGCGTGCGTAATAAATAATCATTAGGATAAGTATCTAGTTGACTGCACAATTGCTTGAGTGTACGCAATAAGGTCGGTTGGTCCATCTCAGAAATTTTTTGACCATTAACCAGTACTAACCCGTCCTCAAGTTGCTTTAAATAGGCAAAAGTCAGTGTCAGGTCCATGGCTTGCTGCGGGTTCAATGGAATTGTTTTCCCATCGATCGTCAACCGCGTATCTTTCAGCATACGGGCTAAATCTGCTTCCCTAGTGATGGACAATGCACTATGGTCTTTGCGAGGCTCAGCATAGGGATGACGTGAAAAATCAGTCAAAATATTGTCCCAACGTGCTTGATCAGCAGCCGATACCTCCTCATCTTTTTTCTCTTCTACATCATCCTGGACCCTAGCAGCATCTCGTTTGATAAAATGAAGAATGTCATGCGCATCTGGCGCAGGCTGAGCAGGATAACAATTTGCCAAGCTAATTAATTTCTGCTGTGAAAGCGTGAATAATCTTTCAACTAGCTTTTTCCCCTTTCGACTTAATTGATCTTCATAAGCCTCTGTGTTTTTTAACCCTGGCCGTAAAGTACTCCAAGCAACAATATGGAGAATCAAGGCTTTCTTTTTATCTTGTTCTTGACTCTGTAGCAGAGACATTAATTCCGCTTCTCGCGAATTTTTCGTCACAGCCTTCAGCCAATAAGCACTTGTTTTTGCCCAATGCGTTTTTACAACTTTGATATCGCTATCATGCTCCAACAAAGACTCAATACGTCCAAACGTAGTTCGCATATCTGAAACAGCTACACACTTCACTAAGGCTTCCAATGCATATTTTCTAGCATCTTTGCAATTTTCAGCACTTAACGTTTCTACGATACGCATTGTTAAATCAATACTGTTTGCTGATGAAAATTCGCGCAATAACAGCTTACATAAGGATGCTTGCTCTACCCTTGTATAAGTCTTTTTCGCCAAAATATCTTGTAAGGCTTTTTCAAGAACGGGGGAAAATACTTCCTGTATCTCATTGATATTTTGGGGCTGGATAGCAGGTTCATTCA
Organism: Gammaproteobacteria bacterium; assembly: GCA_029266595.1. Classification (GTDB taxonomy): domain Bacteria; phylum Pseudomonadota; class Gammaproteobacteria; order JAURND01; family JAURND01; genus JAQSWO01. Next base: position 45,338 of record JAQSWO010000006.1, read on the forward strand.
GAAGGGATTTTAGAACTGTGATAGGAAAAGCACTTTTCTCGTCTTTTGGCTGCAAGGCATTAAGTAATTGAGAAAAATACTCAGATGTCCAATAGTTTCCTGCTGATACTTTTTCTAAGCTTGAAAGCAATGGCTCGATTTCATTGAGATACGTAGGATTTAACTGTAAACGTTTGAAAAACCTGATCAATGGTTGTAGCGCTGCTTCGGCAGTTACTCCCTCCGTAGGAATGGCAATATGTTGTTTAAAAAAGCGCCATAATCTATCTTCATGATCTACAAAAAAGCCTAATGTTGGAGGCTTTTCACGCTCTTCCAGCGCTCTATAAGCACCAGCAGTGGAATATTTAAAAGCCCAACCATCTTCACTTAATTGATTCAAAAATTTAATTCGCTGTGCGCTTGCCTGTGAAGGATTTGCCTCCATAGATTCAATGCAGCTCAAAAATGTATTCCAATACTTTGACTGTGAAAAATTAACTCCATTCTTTTTTGAAAGATCGTAGCTTACTGAAAATGATTGCCGAATCAGGATATCTAGCTCGCGCCGCACAATGGGTTTTAAGTTGTTCCCCACTGTTAATTTAAATTGTTCGAAGTTTTTTTCTTCACACCCTCCCAGCAAAGCTGATAATTTAATCGCCTGTCCATGTAAAACTCCTTCGCCTGCATCTATTGGTATAGGCAAGCCAGCTAATTTACACAGCGCTGGGAATGCATTGCAGTTATCTGATGCATGCAGAATGCTCACTGCTTCTAAGAACGTACCACGGGGAAAACGGTCAAGGTAAGATTTGAGTAAAGCAGGTACGTCACCATCAGCTCTCAATGACTGAATAAATGACTGTATTGCCACAAAGCTGATAGAAGTGTTACATCTCAGCGAATAGTGAGCATGATGTAAATGTTCGGCGGTAATTGCTTTAACTTCTATATCCATATCATTGAGTGCAGTTAGGGCTGCAACAAGATCATCATATTGTGTGGTTAACAACCAAACTAAGTTATCTTTTGCATCCTTATCTGCCGCAGAAAATATATCAGATAGTTTCTCATAATCACCTCGATTAAATCCGACATTTGCTGCCAATACTCTTTTTATATTCAGAGAAACTTTTTCTGCAGGCCAATCATAAAGTTCTTGTATATTAGCCGTATAAGTCGGAGCACCATCATTAAAATTTGTCAATTCGAGATCTTTATCGAAAAATCTAAAACTCTCTTTGGTAATCGCATAAGGAACACCCCCATGCTTTAAATCCATCTGATTCAATGTTCGCAAAAACAATATCTTTTGATCGGGGTGTGGAATATGTATCAAACAGCTCAAAACACGATCCATATACACCAGCATATTCTCTGCAGGAATATCATTAAATTCGTTACCTTCTAACGAAATTCCCATATCCGATAATTTTTCAGTAAAGCTCTCAAATGCTCTCCAAAGATCTTCTATTTTATCCCAACCAGCAGCAAAATGTTTTTCAATTACAGACAACCATGCCAATTTCTTCCTATTATTTTCTGAGCCCTGAAGTTTACGCTGCATATCATCCATAGCCTTAAACCAAAGCTCAGAAAAAAAATCAACACAACTTTGAGTAGAATTAAAAATAGTATTTTTAAGTATATTAAAAAATGGTTGGCCTAAAGTTAACTGAATCTGTTGTAATTTAGATAAAAATAGACTGGCTGATTGATTCCCATATTGATAGTACAGTTGACCCAATGCACGTAATTGAGCGTTATCTAATGTAAGATTATTCTTAGTCCATTGACTTAAGGTATCAGATTGATTTTTAAATAAAAGCGTATATGCTTCTTGGGGAGGTAAACGATAATTCGCCTTAAAAAAATGTTCTTGGAAAAATTGTATACCTTCTTGACCTGCATATTCCCAACACTGCTTAAAAATTATCCAGTTATCCCTTACGCTTTGCTTTAATTCTTCATCGAGATTCGGTACCGATGCTGAGAATTTTTCAAAAAAGGCATCTATTTCTTTTTGATATTCCGCAGGCGGTTGCATCATGGCGAACAATGTAATATATGGCAGATCTGCTTGATCTAATTTTTTGGTGCCTGACATATAACGTTCAAGATCAAATTGGCGAAAATCTCCTTCCCAGGGCGATGCCTTTAATGGCTCATTGGTTAAATTTAGAGTGAACGGGGTAGGCTCTCCTCTGACATAGCCAACTTCGGGGTCATAACAAAGCACCAAACTTCCATCCGCAATACGCTGTGTATAAAACCCTTTGGGTAGATTGTCAGGATTAAGACCAAGCGTAGGAACGCGCTTACGCTTATCCCACAGTCTTTTTGCAGCATTTTGTGTCATATATTTAACAACATGCGGCGCATTGACTGAGGGGTTAGCACTGATACAATCTTGGAAAAATTGTTTAAGCGGCCTACTTTCTTTTTCATCTGTAATTTTTTCATCCGCAGCTTCGAGCGCCTTTCCTAATATCCGATCTATATTCTCATAGCTTAAAAGTTCTCCAATGAGAGGCGTCTCAACCCCACGAACTTTTAATTTTTCCTGCTGAACCTCTACTTGTCGCTGTTGTTCAATTTGTTGTTGTTGCTGCAATTGTAACTGGACAGCACCTCCTCTT
>JAQSWO010000079.1 GCA_029266595.1 Gammaproteobacteria bacterium
CACTCAAGTTATTTTAATTGGTGATATGCCTCCTAATACAAGAGATGAAGTATCAAGTAATAGGGCAGGTAGTGGCGGTGAGGCTTATTGGCGAAAAACAAAATATGCTGTTCCCACGTATTATCAAGAAGAAGTAAGTGCTTTGAGACAGAGAGGGGTGCCGATTCATGCATTTTATATTAAAGAGTCTGCAAGAGCTGTTTTCATGCAAATCGCGCAAGCAACAGGAGGGCAGTGTGAAGAACTAGATATTAATTCTTCTGAAGGTGCAGTTAGGTTAACTAAATTAATAACGGAACAGATTTTGCGAAATGTGGGAGGCGCTGAAAGAGGGGAGCAGTTAGTTTCAGCCTATAGGGCTAAATTTGAGAGAGGATATATGTCGGTTTCTCCTGAAGATGCGGCACCGGCGCTACCATCACCCACAACGCAGGCTGGAATGTTTGGGCAATCATCGCGTCGTCTACCAAAACTGCAACTCCAACCTCAACAGCCACAGGTTCCGCCTCAGCGGCCGCCTGCTGCTCAAGAGGAAGAAAAACAATCCTTCCATGAGATAAATCGTAGTGGGGGGCAAGAGGCGAATATTAAATTGCAGCATTTATAGAGCATGATCCTAAAAAACTAGCAATATTCAGGGATAGGAAGTTTAAACAACCTATAGAAATAATAGAAAAATCTTTAACAGAAAATTATCAGGTTCTGCGGCAACTAATGTCGTTGAACGTTATAAATCGTAAATATATTTGACCTATGCCGCTAAAGCATAACACTGCTCGTATACGAATGTATTTGCTGCATTCATATGTTGTCCTTTCTCAGCATATGATGCAGCCTAATGTATTTTTTAGGTATTCTGCTATGCAACCGATAGTTCAAGAGCCCGCTTCTGTAAATAAGAGGGAGAGGAGTAATCCCTTGGCTTTGACTAGCATTTGCCCGCTCTAGGATATTCTCTTGCTGGTTGTGATTTGTCTGGCATTTTTTCTGAATATCGTTGCTTAGGCACAGGTGGTGGCGAAAAAAACCAGGGAGCGCCTGCGATCGCACAAGAAGAGGTCACTTTTGGAGGAGGACTTTTGCTTGCTCCAGAACTACACCTTAATGAATACCAATGTATATAAGCACGAAAATCTGGAAAAAATAATTCCAATAGAGGTTTGGGAAATTGAGCGATAAAAGTACCCATTTCATGCAGCTTTTCATCATTTCCACGTTTAGCATAAGCACGGGGATGATCGCCAACAAAATTCATAGCAGCTTGCATTTGGTCAAAATCAGCTAAAAACCCATCTATTCTTCCTCTCGCTGATTGCATATTTGATGTATAGTGTACAACGAAATAGTCATCCTGTAGATGCCCGCGAAAAAAAGCAGTTTTTTCTGGATAATGAGGTCCTGGCTCAAAATAGCCACCTTGTTCACGAAAATATCCTGCCTTAATCATCTGGCGAAACCCGACAATACCACCTAGATCGGATAAATGAGTGTGAACAGGTAGTGGGGTATAATGTTTGGCTGCTGCTAAAAATTGGATAAGCAAATGATTTTCCGCGGGAGACAATCCTTCTTTTCTTATTGCCCACAATGCTTTTATTGCGTTTATCCGCGCAATGCCTTCTATGATGGAGCGTTCAAATTTTTCTTTTAATGTCCGATCTATTGAGCCATCTTCTTTTAAAAAATTTAAACTCCTTAACATTATTTGTTCTCCTGAAATTTTGATCCGACATCGTTCATGAGTCCTTACAACAAGATGGCTCATCAATTCATTCAAGAGCAGTTGCTTATAATCTTCTTTTCTTAAACCTGGTTTATAGAAAATAAGTATTGTTTTTTCTGCTATATTATAAAATGCATAAAGAGGTGTGTTGGCTTCATGGGAAGGAGCAGTCAGGAAAATCTTTAGTGATCCAGCCTCAAGGTCTCTTAAAATTTGGCCGTGTGGTAACCAAACGTGTTCATTTAACACTTCCCTGAGAGCTTCATTGCATAATGCATATGCTTCTAGCCCATATTTGTGCGGTACACTCTCTAGACTACGATCGCTTTTGATAAAAACTTTTTCTTTTATACTAGGTAACTTTGGCAAACTTATGACAGCGCCTGAAAGTTCAACAGAAAAATCTGGAGGTGCCAAGTCAAATAGATTGGCAGTAACTTGGTTGTTAAAAACTGCTGCCTCAATTGGTTGTTGCTTTATAGTTTCAAACAAGAAAAATAAATTAAATAAGGAAATATTTTTATGATATTTTGGCATTTTTTCTCCTGTTTGTTTTTTATAAATTAAATTCAAGGTTGCTCATCAGCAAGTAAACTGCTCTTAATTTCCACTCGCCTGTTCTGTTGATCTCGTCAATAAAGACAACATCGCTTTCTAGAAATGCAAGAGTACAATTTGTCCGTTTACAGAGAGATGACAGAATTATTACAAAATGGTAATTTTTGTTAGACGGGTAATTTCCCTCGCGGATCTTTCTTCAAGTCTCAGATTTTGAAAATTTCAGCTTTATTGTTAATAATAAATATTTTATTATCGTTGCTTATATAGTTTCTTATAGAATTAGCAACATGAAAAATTTTAGTTCTGCATGGGATGAGGAAAAGATAAAGCTAAACTTGAGTGCTTCCTAAAAACTAAGGCGCATTCAATACTCATCGTTCATCACGAAAACTATCATTAAATGACTCAATAAATGTATTATATATACGTTTTTCCGGCCTTGAAAAATATACGATTTCCACAGGCCTATTTATCGACAAAATAGTTTAAAATAAACACATGATGCGAATATTAATTATCGAAGACAACTTAACGACAGCAAATTATCTCAATCAAGGATTTAAGGAACATTTTTTTATTCCTGAAACTGCGTATGATGGCCAAGAAGGTTGGTTTTTAGCGACTCATAATGAATATGAAGCCATTATATTAGATGTGATGTTGCCACATATTGATGGTTGGGAATTTATTAGGAAGTTAAGACAAATCAACAAAGATATACCCGTTTTATTCCTTACTGCCAGAGACGACATAACTGATCGAGTAAAAGGATTTGAGTTAGGGGCTGATGATTATTTAATCAAACCCTTTGCCTTTTCCGAATTATTAGCACGGGTTAGATCCTTGCTACGCAGAAGACAACCTCAATTGGAAAATGCTCTAGAACTTGCAGATTTGAAAATCGATGTGCAAAAACATAAAGTCACACGAAATAATCATTTTATTTCTTTAACAGCCAAAGAATTTATGCTACTTCTCCTATTTGTTCGTCGGAAGGGTGAAGTATTGTCACGGACTTATATTGCTGAGCAGGTGTGGGATATTCATTTTGATACAGATACTAATGCAATTGATGTAGCTATTAAACGCATGCGTGACAAAATAGACAAAGATTTTACACCTAAACTTATTCATTCGGTGCGGGGGGTAGGCTATGTTATGGAAGCACGTTAAACGTTTTCGCTGGCAATCTTTATCCCTTGTGACGAAATTGATGATACTCTATAGCCTTTCTACACTGGGTTTGCTGGCCGCCATTACAGTTTTTTTATATCCAACATGGCTGAAAGTAATGGAACAGATGCAAAGTACAGATCTTCTTTTTATTAGTGCAGAATGCCATCGAAAACTCATTATTGTTCTATTGCTATCATCATTCGTTACTATATTTTTAGGTTATTGGGTTGCTCGCACGGGCCTTAATCGCATGCGAGAGTTTGCAAATTCCATGGAAAAAATGTCAGCACAATCGCTACATGAACGTATTGATCCTAAGGAATGGCCTAGTGAGTTGAACCTATTGATTAATAAATTTAATGCCTTGCTCAATAGATTGCATACTTCTTTTGTGCAATTATCACAATTTTCTTCTGATATTGCGCATGAATTGCGTACTCCTTTGCAGAATTTAATGTGCATGACAGAAATTTCATTGAGTCAAAATAATCTTTCAGAACCTTGTCAGCAGTTATTAGAGAAACACATGCAAGAATATTATTTTCTCTCAAAGCTCATTGAGAATTTACTATTTCTAGCGCGTTCCGATCAGAAGCAATTACTATTACAAAAAGAAAAAGTAGCAATACATGAAGAAATTAGATCCCTGTTTGACTATTACCAAGGAATTGCAGAAGAAAAAAATATCCAATTATCTTGTGAGGGGCAGGCTCTTGTTTATGCAGATTCATTGCTGCTAAAACGTGCTTTTAGCAATGTAATTTCTAACTCATTAAAATATACCCCAGAAAATGGCAGTATTAGTGTGCAGATTCAGGTTTGTTCCTTATGGGTTACCGTTTCTATCACCGATACAGGCATTGGTATACCAGAAGAGCATTTACTAAAAATATGTGACCGTTTTTATCGTGTAGATCAATCGCGCTCAAGAAATTCAGGTGGTTTTGGTTTAGGTTTGGCACTTGTGAAATCAATCATAGAGTTGAATCAAGGAAGTGTTTTAATCTCCAGCCCTGACCAAAAAGGCACCTGTGTTTCATTAAAATTACCCGCCTAATAAAAATTACCATTTTGTAATCATCCTGTCATCTCTCTGTAAACGGACAAATTGTACTCTTGCATCTCTAGAAATTGAAGAAAGATGCACGGGCGCTTTCTTTTTTATCGCAAAGACACGAATTGAAAAATCTGCATGCAGATTACAACTTAGGAGGTAATTTTATGCCAGGACGTAGTACAACTTCTTCAAACGACAATATAGGTCTGGGAGACTATCTAGAATCCGTATACAACGGTGGTGCTGCCTTTGCGGGTGACCTAAGGACGGCTATTCAACACCCTATCGATACACTTATCATTCCTCCTCTTGCTTTAGCCTATGATGTGGCCATCGTTGGTTCTGCAACGATGGGGGCTGCAGTCCTGTCAGATCCTCAATTTGATCTTTATCAATCTGAAATAGCTGAAATAAGAGGAGCTGTGAAGAAAGATCCACAGATAGTAGAAGATGCTAAAGCTCGGCTGCATGCACGCAAAGAGATGTTAATAGAAGCAGCCGAAAAATTTGTAGCCAATGATGGCCCTGGCAGAACAGAAATGGCAACTCACCTGGGTTTGAATTTACTCACACCAGGGTATTTTTCTAAGGCATTAAAAGCTGTTTCTAATGTGAGAAAATTTGGTACGCCTTTTAATCCACCTAGGTTTCAATACCTAGAAAAACATGATTTCTCCAATTTACCTCCGATAAAGCACTTGAGTCGCTCTGAAATTAGAAAGCAGCATATGGATGGAGAATTATTATATGTGGTTAAGCCAAACGGACAATTATTGCTTGGCGACCGGGATTATATACAAGCACTAGGATGCGATTTTTGGGGACATCCAGAATTGGCCTGGCCAGATCCAATCATAGCCGCTGGTGAAGTTGTGTTTTCAGGAGGGAAAATAATAAAGATTAATAATATGTCTGGCCATTTCCGACCTTCTGGACCTAAATTAAAAAGCTACGTTGAGACTGTTTTTGAGAAAAATGGGTATAGCGAAGCTCCAGGGCTATTTGAGTATATACCCAAATCAAAGCGACTGCTAAAGTCCGATACAATGCTCCCATCATCGTCGTTAGGGTTTGGCCCTTCTCCCTTAGGCATGATGGCAGGCATAACGATGACTGCCACACATGGATCAACACCTTACTTCAATTCATCCTTTCTGTTTGGTATGGCTTATGCAGAGAGTATGAGCAACCCTTACACGAAAGCTCGCGCTCAAGCATCATTCCCGCCGCATTCATCCCAAAACAAAAAGCACACCACCACACCCACAACTCCTGAAGAAGCACAGCAAGCCTTAGATGATCTTGAAAAACAACACTTGCAAGCCCTGTTAGAATTATTTGGCGACATAGTAACTGCCAGTGAAACGCTCGATATCAGCGATGTAAAAGATATGCAGGGGATTCAAGAACAGTATGAAGAAATAGAAGCATTGAAATCACAACAGGAAACCCATGGTATTGATCCAAATTTAACACAACAAATTGCTGATAAAACGCGTGCATTGAAATCTCAAATAATACCTGAAATTATCAAACGAAAAAAATTTACTGAAAATCTTCAATATGCATCCGATACGCTGACGGGATTAAGACGAGGAGTTGGTGTTATTGATGCAGCATGGGCTAGACGGGCTGAAGAAGTATTAACTGTGGGTTCTTCCGTTCTAACTGGTCTAGAACAAGGCGCTGCTCTGTTTGGCATGGGGATAGCGGCCGCAAGCTTAAACCCGGTACTTGCTTTTGGGACTATTGTAGGCGCAGTTGGGAATGTTTTGAGCTTATTTCAGAAAAAGCAGCAACAAGATCCGGGCGAAATGCAGTTAAGAATAGCCAATCTGTTCTTTCAACGTATGGAACAGCTTGAGAAATCAATGTTAATTGAATTTTCAAAGCTATCATCTCAAGTGGCTGATATGGGCTGGCATACATTAGCAAAGCTAACGGGCATGGCCGAGCGCCAGCATGATACATTGTCTTTTTTGAATAGCATCAGCCTAGCCCTCAACCAAATGCGCGCTGATCAAAGCGCGCAGTTGGTTGTTCATTCTGCAATGCTGTCAGAGATTCTGGTGAATATAGCGGGCAACACATACCTGATGAATTTGGATCAACTAAGAGAAGAGCTCAGATTTATTACCACAAACAGTCTCTTTCCAGACTATAACACCCGGACGAACAAGTTAGACCACCTTGGAGTACAAACCAGCTATGATCAGCCAAGTAACCTATTTCTTTTAGAAGGCACAAAGCCTGCGAGTTATTTACAAATCCCTTCTTATTTTGCACGCTTAATCTCACCTATCCTGGCTAGAGAAAATCATACAGTCGATGAGAGGGCAGAATTACCCAGCCCACTCCCCATTCTATATGCAGCGAATGGAAAAATCATACTGGGATATAAACAATACCCTGAGCCTAATGCTTCGCGTCTGCGTTTGCGTATTGCACAGCGCGAGATCGCGCAATTAAAAATCTATAAAACAGAATTAGAAAAATTGGTCGCCTTGACAGCGCAGGCGCGTCATCCAAGCCTGGTCGATCATTTCATTGCTGCGTACAAAGTTGCTGCCACTACTTTGCAAACAGCGATAGTAGAAAAAACGCTTGCTATTGAGGATTTGAAAACAAACAGCATTCATAAGAGTAGAATGGCAGATTTAGCCGAAGTTCATGGGAAAGAGGAAAATAGATTTAATGCAGAAATTGGTGTCAGGGCTTATGAGTGGTTTAAAGGAATGGATCGCTGGAAGAGCTATTTTAGAGGCAAGCATGGGCACAGGCGTGCTTCTAACGGTCGGTATGACGGTGTCCCTGATAGTAGTGCAGACTATGAGGATCTGAAGCGGCGCCTGGAATATATTGAGTCTCAGCGTAAGCACATAAAAAACGGTAAAGAAAATTGGAGCATTAAAATAAGTGAATTTCTCAGGCAGCTTGCCGATACCAATCATTTATCCACTAGTGTTTTAGCCAATATTTCCATCTATCATGGGGCCCGATATTTAAAACCAACCCAGTCAGGTTTACCGTATTTACCTGCACCTAATCCTTTGCTCCCATGAAGAAGCCTATCGGCATTTATCTGGGATTTTATCTTTTGCCTATTTTGATACAAGGAACGACCCAAAGACGCCTTTGGCCAGATGGTTTACCAGCCATACTGTTAGTGTTGAACAGTTAAGAAATGCGCCATTAACTAGGGCGCCGCAAGATCTGCTAGGCGAATTAATTAACGACTTACCCCAGCTAAGACAAATCCTGTCTGCGCTACCTACGAATGCGTCACATTTTCAATTATTGAGTAACACGACCGCTAATTTAGAAACATTTTTAAGAATCTATGAACCGCACGCTGTGGAAAACAATAACGAAGTACCACTGATCAATTTTGATGCAGAAGTCAGCCGCGTTTTAGCCATTGTGTCAGTGATAACTGCGCAGGGAATGATGCGTGGTTTACCTCTTGAAACGGTGAGTCATTATTTAAATAAAACGTTAGCAAAGGAGCACCCTCTCGTTGTGCAGGAAGCCATGCAACTCCATGAAGAGCAACAGAATCGCTTGTTTGAAGAAATGATGTTGCTGTCAGCGTCGCCAGCATCAGCTGAAGTACGAAAACTCGCTGCTGCAGGAGCAGATGCATTTCAGCAAGCGCACGGTGATTCATCCCGTGATGAAACCCTAGGAGATGATGGCCCTCCAAACCCTCAAGATTTCAAGGTTGAAGACGATAATTCAGCACCCGGATTTTTTGGTTTGCCCTTTGCTCGTGGAGCAAAAATAGTGCCTGTTTCACCTGAACAAAAAACAGAAGCAGTCGCATCCGCTGCCACCCGCAGTGTGTCATTACCGATTTGGATGCTGCCCTTACACATCATTAGCCCTGTTATTACAACTTCTTTTTCAGGATTCAAATCAGTGGGCAGTGGTCTTTTAAGTTTTGTGAAAACAAGCTGGGGACAGCTCTCAGATAATTTAGCTGCGTCAGATTCAACAGAAATGTTTGCTGTTCATTCCTTCGACGATACAAAAAATGATACTAGCGATGAGACAAAAAAAAGTCTTAGCGAACCCACCCAGCAGCAGAATAATTTTCAAAAACCTCAAAGACTTTCGCCACCTCAAGTGGATGGTTTTGCATTAGCGCAGGTGACAATTCCTTTAGTCAGTAAAATGTGCAAGCGACATGGATTATTTGGGTATAAACTTTTAACTCCTGAGCAAATTACTCACTATCGAACGCACTATGAAGCCCAACTCAATCTTATAAAAGCTTCACTCGATGAGATGCTTAAACATCCTATTTTACAGCGGCAAAAAGAGGTGCATCTAGCCGAAGAAGCACTCAAACAAGCGCAGTCACGCTTCAAAAACACTTTTAAGAAGAAGCCTCATCTTAACGTAAACCGATCACAACAAGCAGATATAGATCATTTGGTTGAGATTGCTCAAGAAAATCTTCAATGTGCGAAAGTAGTACAAGCGAAAGTTGAGCAACAGATCCCAGAATTAATGGATGAACTTTGCGAGAGTGCAGAGATGAACATAGCGCATAAATTTTTAGGCGAACCACCACCTCAATATCCGCAGTTTGGATCAATGTATTTTTTAGCACCAACGCGGTATTCTGCCATGCAACCGATAGCCCAAGACCAAGAGCCCGCTTCTGTAAATGAGGGGGAGGGGAGTAATCCCTTAGCTTTATATTTATTAAAAACATCAATAAAGCCTTAGGCATACAGACAGAGGTAGCCAATATGCAAGTGTTCTCATCGTATGGTATTAAAAGAGCATAAGATAAGTCAAAGCATGAGTCTAAAGGCAACTGTTGGGATAATACTGTATAGAAGGCTGTTTCATACATTGAAAGCAGAACACCTGAGAAGCGCGTCAGCAGAATAAAACGCCTTCACGCCCCTCAGATATGGATATCATGGTGTTGAAATTTGAGTAATAAGATTCAACACAGGAGGAGGGCTGGTAGGGATGCTCTCAATATTTAACCCACCCTCACGAACAGCCGCGCTAGAAAGCGCCCAAAAGGCATGCATGCCTCCTTTTGCAGCAACACCATTGCCGGTCAAAACTCCAAAAGAATCTACTTCAATTAACAAAACTCCACCACATATGGAATTTAATTCGTCATCATGTAATATTTTCATAGCTTACTCTCCTATTATTTAGGATAACAAGTCACCTTTCCACTTGACATGCTCCAATTGGTCAATTTTAGGGGGGAGACTGGACGAAAAACGATTAAAGAGTGGCTAACATATAAATAGTATAGTTACTTTGAGAGGATTTTTCGGTCAAAGATCGCTAAAATGTGGCCATTTCCGTCTAGGAGCTACCCTACCTTAGCAACTATAGTAGATAAAACCGCATATGCGAGAATTCAGCCTGTATAGCTGTTATCTCTGCTATCAAAGAGATCGAAGGTTGATCGTCGCATAAAAAAACCATTCCCAGCTCCTGTTATGAAGCTAACAGAAAAATCGCCATTATGGCGATGGTTTGAAGTAACGGAATGGCTTTATCTACAAAAAATGATCGATGATGACGAAATAGTCGATAACGCGAAATTTATAGAACACATAAATATAGCTTTAGAAGAATTCGCTTTATAATATCTTCTAAAGTTTTTCTGCCTGACCATATTTTGGAACAACGCAATGCCATTTCAATATGATTTCTATGCTCTTTTTAAGAGCAGCAGCTGCTTCAGGCTCTCCATGCGTAATAAAAACTTTGCTTGGATTTCTTTGAAACTGGTATAGCCATTCCAATATTTCTTTGCAATCGGCATGCGCTGATAGATTGTTGAGCAACACAACTTCGGCATTGACACAAAT
>JAQSWO010000080.1 GCA_029266595.1 Gammaproteobacteria bacterium
GGGTGACGGGGACGTCCACGGCAAAGATAACGCCGCGTTGTGCGAGTAGGTTTCCGACCAGGACGGTCGAAAACTTTCACGAGGTAGCGGCACCCTGAAGCGGAACAACAGACAAGTGCCTGCCAGGAACTTCAGAGCCAGCATCACCAGCTATCCCTAAACCATCACAAGCAAGAAATCCAATATAAAGCAGGCATAGAAAAGCTAACAAAACTCAATGACCACCTCACGCAACAGGAAAAATCTCTGGAAAGTCATCAGCGAGAACTGGAACAAAAGAACAAACGAATTCACACTCTGGAACAGGAAAACGCGCTATTTTCCAGCCAAAACCAGCATACGGAAAAAATCCTATCGCAGGCAGAAGATAAAATTGAAACGTTGCGCCATGAAAAATTATTTCTAGTGCAAGAGAAGTCTGAATTGGCGGGGCAGCTTAGACAAATACTGAAAAATAGGGAGGCTGCGATGCCTAACTAGGCGCAAAGCCAGCAGGGACGCGGGTAAACGCGATTTTTCGGAAATTCCGGCGGTTTGGGCGTACAACCCCTACTTAGAACCCCTATATGTCACCCAACCTTTTGCAGCAAAATGACGAAAAAATAGTTTCTGATTTTTTCGTGGGTAGTTTTTAACGTCCGACTAAATATTTCAATTTTCTTCTTTAGCTTTCCATCTAGACCAATCTAATATTCAAAAGGAATTGTATATGCAAACCCCCTCACAAGCAGCAGCGGCAGCAGTAGAACCAGAAGAAAAGCGGCAACAAGATAATTCGTCGACAGGAATTGGTTCAGATAGGCAAAGATACCGCACTCACTCTTTTCCCTCATATCTGCAAAAAATTAATGCCTATTTGGAAAAACGCAAACTGCTTACCCCACCAGGCAATCATCGCAACTATGATGTTTTTATTAGTTATGCTTGGAAGAAAAGCAAGTTAGAAAACGAAAAGCTCCAAGAATTTTTACGCCACCTACACAATGACTTACAAACAGCAGGGTTAAACGTATTTTTTGATAACTCAGATATGCATGGAGACATATTTGCAGCCATGGAAAAAGGTACAGCCCATAGTAAGATTATCCTGTCTATATGCACACCTCTTCTAAAACAAGCCATTAAAGATCAACCCAATGGTAATGCAGCTAAAGAAGTTAATTATGCGTTAGCACGCGCGCAGGAAAAACCAGACATCTTACTACCGGTATTATTTGAAGGCACAGAATGGAATGAGGCCTTACCTTTACAAATGCAGGAAAAAATAAACCCTAATCCATATCAAAATATTTGCCATATTTTTTCATGTTTTGACCATCAACAACCTTCCTCAGAACCATTCTTAGCACTTTATAACAAATGGATGGTCGATCATTTGATCCCACGTATTCTTGAAAATCTTGGTGTTCAATCTCGGGATTTATTATTAGCTACTATTGCTCAACTATTTCATAGTCAAACAAACATACAGCAAAAATCATCAGAACCAGCAAAACCAGACAAACAGTTACCGAATGATAATCCAGATAATTCACAAGAAGAACACGCAGAAACTAATCTTAAAGCTTTTGAATTTTCTTTGAGGCGTTTGCAAGAACTAACAAAATACCATAATGCGGACTCAAAAAATGAAATAGATGAACACAGTGTACTATTTGTTTCATTACCGCTTGAAGATCCATTAGTACAAAGAACATATTGGATAGCGATGACACAATTTATTCGACACCTAAAGATGGTAGGTTTTGCAGTACATCATTGGACAGGTAGTGACCGTTTTCCTGAATGTGCACCCCATAAAGTGATTATCCTATGTACACCGCACTTCAAGAAAATAGTGGAGACTGGTCTCGCACAAAAAGGTTCAAGGTGGTCACAATTACAGCAACACTTAGCACAACCAAATGTTGAGTGTTATCCCGTGATTCAACAAGGTACGTATACGATAGCTGTACCTGACTGGTCAAAAAACTATAAAGATGAGTGGCTAAAAAATTTTTTGGCATATAACTCACATGGCAAATCACTAGATGCATCACAAGAATATTATTATCAATGCATGATGGGTACTCAGCAGGGTGAAGGACTCTTACCCGTTTTACTAGGTTATGGAGATAGAGAGGTTTGTTACCAAGTGTTACATGAAAATCTATGGCTAATGCAGAAAGGTTATGGTCTACAAGCACTTCTACAAAAAGAAGATGAAGTCATTGTGTTGCAAAAGATGCAAATGGATCAACATGTAGAAGAATTTGTTGAGCATGAAAATTTACCGGAGGCACCACCAACTACAACAAATGTTTGGTCCATGGCAACAGCAGCGGTAGCGGGAGGGGTTGTTGGAGCATCATTCACGCATTCATACCAGTCGATCTTAAATGGGGGACGTGCAGCTAAGTACGATAGTTTAGGACTTCGCTATAAGTATGGTATAGGGGTCACAAAAGACTCTGCCAAAGCAGCGCATTTCTTTGATCTTGCCGCTGCAAAGCGAGGTGATGTAAATGCGCAGTATCATCTTGGAATGCATTATTATAATCGTCAAAATTTTGATAAAGCAGTCCTCTGGCTTGAATCTGCTGCAAAAAAAGAACATGTGGAAGCTCAATTCACATTGGGAAAATATTATTATGATCGCAACAACTTAGATAAAGCAGTTCCCCTGCTTGAATCTGCTGCAAAAAAAGGACATGTGGATGCTCAATTCACATTGGGACAATATTATTATGATCACAAAGACCTAGATAAGGCGGTTCCTTTGCTCGAATCTGCAGAAAAAAAAGGACATGTGGGTGCTCAATGCACATTGGGGATACATTATCTAAAGTTAACTAATATAGACATAGGGGCCCACCTAAGTGGGTCTCTAGATAAGCCTACCGAGCTTTTTTTCGAATTCTCAATCCCAAAACTAGATGGAATACATGATCCTGTCCATTCACAAGGGGTGGGCTTGCTTAAACGTGCTGCCCAAAAAGATAACAGTTCAAAAATCATTTTAGCATTATGTTATTTAGCATTGGGTGAAATTGAAAACGCCATACAATCGTTAGAGCTTGTAGTAAAATCTATAAAACCTTCAGATTCTGTAACAAATCATGTCATCATTGGAAACTCATCCCGTATTTACTTTGAAACATCACACCTTATTTACCTTCTTGGCGCTCTCTATTACAAACACGGTCAGATAGAAAAAAGTATATCTTGCTTCAAATCTGTAGCGACTATAAAAAATCCCCAAGTCCAAGTCCAAGCCCAAGCTCAAGCTCAATATACGTTAGCAATCCTATTTTATGAGAATGGTTATCCAAATGTGGTGGCAAAAAATCCTGAAGAGGCGGCAAATTTATATGAAAGTTCCGCAAAACAAAAACATAAAGAGGCGCAATTCAGCATAGGTAATTGTTATGAACACGGCATAGGAAGAAAAAAGAATATTAAGGAAGCAATACGTTACTATTATTTTGCAGCAGAACAAGGAGAGTTACATGCAAAAACCCGTCTAGAGACATTACAAAAAAAATCACCTGAACTTGCCGCTATGCTTAAAGCTGTTGAGCAAGAAGAAAAAGCAAAAGCTGAACAAGCAGATAAATTAAATCCCTCTACAGCAGCTGCTATTGCAAGCCTTGGTTTATTATCAAAGCCAACATCTATTGAAAACAAAAAGGAAGATCCCTCATTACAACCTGCGAGCCCTTCAATACGTTCAAATCTTTAAGAAAATATTTTCCAAACAGAGTCACAATTGCGCATGCGCTGCCTAAACCCAAGTATATCTTTCAGCGCCATATTTGATTCTCCTGTGTTAAATTCTTTAATAGTTGGGGTAGGTTCTTTTTCATAAGGATAACTTCAAATATTCTGATAGATTTTACTATCAGAATATTGAATGTAACCCCAAAAAGAGTTATTGTATTGGCTTATTAGCCTAACTGGAACTCTCTATGAATCAACTTGTCTTAGAACCCGAATACCAAACCTTTTTAGCTCACATCAAGCAACATTATCAAAAAGCTCAGCTGAAAGCCGCTTATGCAGTCAACCGTGAGATGATCCAGTTTTACTGGCAGCTCGGGCAAATGATCATTGAAAAGCAAGAACAGTCCGCTTGGGGCAGCAAATTTTTAGAACAGCTTTCTAAAGATTTGCAGGCAGAATTCCAAGGTACCGCAGGTTTTTCAAAAACAAACCTTGAGAGAATGCGGAAATTCGCCAAATTATACAACAAGTTGGAATTTACGGCACAAGCTGTGCCGCAATTACCATGGGGCCATATTGTTGTCTTAATGCAGAAAGTCAAAGACCCTGAAGCCCGTGAATGGTACGCCAACAATACACTAAAGAATGGGATAGCCCGCAGCGTGCTTACTATCCAAATAGAGCAAAATCTCTATGAAAGACAAGGCAAAGATGCCCATAAAGTAACAAATTTTGCCGAACGCTTGCCCTCTCCACAATCCGATCTCGCTATCCAGCTATTTAAAGACCCTTACGACTTTCGATTTTTACCAGTAACCGAAAAAGCTAAAGAATTAGAAATCGAAAACGCAATGGTAGCGAATCTACGAGAGTTGTTTATCGAACTAGGCACTGGTTTTGCCTATATGGGGCATCAATATAAGATTACTGTGGGTGAAGATGATTATTTTTTAGATATGTTATTTTATAATGTGCATCTTTCGTCTTATTTCGTGATAGAAATAAAAACGACCGCTGTAAAACCAGAGCATATCGGTAAACTTAATTTTTATTTAGCTGTTGTAGATGACTTATTAAGAAAACCACATGATAACCCTACAATTGGACTTCTACTGTGCAAGAAGCATAATAAACTGGTTGCTGAATACTCTCTAAAACGCACTGATGGCGCGATTGGTATTGCTGAATATCGTTTGTCTCATAAACTTCCCAAAGAATTAGAAGAAAGTTTACCTGACTTGGATTTATTAGAAGCCAAGCTCATCGAGAAACTGGATATAGAGGAATCGTAATGCCTAGATACCCTATCCCCCAACCTGTATTAGATGGCCTAGCTGAGATCAATGATAAAATCCTGCCTCCTACAAATATACTGAATGCTGATGATTGGAATTGTACAATAGAATTTCTTCAGCAATACAATGGAAATACCGCGACCTTTAATGCCTACAGGAGAGAGGTAGAGCGACTTTTGCAATGGTCATGGCTCATCAAGCAAGCATCCATCTTAATACTTAAGCGACAAGACATTGAGGAATATATTGCATTTTGTCTAAAGCCTCCTCGATCTTGGATCGCCACACACAAATCCTCACGTTTTAAGATAGAAGAGGGTATCAAAGTCCCAAATACTCGCTGGAGACCATTCGTAGTGACTGTAAGCAAATCAGAACACAAACAAGGCATCAAACCTAGCAAAGAAAACTATCAGCTTTCACAAAAAGCAATTCGCGAGATTTTCACAGTACTAGGAAGTTTTTATAATTACTTACAGTTAGAAGAGAAAGTGCTTGCTAATCCCATTGCTCTAATCCGTCAGAAAAGCAAGTTCTTGCAAAAGCGACAAACACAAGCACCCGTCAGAAGACTAACTGATGAGCAGTGGACAGCTTGTCTAAAAACTGCACAAACTATGGCTGACACCGACTCTAAATATGAACGTGCCTTATTCGTTCTTAATGCATTGTACTTGCTTTATTTACGGATTTCCGAGTTGGCCGCCAGTGAGCGGTGGATGCCTCTGATGAATCATTTTTATCAAGATAGCCAAGAAAGATGGTGGTTTAAAACGGTAGGCAAAGGTAATAAATTACGCGAAATTGCCGTCAGTGATGAAATGTTAGAAGCATTACAACGTTATCGAAAAAGCCAACAATTATCTTCCCTTCCCTCTCCTCATGAACAAACTCCGTTAATATCTAAGCAACTGGGCCAAGGAGCAATAAGCAGTACCAAACTCATTTATGACTTAGTACAACACTGCTTTGATAAGACGGTTGGAAATTTACGTGCCAAAGGTCGTATTGAGGCGGCAGCAAATTTAGAAGTAGCCACTGCACACTGGTTACGGCATACGGGTATATCTGATGACATTAATAAACGTGGAAGGCCTCTAGCCCACGTACGTGATGACGCGGGTCATAGCTCAATGGCCGTTACAGATCGCTACAACGACATCGAATTAATCGAAAGGCATAAATCTGCCAAGAATAAAAAGGCGATTATCCAACCAGAAAAGCCTTTTAGAAAACATAGCTCAGGAAACTGAGGTAGGTAATATAATGATACAAATTCTATTGCAACTTATATAATTTTAATAATCTAGTGCCCCTTGATTCCATATTTTTTTATATGAAATGTCTCTCCATTGAATTAATAATTTCCGTTTTTATATATCTCTTGAAATTCGACAATAGCTGATTTTAGAGAATCATAAGCCCTTTCCCACTCATCGAAATCAGATGGCTCCGCCTTGACTGCCGTTTGAAACTCTTTCAAAGTTCTATGTAACCTAGGCAAACTAAAAGAACATACACCACCTATCGATCGGTGCAGTTCCGCACGTAGTGCTTTGATGTCCCTTGCAGGATAACTTTTTTCAAGGACAGGCATGGTGTTAATAAGTAAATCTTCCGACAACATAGAGAGCAGCATACGAACTGTTTCTTCATCTCCACTAAATCTTCGCAAACAATCTTCCCAATCAATGACCAATTCCTCTTCAACTTTAACAGCTGTATGCGATTTTTTCTGTGTCGCGGCATCCCGATTAAAGGGGTCCTGTGGAAGAACCGCCAAAAGTGCCTAATCTGAGTTAAGCCGCCTTCAAAAAATGTTGTTTCAGGTGCATTTCCAGAACCCGCACCATCTCC
>JAQSWO010000160.1 GCA_029266595.1 Gammaproteobacteria bacterium
CAACAATAGTTGCGCTTAAAGGCCAGGGGATCTCGTCATTGATTGGTACAAGCAACCCGAAAGCGATTGGTGATTTTATCAAGCTGAACGGGTTGAAAAATGATGTGATCCAGGAGGGCAGGGAATACAGGTTACCGACTGGAGAAAACCTGGGTAATAACGCTGCGTTGGGTCAGGCTGCGCTGAACATGAGCAATGCCAAGTTGGCTCAACAAGCGGCGACCAGGGCAGCGGCTGCCGACGCTGCTGCTAAAGCTGCATCAACACAAGTGGCAAGCGGTGATTCAACTCCACCGCTGTTGCGTAGGCCGGAAGCTGTTGCTGCATCACCTGCAATTGCTATCCAGTCATCTGTTCCTGTAGCAAAAACTGAATTGCAGTTAGCGAGAGAGTCGCATAATCAATATTACGAAAGCATGATGGATCGCGGTGCTGCCAAATCCAACCCATTGACCTATTTTGGCGGTTTGTTAGGTAAAAAAGTGGGGGATTTTGTATATGGCGGAATTGATAACGCGATTGCCGAACAGAAACAATTCGTGGCAAATCCCTTGGATTACGGCGTTAACAAGGTAGTAACTTTTGCGAAAAACAAAGTGGGCGATGCCGAGATTGTGCTGAATATCGGTTCTAATCTTCTTGGGACTATTGCAGGTGGGCTAACAGGCAGTTTTGTAGGAGTAGTGACTCAGGACAGTGCGGCCGGCAATGCTGTGTTGGATGGAGTAAGAGATACATTTACTATTCAAGTTAAAACAGAGGCGGGTAAGCAAAGAGCACAGCAACTTGGTGAAGCGCTGGCTCCGGTTGGTCAGGCATTCAAATATCTTGAGCAAACATCGGGAGACTTTGGTTACGATGCGTTTGGCGGCAGTCCGTGAGCTGGGGCAGCATTTTCGACGCTCCCAGAATTAGCTATGACGTTCTTACTTCCCGGTTCTGCACCAGCTCGTAATGCTTTCGTTAGTGCTGGTAAAGGAACCGTTAAAACACTTACCACTGCTACCACCAAAACAGTTGATACCCTGAGTGGCTTACCAACAATCTTTAAAGGATCCGAAGGTAGTCTTGGTAGGATTAGAAGTAATGAAGTTGGTGCAATCGGTGATTTGGATAATTTGCCGCCAGCAACCTTGGGTACCTATACCGATGACTTTAGCGTTGCAGCAGTTCCTGATGCAGTGGGACCTAACAGTGTTAATGTTCAACTGGATGTACCCGCTCCACCTGTCAAGGCACTAAGCGATTCAGAGCTAATTGCCCAACGCGTTATTGATAATCAGCATTTGCGTAATAGCCCACAATTTGCAGATGACATGGCAAAAGTAGGTGTTGACGATGCCATGATTGCGCGCATGTGGGCAAAAGAGGCTCCGCTCGGGTTTAAAAGTGCTGAACAATTTAATGCATTTAAAGCCGAAATGGATCAAGCCTTTAAGCAAGCAGATTTAGCTGATGCCGAAGTGGGATTAAAAGGAACATCTACTACCTTCTACTCGGAAAACCCAAGCAAGCGTTTGGGGCACCATTGGGATGCTGACTCGGCGAATTTGGGAGATTACGATATTAATATCAGCAGTCCGACTATGAAGGGCAGGTTGGATGAGTTGGGTATTGCACCAAGTGAAAAATACGGTGTATTTAAAACCAAAGATATTAATAACACATTCCAGCCATTGGATCAGTTCCGCACCAAATGGTCTGGCGAGCTTGGCCGTGATGTAAACTTTGTTGGTTATCCAAAACCTGTTACAAGGGACGCAACTGAATATATTTTGAGGGGGCGGGGAGCTACAACAGGTACAACAATTTCTGCAAGTACTCCGTCTGAAATAGCATGGGGTTATGGATCGTTATCAGGTAGGCAACAAGGTATTCTTGATCAACTGCCAGACAGCTTATCTCAATTATCTTTGAAAAAATCTCAAATCAAGGTAACTGATTTGGCTGCATTAACCGCGCAAACTGGCGATGAGTTTGCATTGTTTACTCGAGGTAGCCAGCGATTGATTAGCGATCGGTATGTTCTGGAACTAATGAAACAAGAAAGAAGTTTGATTCTTAATAGTTCGGGTCAAAGAAGCGTCTTTGATCAATTTGATAACTATCGGGTGCAACAATGATTATGCTAATCAAAGAACAAGCAAGTGGGATTCTCAATAAGCGCGAATGGTGGCAGGTAGGCTCAAACACTGCCGTTGTGGCTCATGGTGATAATCGTTGTGGAATTGTAATTTTAGATCAAAATCGCCACGATATTACCGAAAAAACCGCTCAGGCTTTACGTGCATTGAATGGTTGTCCCGCTACGCTCATTCGAACTATTGATTCATGTATGATCGAGTCGACACACGATAATTTAATGTCTCTGCTGAAAGATATAGAGAGAGTATTATTGGGGAAGTAAAAGAGACTAATATTAAAGCCATTTAAAATGCAGGAAATTCTCGACGGAGTAGAATGAAACAGATGAATTGATCCCATCTGTTTTTTCTAAAACATTAAAACCAAGAGCATGTCCGTAAAGCTTTAATTTCTCATGGAAAAGACGATTTATTTTCTAAGAGAAAAATAATGAATGTTTTAATGTTAGGGGGCCTTCGAGATAACCAATATGGTTACTGATGCATTGCTCAGGTATCGTTTTATGGCCGCTTGCTGTGTCAAATGTAGCGCTTTATTGCATTGTGAGTAGTAAATAAATTGAAGTTTTTGTGGTTTTATTGAAAGAGCTACAAACAGAGGGGGAGATATTAATAACCCCGGTTTCATCGGGCCGAGATGGCTAAACTACTCCTAAATTTGTATTGAGATAAAAATGAAAAATTTCATTAACGTAGATGTGGTTTCCGAGTTAGATAAAGCCAAAGTCTATTCGATTCTGTCGGAATGTATGCCGGATTTTGCATGGCGCATGGGCGAAAGCGATATGCAAGGTGGGTATGTTTCTGGTAGAAATGAGGCTGGTGTACATATCCAATGCTGGACAGATGAAAATCCATTTGCCTTTACTATATCTTTTAGTAATGCCACTTTGAATGAATCAGATGCGAATGAGCTAGTTAATCGGATTACTAAGAAAGTGTTGCCCCAAATCGGGGAAGTAAAAGAGAAAAATTTTTAGAACCAAAAAAAATTAGCGAGTAATGCAGATGACCTATGTAATGGTCGATATTGAAGCTGATGGCCCCATTCCCGGCGATTATTCTATGATTTCATTCGGTGCTGTAATTGTAGAGTCAGGATTGGAAAGAACTTTTTATGGATGCTTGCACCCGATATCAGAAAAGTGGGTGCCAGAAGCGTTGAATGTGAGCGGTTTTTCCCGTGAAGAAACGTTAGCTTTTGCGGAACCGCAAGTTGTAATGCAAGAGTTTTCTGGCTGGCTCCAGCAAAATACGCATGGCCGCTTAATGTTTATCTCTGACAACAATGGCTTTGATTGGCAATTTATCAATTGGTATTTTCATCACTTTTTAGGTGATAATCCCTTTGGACATAGCTCTACCAATTTGGGATCGCTCTACAAAGGAATGGTTAAGGATATGAAGTTGAATTTTAAACATCTCCGCAAAACAGAGCATACCCATCACCCTGTCGATGATGTAAAAGGTAATGCTGAAGCCTTATTGCACATGAAAATTGTGATGGGCTTGGAAATTGATT
>JAQSWO010000081.1 GCA_029266595.1 Gammaproteobacteria bacterium
CACGTCTAACGCCCGGATCCTTCCATACTAATTTTGGCAATATAAACAATTGCTTAACATGCAAAAAGGGAATTTGAAATAAAAACTGACAGATGCCCGCGATGAATACACCCACTGCCAATGCAACCACCGGCTCTGAAAAATGTGGCGATAACCACAGCGCGGCTATAATCATAATGGCATTCAGTAATACAGGAGCAAATGCTGGTGGACCAAATGAGCCATGACTATTCAGCACTGAGCCACAAAATGCAGCCATGGAAATTAACAATAAATAGGGGAAGGTAATACGAAGCATTTCTATGGTGAGCGATAATCGGTAGGGCTCATCGGCAAAACCTGGGGCAAACAACACGGCGATCGTGGGAGCAAAAATAATACAAAATGTGACTAACAATACTAATGATAAAAGCAATGCGCCTTGCATACGCGCAACAAACTGCCTCAGCTCTTCCGGTGTCTTCAGCTCTCTATATTCAGACAGTACTGGAACAAATGCTTGAGAAAACGCACCCTCTGCGAATAAGGCACGCATAAAATTGGGAATACGAAAGGCAACATAGAAGGCGTCTATTGCGGCTGTCGCGCCAAAGATTTGTGCAATCAACACATCACGCACCAAACCCAGCACACGCGACATAAATGTCATACCCGATACTAAGGTGGTGGAACGAAATAAACTTTTTTGCACCAAGGGCCCTCTACCTTTTACCGTCCGAAACTATACTCATCCAACTTCAAAAAGCTGGTTTTTAGCATTTTGGAGTTGACTCTTATCTTCAAGTACGAGCGGTATATGCCACTGGATTATCAGGGCATCCCCCAAAACCACAAATCATAAATGCATTAATCAGATTCAGTAACACCAACACTAAAATGCCATAACCAGCTATATTTCCCCATATTTTGGCTGATTTAGACAATGGAGCATCGACAACATCACGGTTGTGGCATAGCAAGACGACAGCGATATAAAAAATACCCAGCACGCCCATTAAAACAACCCAGGTATAAAGATGTAATCCTAAAAACGATGAGCCATAACTTCCTGAACCAGGCACAATATGAAGGAACACTTGGCGCATACCCACAGCCATCATTAATAACAATCCAAACAACGAGAATCCATAATGGCTAGCTTTAAAGCCATACTTAAAATTCAACATAAAACCAAATGCCGCTAATAATAAACCCATGCGTTGTAACATACACAAGGGACAAGGCAACTCGTTATAATAAAATTGAAATGCAAACGCCATCACGCTCGCAAGCAATACGGCATATAATCCAAGCGTGTTTGCACCCACAATCATATAATTTCTCACAGTCATCTTACTATCATCCTTCAAATACTTTACAGAGCGATATTCAATTTATCGGTCATATGGTGAAAAAACACTATTGCTACCAACACAAGTGTCACCCAAAAAACTACCATACTGAGAAGATATTTATCTGTCCAAAGAACAAGCCCCATGGCAACACTTATCATAAAAAAAAGCATTACTATCATATTGAAGTCTCCATTGATTGTGGGTTAGAGCCGGTCTAGATTAAGCTCATATCTCACACTACGTCCGCCACCTGTTTGTTTAAGTAGCTGCATCTCATGTAATTGTTGTAAATCTCGTGTTGCTGTAGCCTTTGATGTGTCGGCAATGACCATGTATTTTTTAGCACTCATCCCTCCTTCAAACCCCTTGGGACCTTCTTTCATCATGCGTTGCACTACCTTCAACTGTCGTTCATTTAAAAGATCACTAAACCTATCAAAAAAAGCTGCTTTTTTTAAAACGAAATCAATATAGGTTTCAACTTCCTGTTGTGCCTGCAATATGATGCTCACAAAGTAACGGATCCAGGCGGTAATTTCATTTGATGTAGAGGCCAAATGCAACGCTGCATAATAGTCTGATTTTTTCGCTTCTATCGCCTGAGACAAACTCAGCAGCATAGGACAACCAAAACTTTGCGACAAAGATTTTTCAGCAATGGCGCGACCGATTCTTCCATTACCATCCTCAAATGGATGTATGCTTTCGAAATATAAATGTGCGATGGCTGCACGCACAGGAGGAAACTTAATGGCTTGAGGCTTTTCAGGCGCTGTATCGTTAAACCACTGAATGAATCTTTCCATTTCTTTAGGGACGTCTTTAGAGGGCGGTGCTTCGTAATGCACGATACTTCTCGTATAATTGCCCGAAACAACTTGCATGGGCTCTTCATGTATACGCCAAGAACCCACCCTCAGGTTCGGGTTGATGGAACTAGACAATAACATTAGATGCCAGCTAAACAATTTAGTGTCTGTTATAGATTCTTTAAAGGTATTACGCACATCAAGCATTAATTCTGCGATACCTCGTGCGCGTCTATCGTGTACGCGCAATTTTTCTCGATCAAGCCCTAACCCATTTTTGATAGACAATCTGACATCTGGTCGACTCACATACTCGCCTTCAATTGCTGATGTTTTTACCGCCTCCTCTACCATAAAATCAAGCATAGCTTCTGTTTGTAGATTTTCAGTGAAATGCGCGAGCTTACCGCTGATAAAACCCATCTTCTCCGTGATCCTAAGTAGGTCATCGTATAAGACAGAGAGGTCATATTGAAAGTTAGGCCAATCAGGTTGTTGCCAGTTATATTTATACATGAGCCGATTATAATATCTATCCGGCTCATAATTAAAGATATTTTGAGCCGAATACAGCGCCTGCGGCTCATGGGCTTAAAAATGCCCCAACGCATCTTGTATATGCTTTACTCCTACGACCTCCATTCCGTCTACCCCGCCCTTAGGCATATTTGCCTTAGGCACAATTGCACGTTTAAACCCATGCTTAGCCGCTTCACGGAGACGTTCTTGCCCACTTTGCACTGGTCGAATCTCTCCTGCCAAACCTACCTCTCCAAACACCACCGTATCAGAAGAGATGGGCTTATTTCTCAAACTCGATAGCACCGCCACAATCTGCGCTAAATCTGCGCCAGTCTCAGATACCTTGATTCCACCTACCACGTTCACAAACACATCATGTGTAAAAGTGGCGACACCGCCATGCCTATGCAGCACAGCGAGCAACATCGCCAAACGATTCTGCTCCAATCCAACGGTCACTCGTCTGGGGTTACCTAAATGTGTCTCATCAACGAGAGCCTGTACTTCAACCAATAATGGCCGACTGCCCTCCCAACTCACCATAATCACGCTCCCTGAAATCGCTGTTTCATAATGAGAGAGAAAAATGGCCGAAGGATTATTCACTTGACGGAGACCTCTATCCGTCATAGCAAAAATGCCTAGCTCATTGACTGCACCAAAACGATTCTTCACCGCACGAATCACACGAAAACGACTGTCGCGCTCTCCCTCAAAATACAACACGGCATCCACCATATGCTCCAACACCCGTGGACCTGCCAACATACCCTCTTTGGTCACATGCCCAACCAAAAACAAGGCAACTCCTTTGCTTTTAGCAAACCTTACCAATTGCGCGGCACTTTCACGCACTTGGCTAACACCGCCTGGCGCTGAAGATAAAAGTTCAGTATGAAGAGTTTGTACGGAATCAATCACTAAGACTTTGGGAGAAGATTTTTCTGCAATAGCGATAATGCGCTCAACCTGTGTTTCTGCTAATAAATTTAGCTGATCTTGAGGAAGTTCTAATCGGCGGGCTCGTAGCGTGACCTGCTGCAAGGACTCTTCACCTGTCACGTATAAAGCAGGATGGGTTTGACTGAGATGGCAAAGCGTTTGTATCAATAACGTAGATTTACCTATACCTGGATCGCCACCAATTAAAACGACGGAGTCTCCCACCAATCCACCACCCAACACCCTATCTAGTTCGTTTAGGCCGGTGGCAATACGCGCCTCAACAGTGAGTTGAACATCGGACAGCTTGACCACTTGCTCGCCCGTTGCTGCTGCATATCCTTTATTCCCAGAAGAACGTATGGGTGTGATTTGCTCAACCATACTATTCCAGCTAGCGCAATCAGGACATTGCCCCACCCATTTAGGAGAGGTCACACCACATTGTTCACAGACATAGGTTTGTTTGAGTTTCATTTATCAGATTTTTTGGGAGTTGAGATACAAGCATCATGCGTTAACCTGTGATTGATGACAAGCCCAATCTTCGTATCAGTCTTGTAGGTAAAATAAATATTTGACTATACTTAACCGTATGATTTTATTTACATATTAACTGTAGAGACGTTATGGAAACAATATCATATCCAACGGCAAGAGAGAACTTAGTTAAATTCATGGAGCATGTTTGCGACAACCATGACATAGTGATTATTACACGTAAAAAATCGCGATCTGTCGTCATGATGTCCCTTGAAGATTATAACGCCATTGAGGAAACAGCATATCTTCTAAAAAATCCAGCTAATGCTGCCAGACTTCGCAAAAGTATCAAGCAATATGATAAGGGGAAATGCCAGAAAAGAAACTTAATAGAGGAATGATTTTGGGGCACCTCTCCAGCTCGGCAAATTGAAAAAGTCATCCATCCATTGTAGAATCCCAACTTTAAAATTCATCAACAAAAATTATAATAGATCACCTCTCTGCCAAAATTAGCACAAACGGTCAAGTTTTAGACCGTCTTTGCGAGGAGCGATAGCGACGCGGCAATCTAGCGCAACATACACGCAGTATGTGAGCGCTCTGAGAGAATTTTTAGTTCAAAATCAGCAAAAGATGCCCGTTTTTATCTAGAGGCTGACCTATTAACAAAATCTGAGGATATTATGAAAAAAACAATATCGGCTGCATTGATCTCAGCCACTTTCCTACTATCGGGCTGTGCAGCCATTGTGGAAACACCTCAAGCAAGAAATAACGTCATTGCCTCTCCTAACCCTCCGCCCAAAAGCTGCAAATATGTTCAACAAGTTATTGGCAACCAAGGCAACTTTTTCACCGGCGGCTGGACTTCTAATCAAAACTTAGAATTAGGCGCGATGAATGACCTTAAAAACAAAACCGCAGCACTAGGCGCAAATTATGTGCAAATTACAACCAATCGAGCTGGAAACACTGGGAGCTTCGGTTATAGCAATTACGGTGGCATGACTCAGGCTAGTGGCAGCATGCAACAAACTAATGTGACTAATATGGGTAATGCCTATAGATGCCCACCTCAAGATATCGGGTTTTGATCACAATGGCAGTAGCAGCTCAAGATGCTAAAAATTAGCATCTTGAGTTCCCTCTCTTCCGTTCAACTCGCACTACACATCTCTATAACAATATCTTTCGTTTTTTCACCTTCTCCAAAGTTTAAAAAATAAAAAAAATAATAAAAAATAAAAATGGAGTATCAACATGCAAAACCTAACCAATGAAATTTCAAAAGCACAAACGTCATTAGAAGAAAGAATTCATATATTAAAAACTTCATCTCAGTTGGGTGATCCTGCTACACAATTAGAGCTAGGGGATCTTTTATTTGCTGACGGTAGGCCAGAAGAAGCCGCTCAGTACTATTACGCTGCATCAAATCAAGAATCTGCAATGGCTGCAAGAAACTTGGCAATGAAAATAATAAACACCTGGGAACGCCCTTACTTTAAGAATCAGAAAAAACTCCTATTAAAGAAAGCAGCAGAGCAAGGACTGCTATTAGCACAAAAAGAGTTTGCTGATTTTTTATATGAAGACACTATCGTTAGTCCATTTAAAGAAGCTTTTCCATGGTACTTTAAAGCAGCTACAAATAAAGATTTAGGAGAAGGAGAAGCAGCAGAGGCATCATTAGAGGCCCAACAATATGCAAAAACCATGCTATTACAAAAAACAGGCTGCGATCCCGACAAATTAATTAATTTTATAAATGAAATAGATCAACTGTTCTGTGGCGATATTTCTACGGATGTGCAGGTTATCATAGAAAAATTCAAGGATACAATTTTCGAAAAACTGGCAGGATCGAATTCACTCAATAAATTTTCTATAGGCACATCCCAAGAAGATCTAAAAAAACTAAAAAATATGATTTATTTAATAAGAAGTCTAGACCAGATTTTAACCAATCCTTCTTTACCGATTTCTTCTCCCGACTTTGCTGATCTTCAAGCACAAGCAAGTAAACTAAGAAGAGCAGTACTGGATAGCGTTTTATCAAGCAAATTTAATTTCGCGAAAAAATCCTTTCAGCAAGCGAATGTGGAACTTGGAGAACTTCAAATAAAATTTCGTAGTTTGCAAGAACCACAAACTACGATCATCTCAACAGAAGCATCTGGTGACATAAGTGATGATGATACGGATGACCGTAAGCAAGAGGAAAATTTCAATCCGGCACCTTCAGCACCTCCTAAAGAACAGGAAAATTTCTACCAAGCACCATCAACGCCTCTTAAACTTTTAGATGGATTAGATAATAAAGAAGAAAAAGAAAATGAAAACATTCCGATCACAGGTGAAGAAGCATTTCGTAAAGGAGAGAGTTTTTATACGATTGGTCACTATAGATCATCTATGGGACTTTTTCTAGAAGCTGCAAGAAAGGGCCATCCTCTCGCTAATCTATATTTAGGTGTCATGTATCAGGTCGAATTATTTGGAAAGGAAAATAAGACGAATGCAATAGAGCATTTTAAGCAAGTAGATTTTAAGTGGCTTACCGAAGAAATCTCAAAAAATAATCCTGATGCAATATATGCACTAGGATTATATTGCAGTGTTTTAGGAACAGAGTCTGCCCTTAAACATGCAATTAAATGCTTTGAGGTTGCTGATAAATTAGGCCATGCAGCAGCATCTT
>JAQSWO010000082.1 GCA_029266595.1 Gammaproteobacteria bacterium
AATTTTCAATATTAGGTTCATAAGGTAATGCAACCCACAGCTTTTTTAATTCACAAACCAATATACGTAAACTTGCCTCTGTGAATGTTTCCCATTCTTTAAATAATACGTGTGCCATCTCGAGATTATTAGAATGAGGAAACTGACAATGGCCTATGATGCTATCTAATTGAACTAATTGCCGCTTAAATGTATGGGCCAAACAATAAGGCGCTAATTTAGAAATCTGTTGCTTAAGTCTTTCACAGGCATGCACCATATCTGCGACTTGCGGTGACACAAGGGTTACTATAGATCTAATCGCCTCAGCAAATCGACCTCTATCAATACACCGCCGAATATCTGATTTTATTTTTTTATAAGATTCATTTTGCTGGACAACCGCATCAGGTATTTCCTCATTCAATAATTTTGACAACTCCTTTTTTAGGCTTTCCATAGAAAGCTGTGGATCCAACATAATCCAGAAGATCATCCGCTCAACTTCTTCCAAACGCTCCCTCCAATTAGGTCGTTCTTTGAATTCATTAATAGCTCCTTTAGCTTCTTGAAGTGAAACCGGTAATAACGATTCGCTTAAACATTGCGCTTTCCATTTCGCCATCATAATCTGCAATGTACAACGTTTAGGATGATCTTCTGGTAAGCGATTTAATAGTGAATGGTATCTATGAATAAACGTATGATCTTGTATCTCTTTTAGAGACTTCCCTTGCTCCATATAGTCTATAATTTCGGCGATCAAAACATATGCTTTTTCTTGATTGCATAAATCCTCTATCGCGTTATAAATAGTTTCATCATCAGAGGCGTCCACTATTGATGCTAATTCTACTAAAACACGCTCATGTTCTGATTCTCTAAATACTGATGAAGAGCTAATCGCCAGCACTAAACGAGCAGACATATATGCCTGCTTATCAATCAATCGCAAAATTATCGCGCTAGTTGTGTCGTTCAGCAAAGGCATTGCTGCCAGGTTTCCTTTTGCTACCAAAGCGGCTTCTAGTAGTGCTTTCAAACGGCCGCTCATGACACGCCCTTCATACGCCACTATACTTTTAATTGCTCGATCAAACTGCCCTTGTTCAATATGAGCCATAATGTTATCTCTAACAACGCTATCCTCTATCTGCTTAGCCATCTGCAACAACTCATCGTGTATTACGCGATGGGTCTCAAACACGCCTTGATCAGATATGATATATGCCCTTAAGGCTTGAAAGTGTTCTTTCATAAAAAAAGGTCGTAGACAAATAGCTGCTTGAGCTTTGACTAGCCACGCCATTTCATCTTGATATTTCTCTATACTTTCTAAAGCTTTTTCAAATCGACCTTCCTGAATGTCTTGGTGAATATCTAATCTTATTTCCCTCGATTTTTGACTTATCTGCAAAATCTCTTGAGGTATTTCTTTATTAAGCAATTCGAACAATTCAGATTTCAGGTCTGCAATAAAACCCTGCCTTCGAGGATATTGTTCAACCCACATCACCATCTGTTCAATACCTTCTAGATATTCTTCCAGGTGAGGCTGCTTTTTTTTGAGTCTCTTAACAATTTTTTGGACTGCTAAAAGTGAACCCGAGAACGGTGAATAAACCCTTCCAGAAGTTTTTGTCCTAACCTGTAAATCTTTCTCAGAAAGTGACGATCGATTGCTAGTACTATAGTCTACCGATGCGTCTAATTTTTCTTCATCCTCAATAGCTCTTGAATGGCCTACTTCCAATGATGTCCGGCGAGGGGAAGAAAAATCATAGTTATGAACAGCAGCTTCTACTTTTTTTATAACTCGAGGTGGCGTATTACTACTATCAAAACACAATTCTCCTCCCCCTATTAGCGGCAGGCGATCACCAGGGTTAAGGAATGTGGCTAAATAGATATCTGGGGATAGCAATGCTAATCGTCTTGTATCTTCATCCAGTGCCTTAAGATGTTGATTTGCTTCTCTCAAGGTTTTAAATGGCCCCTTCACTTCGCTTGTCGGATGATCAACATAATAATGACCCTGATCTCGCCTCACCCTAGGGCAATGTGCAATAGATTTCACCACATCTCGGAAGTCTCTCCTTTCAAGCTGGTCCCATACGTCTTGTGGTCCACACGAAATCCAATGCTTATCACCACTGAATTTTAAAAAATAATTATCCTTCTCACATCGCACGTTGACGGTTGTCTGGTTATTTTTATTAGGATGCCTAATGGTCACACCTTCCTTATCTCCTGGAACGAGTAACAAATGGCCATCGTTAAACTCACTTCTTTCGCTAAGATAAACTTCTTTATGCCGCTGTAGTACCAGCAAACCACCTTTGTTGTAGGCCCAGTGTAACTCAGCCGCTTGGTCTTTACTGTCACTCATTCTCTGATAATAGTGCTGACCAACCTCACCTATTAATCGTACTTGAAACTCGGCAGCATCACCTTCTAACCACACCAAAAGCCTGGCTGGAAAATCTGGTACTTTGGCTAAAGCCAATTTAATCTTATTTGTAAATAGACATAACAATCCCATACCAAGCGAAATAAGGCCCGTAAAAATATAATAGGATGTGCCAACCACCAGGCCTGTAACACCAAAATAGGGGAGGTAAAACGGAGCGAACACGACTGCCAAAGATAACCCCAGCAAAAGCAACCTCGGTTTCTCCTCCCAAAACAGCATAATTAAACACTCTTTTATCAACCTAACTATGGATCTACAAAGAATCACTAGAAAGATTTGCAACACTTGGGTGAAGTGTTTGACGATCGGGATGTATTGAAACAGATGTAA
This sequence comes from Gammaproteobacteria bacterium, assembly GCA_029266595.1. Taxonomy (GTDB): domain Bacteria; phylum Pseudomonadota; class Gammaproteobacteria; order JAURND01; family JAURND01; genus JAQSWO01. The sequence continues at coordinate 2,783 of JAQSWO010000082.1, forward strand.
TAAAAAGGCTGCCGGTAAAAAAAGCCAAGAGATGATAAATAGAGTAATGGATTCAAGCTGTTCAGAAAGAGAGAGGTAATCATAACCCAGTAGCAGTCTTTTCAGAGCATAGGGGGGTGGTTTTTTGAAATAGTTTAGTAAGAGATGTTCATTGGTCGTAGGCAACCAGAATCCCAGTAATAGGCGTTGAACATTAAAATTTGCCCATTCTTTCCAAACTATCTCTAGGTAGGATGATAGCATACTAATTTTTCTCTTTTTTTATATTTTTTTATTTTCAATCTTTTCAGCCCTATAAAGACGGTCGGACTCTGACCATTTATACCAAATTCAACGAGGGGTGTGACCTATTACTACTTATGCGCATGAGGATCTTCGCGCATTCGGCGACTGTTTCACCGCAATTTGTGGTACAGCGCTAAGACCACATAAAGATCCGGCTCGTGAACGTGCTGGTAAAGGAGATAATAGCATACGAGACAAAATATTCCTGACAGGAGGCATATTCTTATCGGCTTTGGCAACAAAATGTAATACATTTTCCACTGCTCCTTTATTTTCCGAGCGAGCAAATGCTTCTAGCGCATCTAGTGTGCGAGAATCGCGGCTTTGAACCAACCCCTGCAATGTCGCTATTTTTCTCTCTGCATTTTCCTGGTCGCCCATGATGTTTAAGTGCCATTCTCTCAGCAATTTCATACAACCATACCGCTTAGCAGAGACCAATGCCTCAATACAATTTGCATATTTTGGATGAATATCGCTTTGCAGCCCATGTGCTAAGGCTGCATCTGATAAAATAGCAGGCAATGCCAAAGCAGCACCCTCTTTTCTTCTCATTCTTTGAAAAATCAAGGCAATTTCGTCTAATACTATAAGGCCATCTAAGATTTGCATTGGGGTTACAGGGGAAAGATTATTATTACGATCATTGCATAGAGCTATTGTGTAATCCAAAGTTTCCCTATGCTTTTTGTGCAAATAATCAAAAAATATTTCCGGAGGATCATTTAATGCTCGCCTCAATGCTTGACACCTTATCGCCAATTTTTTTGCCTCAGCTATATCCTGGGCTACATCTTTTATCCATGACGGATCTAGCGTAACCCCTCTCCCCTCACCAGCTGTTCCCAGGCGTGAAAATCCCTCTATATCAAAAAGCAGCTTATGGACACTGATCTGGTCGGTGGGGCTATGAACTGATTCCAATATATCGTTTGCTACATCATTATTTTCTGAGCAAACAAATGCATCAATTGCGTCTAGGACTTGAGTGTTTCCCTCCCGAATCAATTTTGTTAATGAATTTTGGTGACCATTTTTATCTGCTTCCAATAACTTTTTTAGACAACCATATCGCCGAGTGCTGACTAAAAATTCGAATTCATTCTGGTGGTGCTCAAATGCTTTTCCCATATCGAATAAAAGACTGTCTAGGCCTGACGGCGATGGCACAGCAATATCTACTTGACCCAGTCTTGTAATAGCCATAACAATCTGCTGGAGTTTTATAAAATCATCCAATATTTTAATTAGGTTTTTCTCTCGCATCAAAGATGTTAAACAAGCGTCATAGAGCTCTTTGTATGCATTTTGCAAATATTGATAAAACTTTTGTACAATTGGCTCTTGATGTGAAAAATTTTGCCGTATCTGACGAAATGCTTGGTATTTCGCGACTAGTATTTCTATATCAGGCAATTTTTCTGCAATGCCGTCACTCTTACTATCATCGACTGACCCTAAAAAACCCTCTATTTCGTCCATCAACGCTTCGCAAACCCGATTAAACTCCTGACACGAGGCCTTAGCGCTATAGCACTGCAATAAGTCAACCGCCGCTTTCATATTCCCCAAACGCATGAAAGCTTCAACTGCTTGTAACGAGCTAAAATTCTTTGTACAAATCCACGTCATTAATCTCACTGTATTTTCAGAATTAGGATTCTCTGATGCTAATATCATCAATAAATTGATACAGCCATATAGAGAATCATCGGCCAGAAAGCTGAGAGGCCATTTATAGGCTGTTCCAAGTATACTTTCCAATTTCTGCAGCAAAAGGCCATGTAGCTGGCTATGAGCGTTTTCAGGTAAATCGAAATCAATATTCTTGTCCTCCTCCATTTGATCAAGTACGAAAAACATATCACCTAGTTCCAGCAAAATCCTAGATTGAACTACTGCTGCTTGTAGTAAATTCTTTTTGTACAAATGCTCTAGTACCTCAAGCGGCGCTACTACCACTCGTAGCAAATTTTTATTGGAATCAACACAGGCCTCAGAATATTTTTCACTCAAATATTCAAGAAGACTCCCTACAGATTGATATAGTTCTTGATTGTCGGGTAAGTCTGATCCTGCCTGCGCTTTCTTCTCGAGCAACTCTCTATATTGTGCGATTAATTTTTTTGCCTGAACTAAACCAGTTACTACCTCCCCCGCATTATCAGGCTCCTTGGCATCAGCCACAGCTAATGGTGATAAAAACTCATTTATCTCTTTAATTAGGGATGCTTCTTTTGAAGGTTCATCCATTGCCACAGCACCCTCGTTTCGTAGGGAATTTAGATAACTGCTCATAGCAGCTACAGCAGATAGATACCTATTTTTTAACTCCTCTGGTAAAGCGGTATGGTAATCATTAATTCGCCGCATCTTTCGCTCAAATTGATCTTCTAATTCCCTGAAAGATACCCGCTGACCTATGGCATTTAAGATCTCAGAAATTAAGCGCTCAACTTGCTCGCATTGGTGCTCATGGTAGACGTGACTGATATGCTGATATGTCTCTTCATCGTTATGATTTGCTCCTAGTTCTACTAGAACTTCTTCAAGTGAATGTCCAAAATGATCCCTTAAGGGAGTTAATTTCAGCAGAAACTGAGCAGATGCATATGCTTCTCTTTCAAGTAATCCCTGAATCAACTGACCAAAATCAACATTGGATATATCCTCTAAAGATGCTTTTACTTCTACCTCCTGGCGGTCTTTTGGTGAGCTATCAAGAAGAGCGCCTTGCTGTATTTTATCTTGTAAAATCGTATTTAAACTAATTCGCCATTTTTCCTTATGACGGTCTTCCCTATTTTTAATCTCTACCAAATCAAGCGTACTCCAAAGTTTCAATAATTCTTGCCCTATTTTCTCTACCAATCCCTGTGAAGGCAACGCTCCCTCCTCAACAAGTCTAATCTCTTCTAAAGCCTCAACTAAAAGAGGTGCATGCTTTACTAGCACCCTTTTGATGAAAAAAGGCAACGCATCGATAATCATTTTGGTTTGTAAAATAAACTGTCTCCGCTGTTTTATAATCCGGTCAATGTCATAAACAAATTTTGTAATCTCTGACAATGCTGCCTCAAATTTCCCCTCTTCTATCAGCTGCCGAACACCATCAAACCGTTTCTCAGCATTCCCAGCTTTACCAAACACAAGTGTCCATAATTTTGTAAGTTCGTTAAGTACCACCCAAAAACTTTGTTTCGTATAAAATAGTGACTCAGTAAAATATTGCAGCGGTGTAGGATTATTCTCTGTAACGGCGTCATCCAAAGCATCAGGTTCTTCAGCTTTAGCCTCGTGAAGGGAACGAACTTTCGCACCCTCTATTAGAATTTTGACTTGTTTTATACATCCGGCAATGATGGCTGGTCCCGCTGCAAAATCCTGTTCGTGAGATCGAGGAGAAAGTCCTTTGTTCGGTTTTGGCGAAAATTCCTGAATTTGATTCATTAAGCCATAGCAAATCTTCAAGACAGGAAGTAATTCATCTGACATAAAACTTTCTACTTGTTTAGGACATTGCCGCATAAGCTGAATTGCTTCAACAAATTGGCCGGCCTCAATACACAATTCAATATCTGATCTTATACTTTCACATGTGGAGTCCATACCTCTGTGCTTCTCTATTTCTATAACTGCATTCGGCATTACCTCATCAAGTAATACCTTCCATATCAAGTTTGTGAATATTGGATTCAGCCAATCCAATTTCCTGCATAACTTTCTCTAACCACGTCGTCCACCTCATATCTTCTTGTATAGCCTCATTAATTGCAGCTTTGACTTTCAAAAAAGGTGTTGGATCTGGATAGGCTGTAATGCGCTTTCTTACTAGGGCATTAGGAAAATCTAAAGCTCCTTCTGCGCTATATATATTTGGGGCTAGTAGCTTCAGGCGCCTAGTGTTTTCACCAAACCGGCTAATATGCTGAGCAGCTTCATTCAAAGTTTCAAATCCAAAAGGCTCACCTGCTTGATCAGCTGAGTGTTCAACATAATAGAAACCATTATCTGACAATGTCACATACGGGCAATCTGCAACGGAGTCCACATTTCGGAAACCTTCGCTGTGAAGCTGCAAATACACATCCTTAGTTGTAGCAACCCAAATGCCTTCTTTACTATCATTACTGAATTTCAGGTGATACTGTTCACGCTCACTATCAAATCGTACAGTAACCTTCGAGCGACCACTCCAACTAGGATGCTGAATGGTTACACCCTCCTTATCTCCAGGAACAAGCACTAGTTCGCGATTTCTAAACTCACTTTTTTCTCTGGTGTAAATTTCTTTGTGACGTCGCAGTACCAATTCACCATTGTTGTGAGGAATGCGATGCAAATCAGACGCATCTTTACTGTCACCGACCATTTCATAACAAGGCGAGCTAATACCTTCTATGTGTAATAACCGAAAGCTTGGCTTGCTGACAGAAGCAGCTGCATCTGGCCCGCTCGAGTATTTAGCCTCTCGACGCTCCCCTGTCCCATCCGCATCACTATTATAGGAAAGGGCACCTTGCATTCGCTGATTTGGATGCTTATTACCATGGCTATGCTCATTATGATGGCCATCAACTAATGCCACACTATGATGAGGCGCTTGCTGGGTAAAATTAACTTTCGCGTCAACAGGATAAGCTTTAAGCATTCTCGGAGCGTCGGGACCTCTAGCTAGAGCGGCCCGAATCTCACGTGAATATACACATAACAATCCAATACTCAGCCAAATAGAAATCATAGCGGTGTAATAGATTATTTCACCCGATAAGCCTGGAAGGCCCAAATAAGACAGGACGTCTGTGACACCTAGAAGAGGCAGCCAGTGTGGAGCAGGCACAACTGCTGATGTAATCAGCAAGAACCACCATCTCCCTTCAAATAGAACAGTTGAGCACTTTTTTATCAGCCATGAGAGTGGATGGTATTTATTGGTGAAATCTATGGCAATTCTGCTAAGGATTACAAGTAAGACTTGGGGTGCTGGAATGATGTATTTGAAGATATGCTTGAGCAATGGGATGTGCTTGAATACTTCCAATAAAACCGCTGCTAACATGAAAGGAAAAGAAACGATTATCTGGAGAATAAAGTAAAGCTTCTCGAAAGGAGTAAGGTATTCGTAGCCTAATACCAGCTTTTTGGGGATGTTCGATGAACCAGCAAGTAGAGGGGCATTTTCATTTTCAGACTCCCCTGCAGCCTCGCGCCTAACCCCTTGTTTTTTTTGGGTAGGGAAATAATAACTCGTTAATAGGTGTTCATTAGACACATGCAGCCAAAATCCGACCAACAAGTACCGAATATCAAAATGACTCCATTCTTTCACCACTCCCTTCAGGTAAGATAACAACATATGAACCTCGAGTTTATTTTTTGATATTTTTCTAGCTTACTCTTACATTACAGCCATTATTTTTCGCCATCTTCAACACGGTCACGATGCAGACCTCCATATGCTTGGCTGCCAACTTAAGGATATTTTTTACTAGCACCCAGGATTACAAAAACTCTTTACTTTGTAGATACTACCTGTGAAAGCCCTATTGACGGAGCATCGACAGTGCCTATCTGTAAACGTGGCGGAGAAAGTATCGTACGATGCACGCCACCATTTCCAAAAACAGCCTCATCATCCCCAGCCACTGCAGCAGCGCTAGCCCCATCATCAATAGCTTGGGCAGCAGCGCCTACTACCGTAGTATTCAGACAATACAACATATTCTCTGCCGCCTTTGTATTCCCTGAGCGAGCAAATGCCTCTAGAGCATCAAGTGCATTGAAATTCTCGCTATCAATCAGGCTTTGTAATACTGCTATCTTCCCCTTCGCATCTTCTTGGCTCTGTATAAGACATGCCCATTCTTTCCATAAATTCATATGACCATGCTGCTTAACAGAGGCGGGTGTCTCAATCGATTCGATACTCACACCTGCTGACCGGCATGATTCTACTATCTGCTCCTGTGTAGCTTTTCGAACATTTATGACATCTGCCCATTGCCTCAATAATTTTATACAACCACCGTATCGCTTATGAGAGACCAATACCTTAATATGGTTGTCATACGCTTCAATGCCAGTTTTGAAACAAGGAGTTAAAACACCATTTTTTAAAATGAGGTCAGGCATTGACTCAAAATTGTGTTTGGTCAATCCATTCATAACCAAGGTAATCTCATCCAGTGCCATAAAAGCATTCAAAATCTGATCGACATCTTCTGGGGTAGGGCTAGGAGAACTCAACCGCACTTTTATGTATATAAGGACTTCCTCATATTCTTCGTATAACCGATTAAAGAGCTCTACCACAAGTTGTTGAAGCCCTTTTTCCGAAAAACGCAATTCTTTATATTTTTCAGATAATCTTCTAGCTTCAGTTATATTTCTTAGTCCCCATTCTGCCCATTGCCCGTTTAAAGCAAGCCACTTATGTTTCTGGTTAACTGATTGCAAAAAAATCTCTATGTCAACGCTCAAAGGATACAAGATAGTGTCCACCTTATTCCTATTTCCTGAGCAAACAAGCAATTCCAACGCATCAAGTGCACAGGAGTTATTGTCATTAATCAGGCTTTGCAATGCCGCTATCTTCTTCTCTTCCTGACCGCTTGCATGCCATTCTTTCAATAATTTTATACAACCGTATCGCTTAGCAGAGATCAATATTTTAATATGGTCTTCATACGCTTCCATACCAATTTTCAGGCAAGGCGCTAAGTCACCATTTTGTAAAATGAGGCTAGGCACTGACTCGAAATTTATCTTAGTCAATTTTTTAAGAATGGGAGTCATTTCCTTTAGCGCTACAAGACCATTTAAAATTCGCTCTCCATCTTTAGGCGTAGGATTAGGAAAACTCAAGAGCTGCGCTATGTATTTAGAAATCTCCCCATATTCTTCATGTAATCGATTAAAAAGATCTGCTACGGACGCAACGATTTCTAGCTCTGGACGAGACATTTTTTCATATCTGCTCGATAATTCTTTCGCTTTAATTACACTTTTTCGCCCATGCTCCGTCCATAGCGCATCTGGAGTAAACCAATTCTTTTTCTCAGAGACTGATCCCAAGAATTTCTTTATATCAATTCCCAAAGAATGACGATTCGGTTGCAATATAGCATTCACTCTATCCCAATTTTCTGAGCGAGCAAATGCCTCTAGTGCATCCAGTGCGAAAAGGTTTTTGCTATCAACCAGATTTTGCAATTTTCCTATTTTCTCCTTTTCCTTACCGCTTGCGTACCATTCCCTTAATAACTTTACACAACCGTATCGCTTAGCAAAAAAGAGCTCCTCAAGCAAGACTTGACGATTTTCAATGCCGCTTTTCAAATGGCTCAATAAGGTGTTGCAATCTTATCCAACGCCACAAGGCTATTTAAAATTCGTGTGGCTCGCTCCCCAGAACTAAAACTATCCTTACTTTCTGGACCTAACAGCCATCTTATGTATTTTAAAGTTTTTTCATACTTCCGATTTAAATATGCACGGAGCTCCTCCGCGCTTTGCTCTAAGCTTGCTAAATCTTGTCCTGTTTGAGAGAACGCTTGGTACCCTATAATTAGCCTTTCCGCTACGGCTATACTTTTTAATATGTCCCTTGGAAGATCGTCAAGGGCCCAATCCTCATCCTCTTTCGAATCACGATCGCTAGATGATGATAAAGCCTTGATAGGCTGAATCAGTCCACCGCTAACTACTCGGTCAACGCTATAGCATTGCAATGCATTAACTGCCGCCTTCATATCTCCCATGCGTGCAAATATCTCAGCTACCTCTAGTGTCTTGTCTTCGGTACAAATCAGGCGCATGAATAATGCGATATTTTGATGGTCATGCTCCTTTAATAATGTCATGAGTAATTTGATGCAACCATAGCGCTCCTCATCGAGTAAAAACATTAAGGCCCACTCATATGATGTTCCAAGTGTCTGTGTTAATTTCCATAACCAAACATCATCTACCGAACCGCGAGCGTTTACAGGCGACAATAGAACATCAGGTTTATCCTTCTTAGCGTCAGGAGCAACCGATGACAATAGCTCATCTATTTCAATAAGATGAAGAATCGGTGAGGCATGTGATAAAGCTGTACCATTTTTCGACCGCTGTATAAGACCTACATAATTTTGCCAAGCGGCCTTAGTAGCTAGATATCTTTTTTTCAGCGCCTCAGGTAGAGAATTATGATCTACCTGCATCATTCGCTCAAATTTTAAATTTTCTATTTGCGCCAAAGGCACTCGATTGCTTATGGCATTTAGAATTTCAGGAATCAAACTTTCTACTAGATGGCATTGTTGGATATCATGGATGATGAGATACATTTTTTCATCATCGATATGGTCTACAGCTTCTAGTTTTCTTAAAACCAATTTCAGTGAGTGCTGTGAAAAATGATTATTTAAAGGGCTTAAATCTAATAATAACTGAGCAGATACATATGCTCGACTCTTAATTAACGTCCAAATCAAATCCGCATTTTTTTGGATAATAGCATTAGGGATATTTTTTATAGCCTCATCAAAATTAAATACACTCTTAGAAGATGCTTTTGCTTCTTCTAGTTCTCCTGGCTCTATTCCTGAACCTGTATGAGGAAAGGTTCCATCTTCTAACTTAGTTTGTAACTTTCTACTTAATTGATCTCTCAAATTTTCCCCATAGCACCTAACGATGCCTTGAACTGCTATTGCAAAAGAACCTTTGAGAATAAATTCCTCTAAGGTATTTTTTGATTCGCTCTCAACATCATTTAAAAGTGCTAACAATCCAGTCTTTATCTTTTTTACCCTACTCTGTGAAGGCAAAGTCAATCCCAGCTCAACAGATTTCATCTCTTCTATAGCCTCAACTAAAGAAGGAGCTTGTTGCCCTAAATCTTTTTTTAGGAAAAAAGGTAATGCATCAATTTCCGCTTTGGCCTCCAAAATAATGCTTTTTTGTTCTCTTATAAACTTGTCTATCTCTGCAAAATTTTTTTCAATTTCTTGCAATGCTACATCAAATTGTTTCTCTCCAATTAACTGTCGAATATCACCAAATTTTTCAGCATCAGCATGATCATCAAATACACTCTTCCATAATTCCTCAACTTGCTTAAGTATCGTAATTAAATATTTTTGCGTATATGCTAGTGAATTAAAAAAATGCTGCTGCGGTGTGTCGAATCGAAGTTGCTCTGCATCGTCAAAATCTAAATGTATCACACCCTGTTCCGCTTCGGTTTCAGTTTTAACTGGGGCGCTCATATATCGTATCGAAGCCTCGATAACCTTACGAGATTGCTCAAGGAAAGTTTTTAGTGCACTGTTTTCTTTATGTGACTGGGAGAAAAATGTGTCAACTCGGGTCGCCAAATTCTGGCAAGTGTCTAAAATGGGTAACAATTGAGACGACAAAACACGCGCCACTTTCTTAGGACACTTTATTAAAAGCAAAATCGCTGTATCAAATTGTTTAGCCTCAATGTGCCCTTTAATTTTTAATCTTATATTTTCACAGGTTGATCTCAAACCTTGCCGCTTTTCCATCTCTATAACTTTATTAGGCATTTGCTCATCAAGTACTTTCAATAGAATAGGCTCCAATCGTGACATATCGCCAGTAGCAAGTAATTGAGCCTCGTCTGAAACTTCTTTTAACCACCTTAACCATCTCTCATCTTTTTGCATAACATTTTCAAGCGCCATATTGATTTTTATAGACAGTAATGATGCTGAATCGGCGGTCACGGGCTTTCTTGTTGAAGTAGTACCCTGAGAATCGGAGTCATTCCTTTTGCGATCAGGATCAGCCACAGTAAAATCAGAGCGGTGTGTATGAGAAGAAGCGCTGTTTCCCAATTGCCCATTAGTAACATTGGGTGCTTTTTGTGGTACAGGCATAAATTGAGAGACACGACTATGATGAGCGTTCAATTTTCTATTTGAGAGTTTTAACTCAGTACCACGAGCATAAAATGTGGCTGAATAGATATCCGGCTCCAGCAATGCTAAACGCCTGGTGTCTTCACCACGTCGGCGAAGATGTTGTTTTGCGCCCCTTAAATCGCCAAATGCAAAAATCTCTGCTACTGGGTCATTCGAATCTGGGCACTCAACGTGATAATGACCACTCTCTAATGTCACAGAAGGACAAATCGCAACAGAGCCTACATTTTTGAAACCCTTTTCTTGAAGCTGCACGTGTACATCTCGTGCCGTATCAACCCAGATGTCGCTACTACCATCGCTAAATTTCAGATGATACTGTCCATGTTCACTATCAAATCGTACAGTAGCCTTTGAGCGATCACTCCAACTAGGATGCTGAATGGGTACACCCTTATCTCCAGGAACAAGCACTAGGTTGCCATTTCTAAACTCACTTTTTTCTCTGGTGTAAACTTCTTTGTGACGTTCCAATACCAATGCACCGTTGTTGTGGGGGAGGTAATATAAATCATCAGACGCATCTTTATCGTCACCCACCATTTTGTAATAAGGTGATCTAATACCATCTATGTGTCGTACCTTAAAAGTTGGCTTGCCTACAAGAGCAGCTGTGCCTGACGCATTCAAATATTCAGACTCACGGATAGAGACATCTTTGTCTTTGCCTCGCTCAAACTCGTGGCTTTCAGTTCTTGCCTCAGCTAGATGCTTAGTATTACGGCCATTGGCTAATGCCTGAGTCTGCTGAATCCTCGTATCAACGGGATAAATTTTAAGCACTCTCGGAACATCAGGATGCCGAGCTAAAGCAGAACGAATCTCACTTTCATATAAACATAACAATCCAATACTTAATCCAATAAAAATCGTAACGCCGTAATAGATTATTTCGCCCGATAGGCCTGAAAGACCTAAATAAGGTAGTAGGTCAGTGATACCCAAAAGAGGAAGCCAATCTGGAGCAGACACCACTACAGGCATAATCAGCAAGAACAACCACCTTCCTTCAAATAGGATGGTTGAACACTTTTTTATCAGCCATAAAGAGAGTGAAACGATCATTCTGCTAACGATCACAAGTACGACTTGAGGCGCTGGAATGATGTATTTGAAGATATGTTTGAGTAATGGGATGTGCTTGCACACTTCCAACAAAACTGCTGCCAGCATGAAGGGAAAAGAAAAGATTATCTGGAGGATAAAGTGAAGCTTCTCGAAAGGAGTGAGGTAGTCATAGCCTAACACCAGTTCTTTCGGGGTATTTAATGAACTGGCAAGCCGAAGAACACTTTGATTTTCAGACTCCTCCGCAGCCTCCCGTCTAACCCCTTGTTTTTTTGAGGTAGGGAAATAATAGTCTGTTAGTAAGTGTTCATTGGACGCATGCAACCAAAATCCTACTAATAAGCGCCGAATGTCAAGATGGCTCCATGCTTTGATTACTCCTCCTAGATAAGATAACAGCATAGGAACTCCGAGTTTATTCGTTACTATTTTTTTTAGCTAACTCATTTATAGCCGTCATTGAGGTCGTCATTTTAAGCTTGGAAGGACCACCCATCATTTAATTAAAAAATACATTTGTAGGAGATGTAGGAGGTGTAGGAGATCTAAGCCACGCAAACTGCCCCTCTTCATAACTTTCCTGCTGCAGCCTTAATCCCTCATCCGCGGCAGCTTCAAGACTTAAGTTATGTATTATCTCTTTGTATTGTGTAGAGTTTTGTGTGGCTTTAGCAGCAAAAATTTGATCTAACTGACCAGCAACATCCCGATGATACAGCGTATTTTCAACAATCCGCTTACGTATTAGAATCGCATTTCCCTGCAATTGCCAATTATTTAGCAACTTAATTAATGCCACAATACGCTCATCAAGCGTCATATTTTTCTCTTCAGATGGAGGCGCCGTGCTAAAATTACCAAAGTACCCAGCCTCTAATGCCTTAATCAGTTTCCATTGCAATGTTAATTTCATAGTTTCATGAGTTAAATCACGCATTATCTCTTCGTAGCGGCCGGTATTGGTTATATCAAAAACTTTAGCAGCAAAAATTTGCTCTAATTGTTGGTTAGCGAGCCCTGTATAAGATACATATGCCCCTTTATAAGTAATCCAGGAATCGATGAACTTCGCATTTCCCTTTAATTCCTCGTTCTCTAGTAAGCTAATGAGTGTCTGAACACGCTCAGCAGGTGCCTGGCCTTGCTCTCTATTCGCTGGTGCCTGAATAAAAGGACCAAAACAGCCCATTTCTAACGCCCTTACAAGTTTCCATTGCAGTTTTAATTCTGGATCATCAACAAATATACTGATTCTATAGAGTTCACCAGATAAACGCCGAGGTCGTCGTTGCATAAACAACGAGCCAGGATCTTCTTTTCTCTCCTTCACAGGCTCATCTTCATCTGACAGTGGCTTATTGTTTTCTTCTTGTATTTGTTGAAACAATAAACCTAAATTATCCTGGTAATCACATAATAATTGCTGCACATCGTCAGGATTATTCTGACATCTAGCCAATAATGGGCGTACGGCACTCAAATTACCTTGGGAGTTAGCAGCATCTAGCAGCTGCCGAACAACCTCAGAATCAAATTGATACATGCCTAACAATGTCTCCATGGTCTCTGGATCATCCTGATACATGGCTAGCAATATCTCCATGATCTCCACATCATCCACATACATAACTAGCAATCTTTTCATAGTCATAGCATTCCGTTCATGTATGGCTAGCAATCTCTCCGCAATATCAGGGTTCTTTTGATAAATGTCTAGCAACGCCTTAGCAATCTGATATTGCTCCTCTTTCTTATCTGCATTTTGAACCCCAACATATAAACTAAACAGCTGGTCAACCATATTTCCTTTTTCGCTTTTAATCAGTACTAGCAAATTATCAACAAATTCGTATTCTCTGCGGCTTATCGAATATAACAGTCCACCCGCATACTGATATTGTCCAGTCTGGATTAAACCTAGTATCTGCTTAACAGCCATAGCATCCTTTGATCCAACTATATGCAGCAAATTTTCTAAAAGCAGATTTTGTCCATCCCTAAGCAGGGTTATCAGTGCTTCATAAATATATGAATAGTT
>JAQSWO010000083.1 GCA_029266595.1 Gammaproteobacteria bacterium
CATCGTATGCTGAGGAAAGGACAACATATGAATGCAGTAAATACATCCGTATACGAGCAGTTTTATGCTTTAGCTGCATAGTTGCAACCAGGAGAAATGTGCTTAAGATTTTTGGTGAAAACAAAATTAATTGCGACAGAACCCTTATTATTACCTGTTACCAATGAGAATGACCGAAGCTGTTACCTCATCACATCCAATATCTTATCAACAAAACCACAAGTAGACACTGCCACCTCTCCAGAAGAGGCAATATCTTTTGTCCTCCCTCCCGCTGCAAGAGCCTGTTGTATAGCGTGCTCAATGGCATCCGCTTCATTGTGCAGATTGAACGAATGTCTCAGCATCATAGTGGCAGACAGAATCTGTGCAATAGGATTGGCTATATTCATCCCCGCAATATCAGGTGCTGACCCTCCAGATGGTTCATATAAACCAAACCCTTGAGCATTAAGGCTGATAGATGGAATGAGGCCTAACGACCCTGGCAATGCTGCAGCCAAATCTGACAAAATATCACCAAACATATTGGGGGCGAGTATGACATCGAATTGTGCTGGATGAATGATTAACTGCATGGCGCAGTTATCAACCAAAATGTGTGTGAGCTCAACATCGGGATATTTTTTTCCCACTTCATTTACAACTTCTCTCCATAATTTTGAAGTAGCGAGCACGTTAGCCTTGTCAACGGAAACTAACTTTCCTTTTCTCTGCTCAGCAGATTGAAACGCTGCATGCGCAATAGAAGCTATTTGAGATTCATCGTAGATGGCTTCGTCAGTAGCTACTCTTTGGCCTTTCTCTACTCGTTGTTCATGTCGACCAAAATAGAGGTCTCCATTTAATTCCCGAAAAATCAAGATATCTATGCCATGGGAAATTTTTTCTGCTCTCAACGGGCTCAAGGCAGCAAGGCTAGGGTAAATTAAAACGGGGCGAACATTAATATTGAATTGAAAATGTTTTCTCAGTTTTAAAATGCTATTTGCTTCACATCCCGCCCATTTAGGCTGATGCTGTTCTGTAATGGGCCCACCAACTGATCCAAATAAGATAGCATCAGATTTCTTGCAAATTTCTAATGTTTCATCGGGACAATGCTCGCTATACGTATCATAAGCCGCGCCACCAATTTTAGCTTCTAGATAAGTAAAATTATGCTGATATTTCTTAGCCACTGCATCCAACACGCGAAGCGTTTGCTCCATAACCTCAGGGCCAATCCCATCTCCAGATAATACAGCGATTGTTTTGTGCATTTGTTCTTCCTGTTACGACTAAAAATAAACTCTATAGGCACTTCATTGCTTTGTAGCATCGAGTAAATAATCCATATCTTCATAGCCATTCAATAAACACGTTTTTCTAAAATCATCATAGGCAAAATGGAAAGAATCACCTGCTAGGGTTCGTATGTTCTGTTGCTCAAGGTCAACGGTTAAAATCAATCCTTCTTTTTTTTCAGTTTCTTTAAAAAAGGCATCAATAGCAGCTTTATGCATGCTGATAAGCAGCAAACCATTTTTCGCCGCATTATTAAAAAAAATATCTGAATACGATTCAGCGATAATGACTTCAATACCCGCTTGCATCAATGCCCAAACGGCATGTTCGCGCGATGAGCCACAACCAAAATTAGATTCGCTTAATAAAATTTTTGCTTCCCGGTATTGCGGTTGATTGAAAACAAAATTTGCATTTTGTTTTTTCAATCCTGAAAACAATGCTTCTCCATATCCCTCTTTGTTTGTCTGCGTAAGGTATTGCGCAGGAATAATCATATCAGTGTCCACATCTTTCATGGGTAATGGAATGACTCTACTGGTAATAATTTGGAATTTTTTCATTACACAACCTCGGATGTGATGTACCCCGCTACTGCGCTAGCAGCCACTGTTCTGGGAGATGCCAAATGCGTGATACTACCAGGGCCTTGACGACCCATAAAATTACGATTGGAGGTGCTAATACAGCGAGCACCCGGTGGGACTTTATCTTCATTCATTGCCAAGCACATGGAACACCCTGGCATTCTAAAGTCTGCACCTGCAGCCTCAAATATTTTATCTAAACCTTCTGCTTTCGCCTGCGCCAATACCTTTTCAGAACCTGGCACTACGTACAAAGTGACGTGCTTAGCGATCTTATGGCCTTTTAAAACCTCTGCTGCTGCTCGTAGATCCTCAATTCTGCCATTCGTACAGCTACCAATAAATGCCCATTCTATCTTCTTGCCCTTAATGGCTTCGCCGGGCTGCAATTTAGTATATTCATAAGCCTGTTTAGCCATACCTTGGTGTGTCTGTGGCAGTTCTTCCAGGCGAGGAATAGTGTCTTCTATACCAATCGCTTGCTCTGGATTAATACCCCAGGAAACCATTGGCGTAAGTTCACTAATATCGATATCAATTTCTTGATCATAAACGCAATTCAGGTCACTTTTTAACTGCTCCCACGCTTCAACAGCTTGTGACCATGCATCACCTTTAGGGGCATAAGGACGTTCTTTAAGATAGTCATAGGTGATTTGATCTGGCGCAACTAAGCCTGCACGCGCGCCACACTCTATGGACATATTACACAACGTCATACGCGCTTCCATGGAAAGATTACGTATGACTTCACCTGTATATTCTATGATGTAGCCCTTGCCACCTCCTATGCCAATCATAGAAATCAACTTCATGATAATATCTTTGGCAGTGATATTCTGTTTAATCTGGCCAGTGAAATTAACGCGCATGGTTTTGGGTTTATACTGGAGAATGCAACCTGTCGCCAATACATGCCCCACTTCAGATGTACCCACGCCAAAAGCCAATGCACCAAACGCACCATGCGTTGAGGTATGAGAGTCGCCACAAACAATGGTCGTACCTGGTAGAGTAAATCCTAATTCTGGTCCTATAACATGTACGATTCCTTGGTAGCCGCTATCAAAATCGTACAAAGTAACACCAAATTCTTCTGCGTTTTGTCTGAGCGTTTCTACTTGATGCCGCGCTTGCAAATCATTAATGACTGAGCGGCTTTGACTGGTGGGAATACTGTGATCTAAGGTCGCGATTAAACGTTCTGGATACCTCACTTTCAAGTTTCTTTTCCTGAGCTCGTCAAAGGCTTGTGCCGATGTCACTTCATGTAGCAACATTTTATCTATGCTGAATACTTGCGGGTGCCCTTCTCGCTCAGATACAACGTGTGCATTCCAAATTTTTTCAATAATGTTTTTAGGCATATAAGTCCTATATAACTCTTAAGGGGGAAAAAAGGTGTCAAACATTTCACTTAGGGCGAAGGAGGAGAAAAATTATTATGCTCGGGTGAATCCACATTAGCACTATAAAATTCCATAATGTAAGACTCGTTCACAGCATTAATTAACGCTGTCAAAGCAGAGATATGTATATCCGCATCAATCGCTTCACCTACATATATTCTATTCTCTGCTACTCGAATAGTGATTCTGGAGAGACACTTTGCATGGGCTGATTTTCCATCTGACTGAGAGCTATAGTCGATAATATTTATATCATAATGCGCTCTGATGGCATCTACTAATCCAGCTAATACAGAATTTCCTCCCTTATGTTCAATACTAATATTCTCCTGGCCAAAAAAATGACCAATGAGCGTGAGATGCGCATGGTCTGTATCTGTCCTAGCATAATTGATTGCTTTAACCTTGATAGGTGATCTGAAATAACGATAGGCCTCTATCAGCTCAAAATCGGTGATACCTTTTCTTCTGTCAGCGTAACGATCCTTAATAGCCTGAGCGATCACTGCTTTTTCAGATTCGTCGCACTTATAACCATGAGCTTCTATGGTCCTCTTAGCATGGTTTCCACCGCTTAATGGGCCGAAGACAAAAGAAATATTGCTGCCAATGCTAGCAGGATCAAAAGGCTGATAGGCTAACGGATTTTTCAGAACAGCATTAGTGTGACCACCCGAAGTATGGCGCGCTGCATTCTCTCCCGTAATAGGCGTATGCGGCTGCCTAGGTAGCATATTTTGCGCAATAAAGTTAGATGCTTCTTGTAAGTGTGTAATGTCTATGTTCGTGTAGTAAGGTTGAGCTGGATTCGCTTTTTCTCCAAATGACTTGATGTACATAATACATTGCTCTAGCGAGACATTCCCTGCACGCTCTCCTACACCATTCATGCAACCTTCAATTTGTCGCACAGGGCCATCAAATGCCGCTGTAATCGAATTCTCTAACGCTAATCCAAAATCATTGTGGCAATGTGCCGACCAAATGACTTTGTGTTGAGGAAACTCCTTGCTGATAATGTCAGCATGTTGCTGCATTTTTTTAACAAAATAATGTTCACCTTCGTAGCGGGAAGCGCCGCCAATCGTGTCCGGGCAATTTATAATACCTGCACCCGCACTGACTGCAGCACGAATTAAATCTGTCACAAAATCAAAATTCAAACCCATTCTAGAATAGCCTTCAGGACTGAATTCAACTTCAAAGCCACCATCAGTGGCCATTTTGATTAAACGATATAGGTCATGAATAATTTGCTGCTTGTCATCAGCTAATTTTCCTAGAGAAGCCTGCATCAAATTGGGATCAACGGGAACATAGGTATGGACTCGCGCTTTTCTAGCTTTGATACTAGGAGCCAGTGCTTCCATGGTCTTAACTACTTGCGCCTCACGCAGTTGACATAATCCTGCAATCACCATATCAGATTGTTGATCGGCCATTTGCTGAGAAATAGCTCTCACAATCTCAAAATCTGTTTGGCTAGCAGCAGGAAATCCAGCTTCTAATACGTCTATGTTTAGCTTACTAGCGTACTGTGCATAGATTAAATTATCTTCAAAAGACATGCCGGCGCCAGGCGATTGCTGACCATCTCTTAAGGTTGTGTCAAAAATGTAGATGCGATTGTCGTCTGCCATGATACAGCCTCTCTGAATTAAGCAGTTAATACAGCTGATTCCACACGTGTGAGTGTATGATGAAAACTGGGAACCTTTCCTGAAACTACTTCTTGATATAGCCCCTGTATTTTCTCCGATATTGGTCCCATCTGACCACCCCCAATTAGGGTATCATCTAAAGAACGTATTGGCGTAATTTCAACTGCAGTTCCGGAGAAGAAGGCCTCATCTGCAGTCAAAATTTCTTCTCTTCTAAATTTTCGCTCTTCCACAGGAATACCACACATTGCTGCCATATCCATCACTGTTTTGCGTGTAATACCTTCTAAGATCGTTCCAGTCGGCGGTGTAATGATCTTATTATCTTTGACGATAAAGATATTTTCTGCGCTACCTTCAGCCACATAACCATCAGCATCTAGCATCAGTGCCTCATGATATTTTGTGCCACGAATCGCAAGACCCGCTAGCATACTGTTCACATAGTGGCCGCTAATTTTGGCATTCACAACACTAGAACTTGGGTGAATACGAATATATTGGCTAGTTACCACATCAACAAGCTTCACACCTAAATAGTCACCCCAAGGCCAAACAGCAACAATCACATCAGCAGGTAATTCAGGGTGAGGCACCACTTTCAGCGGGCCATGCCCAAAATAAGCTAAAGGACGGATATAACCTGCTTGGATATTGTTGTGGCTAATGGTATCAATGCAAGCCTGACACAACTGATCTACCGTATAAGGAATTTTCATCTCCAGCTGATGGGCAGAATAAAATAAGCGTTCGATGTGTTCTTTAAGCTTAAAAATGACAGGACCATCGTCCGTTTCGTAGAACCTTAAGCCTTCAAATACGGCAGATCCATAGTGTAAAGAATGTGTCAGCACATGAGTTTGTGCGTTTTCAGATGGCATTAGGGCGCCATTTTTCCAAATAAATTGCATACGTACTCACCTTTAAGTCTGTAAAATTGCTACAAATAAAATTTTTGTTTTAAAATAAAGATCCATATTATATCAAATAAATCATAAATATTCAAATTACGCCCGTTATGGAGGCCCTACTTGAAGGGACTTGACAGGAATTTAACAAAAAATGGAGAACAACACACATGAAACAGACATCCGGCAGACATTTCTTTGCAAGTGGTCGAGTACAAGGCGTCTTTTATCGTAAATTCTGTCGGAATGAAGCACAGAAGCTCGGCTTAACTGGTTGGGCAAAAAATTTAAATGATGGCCGTGTTGAAGTAATAGTTTATGGCGATGATGAGTCACTGGCATTTTATGAAAAAAAACTACAATCAGGACCCATACTTTCAAAAGTAACCAGTCTCTCAAAAAAAACTATTCCATTTGAAGTATATGAAGGATTTGATATCTATTAATTAGAAATACAAAAATTAGGAAGCGATCATAAATTTCTAATTTATATCTAGATATAGCGATTTGCCTCATTGTATAAAAACAAAAAAACATAACACCACTTCGATTGGAAATTTTATAACATGCGTACTAGTATGAACGTGGCATTCACCGTTTGCGAATGTATCCCAAGGAATAGGCCATGCTGGCCTGTTAAATAGTGCAACTACATAAGGAGTGATACTATGACATACAATAAATCGCAATCTGAAAAGTTCGAAGAAAATCGTGAAAAAAATAATGGAAATAACAAAGACCGTAATGGAAATACTGGGGATCAAGGCCGCAGCGGAAACAGCGGAGATAAGGGCAAAAAATAATGTGTGTTCCAAGGAACAAGCCATTACGCTTTGTTAATATAGTGAAACTACCAAGGAGTGATATATGACATACAAGACAAGGCCAAGGTAGCCACGGCGGAAACACTGGTGGCCAAGGTCAAGGCAGCCACGGTGGAAACGCTGGCGGACAAGGTCAAGGCAGCCACGGTGGAAACGCTGGCGGACAAGGTCAAGGCAGCCACGGCGGGAATACTGGTGGCCAAGGTCAGGGACATGATGGAAACAGTGGTGGTCAAGGTAAAAACTTTAGTAACGAGAACGACCAACGCAGAGAAAATTCCGGTGAATATAAAAATCCCCAAACTTCACAAGAAAAAAAGTAATTATCACCATCAATGGTAATGCTTTCATTTAAATTCTTGTGATAACTCTCCTTTTTATAAAATGTTTTTTATGCATGTCGCATAGACATAAATACCATACTACAAATAACATTTAAAAAAAGGGGGGCCCTTATTAATAAATTTTAGGGAGAAAACCATGAACAGCGATAGAATAGAAGGTAATTGGAAGCAGTTAAAAGGAAAATTGAAAGAAAAATGGGGCAAATTCACGGATGATGACCTAGCCCAAATGGAAGGAAAATTGGATCAGCTTTCAGGCTATCTTCAAGAGCGATATGGATATGCAGAAGATCAGGCAAAAAGAGAAGCTGATGCTTTCCGCAAGGAAAATGGCTTATATAAAGATGACTAAAATTTAGAAATGCCTTTGTCTGGGCAGGTTATTCCTGCCCAGTATACCTCCCTTCCCTTCCCCCTCAATTTTAACTCACCTCTCCTCTTACGCCATTCTTCTATCGGAATTAGAAAAAAGGAAGCCATATTTCTAATTGCGGTAGAAAAATAGACGCCATATTTATAGTCGTGATAGTATTTTGGACAGTTGCATCGCCTATTTTTTAAAAAGTCTAGAGATTACCCATGTTTAAACGCTTACTGAACTTACCCCTATCAGGACCTGATAGCTGCTTTCTGTTTGGACCACGAGGCACAGGCAAAACAACTTGGATTAAAGAAACGCTGACAGACCATTGTTATATTGATCTGCTGGACCACGCCCTATTTTTTGACCTAAGCACCAACCCCGAACATTTACCGCGCTACTTCCCCAAAAACAAAGATGAATGGATTGTGATTGACGAGGTGCAAAAAGTACCGAGCATACTCAACGAAGTGCACCGCGCCATTGAAAGTGATGGTAGAAAATTTATTTTAACGGGATCAAGTGCACGAAGCTTACGAAAGCGTGGTGTTAATTTACTGGCAGGCAGAGCACTAGAACATACAATGCATCCACTCACTGCTACCGAACTTGGAGATGCCTTTGATCTCTCTGAAACCTTGCTATACGGACAACTTCCTAAAACAAAAACTTCTGAAGATCCGGCACACTATCTACAAAGCTATGTGAACACTTATTTACGTGAAGAAGTATTACAAGAAGGCCTCACTCGCAATATACAAACCTTCCAGCGTTTTTTAGAAGCTGCTAGTTACTCCTATGGACAACAGATTAATATGTCCAATATTGCTAAAGAAATCGGCTTAAGTAATGACACTGTTGCTAATTATTTCAATATTTTAGAAGATCTCTTGATTGCCAAGCGCATCCCAGTTTTTAACAAAAGAGCTAAACGTACTTTAGTTAATCACCAAAAATTTTACTTCTTTGATGTCGGCGTGTATCAAACCATTAGGCCAAGAGGACCGCTCGATAGCCAAGCAGAAATCAATGGCGCTGCGTTGGAAGGTTTATTCTTGCAAGAACTGGTTGCCATCAATGCTTATTTTAGAAAAAGATATGACATTTATTTTTGGCGCACAAAAAGTAAACTAGAAGTCGATTTTGTGATCTATGGGCCCAATGGTTTGCTTGCCTTTGAAATTAAAACTGCTGATAAAGTTCGCTCGCAAGATTTAACAGGGCTAAACGCATTCAAACAAGATTATCCTGTTGCACAGTGTTTTTTGCTGTATATGGGGACAAATGAAATGCAGATAGAGGATGTAACGGTATTGCCCATAGAACAAGCGCTACGGAGATTAGGTCAATTGATCTAATTTAACATATCAGAATTTTTACCATGAAGGAGAATAGACGTTGCTTAAAAGATTAATATTAACCACCTTGATGGCTCTTATGTCCGTTGCCACCACTAGTACAGTGGCGATCTCTAAAACAAATAATCCCCATTTGCAGCTTAACAATATTTCACGCCTAGTAGTCTTTGGTGACAGCTATTCAGATAATGGCAATACTTATCGCCTTACCCAACATTTATTACCGCTATCTCCACCTTATTATAAAGGACGCTTTACAGATGGTCCTATGTGGAATGAATATTTGATAAACCTACTGAATCGTTCATCAAAAAATAAAACTAGATTAACTAACTATGCTTTTGGGTCAGGAATGGTTCTAAAAAGTAATATTGTTACTTTAGATGCTGATAATGGCAAAAAAACATTTCACATCCCTAGCCTATCACAAGAAGTTTTTCTTTATACGACAGATCCCAGCCACAATCTCGACCAAACCCTTTTTGTGCTTTACATGGGATCGGTTGATTTGGCATTAATGCCAGAGGGTACTGATGAAAGTGCTTTTATGAAACAAGTTTTAAACACTGTACTTGCACAAATACAGCGCTTAATAGGAGAAGACGCAAAACATATTATTGTGTTTAACATACATGATTTCACAAGAGCACCTATATGGACATCGCGTGCGAATGCTTATGCGCAAAAACACACCAACGTAACAGCAGATGAATACCTAAATAAACGACGCAAGTTAATTCAACAATATAATATTGCCTTAAGAGAGGCACTTCGTGACATTCCTCAAGCACATTATTTTGATATAAATGCGTTGTTTGCTGAAGTATTCAACACAGTGCTAGAAAAGAAAGAATATTTATATGAGACAAAAAATAAGGCCAGCGCGATTACTAAC
>JAQSWO010000084.1 GCA_029266595.1 Gammaproteobacteria bacterium
GATTGTATATAAGCATGCTATTTCGACGATTGTTCCATCACGCCAAGTCGTCATTCAAGGAATGCAGTAGCAGACGTTCATCTAAGATCGCTTTGTCTCACTTCAAGGATGCCAGAACAAGCATCTTGAAGTGGGATGGCTATATGCGCCAAACAAAAACGGTGAGGCTAATAGAAAGCAAAAATCGATGGAAAACTACACCCCAAAAAATGACGAGCCTACCATACTCGTGCATATCAATTTCGATACTGATAGCGCACATGAACAAGAATATATCGCAGAACTTCGCGAACTAACCTTATCCGTTGGCAACCTCTCCCCTATTCAAATTATCAAAGCAAACCGAAAAGCGCCCGATGCAAAGTATTTCGTGGGCACAGGTAAGCTCACAACTATTCTCGAAGCAGTTACATCCACGCAAGCAACCCACGTTATCTTCAACCATACCCTTACACCTGCACAAAAACGCAACCTAGAACGTTTTCTAAAATGCAAGGTGATGGATAGGACGCAACTCATCCTCGACATCTTCGCTAAGCGCGCCAAAACTTTTGAAGGGAAGCTACAAGTTGAGCTAGCAAGGCTAGACTACGCATCCACTCATCTCGTAAGAGGCTGGACACACCTTGAGCGTCAAAAAGGCGGTATAGGGCTAAGAGGCGGCCCTGGTGAAAAGCAATTAGAGGTTGATAGACGCTTATTGCGCGTCCGCATGAAGTCGATCAAACAGCAGCTTGAGAAAGTCAAACAACAACGCGCTCTCAGTCGTCGTGCACGCAAAACAGCTACAATAAATACAGTCTCGCTAATTGGATACACTAATGCGGGTAAATCTACCCTTTTCAACAAATTGACGCACGCTGAAGTCTATGCAGCGGATCAACTATTTGCCACACTTGATCCAACATTGCGACGCATACATATCCCTGAAATAGGCACCATCATTCTCGCCGACACAGTTGGTTTCATTCGAAACCTCCCCCACCATCTCGTGAATGCTTTCGGGGCAACGCTAGAAGAAACGGTTCAAGCAAATCTGTTACTTCATGTAGTAGACGCCAGCCATGCAGATAGACAGCACTATATTGAACAAGTAAATGCTGTTGTTAAACAGATTGGCGCAGAAGATGTTCCACAATTACAGGTATACAACAAGTCTGACTTACTTCCTGACACCCCCGCCAAAATTGATCGAGACAGAGAAGGTCGGCCTACACGCGTCTGGCTTTCTGCAACAACTGGAGAAGGGATAACGTTGCTAAAAGAAGCATTGGCTGAATTGTTGTTGAAGCCACTCGACACCCAATGCTAAGCTTCCCACAGCTTTGCTATAGCCACTTATTCTCACGAACCAGGAGCAAAAACACATGTCATGGAACTCATCCAATCAAAATGACAAGGACCCATGGGGCCGTAAAAATCCACAAGGTCCACCAGATTTAGATCAGCTGCTCAAAAAATATAAAGACAAGCTCACAGCGGTTTTAGGTGGAAAGAAGGGTGGAAACACCTCGGATAACGAACCTAATAGGAATGGCAGCACAAAAATGTTAATTAGCTTTGTGCTAATTGCCGTTTTGGCACTATGGGCATTATTAGGCATTTACATCGTCTCGCCCTCTGAACGGGCTGTTATTTTACGCTTTGGAAAATATGTCAACACAGTTGGTCCTGGTCCTCATTGGATCCCACGATTCATCGAAACCAAAAGAGTCGTCAACGTTGAATCTGTCATGCAGTACCCCTATCAATCAGAAATGTTGACCAAAGATGAAAACATCATCTCTGCGGAAATTACTGTCTTTTACCGCGTACAAGACCTAGAACACTATTTATTTAACACGGTCGACCCTAACTCTACGCTTGAACAAGCAACAGCCAGTGCTCTTCGCCAAGTTGTCGGACACAGCACACTAGATGACCTCCTCACTACAGGGAGGGGGAAGGTCAGGGTAGATGTTCGCGACCAACTCCAAGAAATACTCAATAGCTATAAAGCAGGCCTATTGGTCATAGATGTCAACCTACAACCATTTAAGCCACCTCAGCCTGTCGCAGAAGCATTCGAGGATGTAATTAAAGCGAGAGAAGATGAAGAATCATACGTTAATCAAGCAGGTGCCTATGCAGAAAAAGTTATTGCTGATGCACGAGGCCGCTCAGCTAGAATTTTGGAAGATGCAGAAGCATCTAAGCAAGAAATTGTATTACAAGCACAAGCAGCGGTTGAAGGCTACTTAGCGCTACTACCAGAATATAGAAAATCGCCCAACCTGATGCGTGAACGCTTATATATCTCTACATTAGAATCTGTGCTCAGCAAAACCACCAAGGTTTTCCTCGACCAAAAGAATGGCGGCGCTCCTATGCTGTACTTGCCGCTAGATAAAATGATGGGTGCTTCTGGCGAGATACCTTCGAACACCAATCCAATCACCAATATAAATACAGCAACACCCCAGAAGCTTCAAAGCGATCCAACCGCAAATACCGGTATTTTGAGCGGTATAGCGAATCGATCCAATCAACCAACAAGAGAGGGCCGATAAATGAACTTCATGAAAAGATCCGCATTATTTGTCATAGCCCTCATTCTGATTCTTCTATACGTGACCATGTACACTGTTGAAGAAGGACAAAGGGTTATGTTAACCCGACTGGGCCAAATTGTGACAACATCCAATGGCAAAGCAAAAATTGTGTCACCTGGACTACACTTCAAAGTTCCATTTATTTACCAAGTTCATGATTTTGATATTCGACTACAGACACTAACTAGCCCTCAACCTTCACGTGTGTTTACTGTTGAACAAAAAGAAATGCTGGTCGACTACTACATGAAGTGGCGTATTTCTAACCTTGCATTGTATTATCAAAGAACCAGAGGCGACACTACCAAGGCACAAGCCTTACTGCAGCAACAGATGAACGATGCCTTACGCGCAACCTTTGGACAAAGAACTGTTACTGAAGTGATCTCGGGTGAACGAGTCAACATCATGTCGATTCTGACGGAAATTGCCAACGATAGAGCACAGGATTTAGGAATTGACATAGCAGACGTCCGCATCAAGAGTATTGATTGGCCACAAGAGGTGAGCGAATCCGTCTATACTCGCATGAGAACTGACAGAGAAAAGGCGGCCATGAAGCACCGTGCTGACGGTAGAGCGAACGCAGAAGCTGTGAGAGCAGAGGCAGATGCAAAAGTCACTGTTACCGTTGCTGAAGCCTACACAAAAGCAGCTGCGTTGCGCGCACAAGGGCAAGGTAGAGCGTCAGAAATATATACACAAGCCTATGATCAAGACAGGGATTTCTATACGTTTTATCGCAGCCTCGAAGCTTATGGCAACGTCTTCAACAACAAAAGTGACATTTTATTCCTAACTCCTGAGAGCAATTTCTTCAAGTATTTCAGCAATAATCTCAGAGGTGGGGCTCCATCTACTAGCGGCAATTAACATGTACTCAAAGAACATTATCATTATTGGAACGCAGTGGGGCGATGAAGGAAAAGGCAAGATAGTAGATATGTTGACTGATCACGTACAAGGCGTGGTTCGTTTCCAGGGCGGCAACAATGCCGGGCATACGCTCGTCATTGATGGTCATAAAACTGTGCTTCGCTTATTACCATCAGGGGTTTTACGCGACAACGTCCACTGTTTCATTGGTAATGGTGTGGTTGTTTCTCCTTCTGCACTTGTCAATGAAATCACTGATCTAGAGAAAAATGGCGTATCAGTGTCAGATCGTTTACACCTCAGCCAATCCTGTAGTGTAATTCTCCCCTACCATGTTGCTCTCGATCAAACTAGAGAAAATTCCCGCAATAGCAAAGCGATAGGCACCACTGGCAGGGGTATTGGACCCGCTTATGAAGATAAGGTCGCACGTCGAGGCATCAGAGTCGTAGATCTACTACATCCCGAGCGTCTTGCAGAACGGCTCCAAAAAGTTGCTCATCACCATAACTTCATGCTTGAACACTACTATCAAGTTGAAACTATTCCCTATGAAGCTGTGCTAGAAGAACTGCTGCACTCTGCCGATATTCTCAAACCAATGGTTGCTGATGTTTCGGCTATACTATCTGAACTTAACCAAAAAAATGCCAATCTCCTTTTTGAAGGCGCTCAGGGTACTTACCTCGATGTAGACCATGGCACCTACCCCTTTGTCACTTCTTCAAATACCACAGCAGGCGCAGCTTCAGCCGGTAGCGGATTTGGGCCGTTAAACTTTAATCACGTCTTAGGTATCACCAAAACTTATGTCACACGCGTAGGTGCTGGGCCTTTTCCAACAGAACTCAAAGACGCATTAGGCGCATATATAGCTACAAAAGGTCACGAATTTGGTTCTGTTACGGGAAGACCCAGACGCTGCGGTTGGTTTGATGCAGTGATGATGCGACGCTCTGCTCAACTCAACAGCCTTACAGGTTTATGCATGACGAAACTAGATGTGCTGGATGAGTTAAAGACACTTCGTATTTGCACTGGATACAAACATCGTGGTGAGACACTCACTATCTTTCCGGCAGACACGGAAATTTTGTGCGAATGCCAACCCATCTATGAGGATCACCCTGGCTGGCAAACGTCGACCTTTGGGATTCAAACGTATGAAGACTTGCCTAAGAATGCGCGCGCTTATTTGGAAAGGATATCAGAACTAGTAGAAGTGCCGATCAGCATTGTGTCAACCGGCCCAGGAAGAGAGGATACCATCATTATTTCGCATCCTTTTGGTTAAAGCTCCTTATTGTTTCGTATCTCGCTCAGTCCCAGATTAGCGAGCGTATACGTCCAAATCTGTTCCAGAGTAATAGCTCACCTTTTACCACGATTGGCACAAATGGTCAGGTTTTAGACCGTCTTTGCGAGGGGAGCGCAGCGCGATGTGGCAATCCAGAAAAAGCGCAGCACACGTAGTATGTCAGCACTCTGAGGGCATTTTTCGTCCAAGATCGGCAAAAGATGGCCGCTTCTATCTAGGGGCTGGCCTATTACCTGATCTGTTACTGATGGTACCGAGAAGAGGACTCGAACCTCCACGGGGTTGCCCCCACAAGCACCTGAAGCTTGCGTGTCTACCAATTCCACCATCTCGGCACAAAGCGCTGCAATCTAAAGATACTCTCCGTGTTTGTCAACCTTTCAACCATACCTGAAAATAGCTATGACGTTAGATCAAATTAAAATCCTGGCGACGCAAGAAGAATCTGACATTCTCGAGTTTAAACAAAGCACTTCTGAGCTTCAAAAAGCTTGCAAAACATTGTGCGGATTTTTAAATAGCCAAGGTGGCGTGCTTCTCATTGGTATCAAAAAAGATGGTCGCCTAGTCGGCCAGATGGTAAGCGATAATACACGTTTAGAAATTGCCAAAGAAATCAGAAAATTTGAGCCACCTATATCTATGGAAATTGACTATGTTTCTATAGATGCCGAAAAATATATCATTTCAATTCAAGTACCCGCAGCCTCACATCAACCTTATGTCTATGACGGCCGGCCCTACCAGCGGATCGAGTCAAGCACTAGCGTGATGCCTCAACATTTGTATGAGCAATTATTGGTCGAACGAGGGCAGCTTAATCATTCTTGGGAAGAATATCTCAGCACCCGTTATCATCTAGAAGATTTGGACGAAGATGGTATTCACAGTTTAATTAAGCAAGGAAGCGAAGCAGGCCGAATACCCGATGAGGCACGCAATCACAATATTACCGATATATTATCTAGCTTAGAGTTAATAGAAAATGGCACATTAAAAAATGCCGCCATTGTGTTATTTGCCAAAAAAGTAACACCTTTATATCCACAATGTATGCTGAAAATGGCCAGATTTAGAGGATTAAAAGAAACAGATGACTTTTTGGATAACCAGCAATTTTACGGCAATGCTTTTAAAATTCTGGAAGAAGCTGATAACTTTATGCGCAGACACTTGTCTATAGCCAGCTTCTATCAAACAGATAGTTTTGTTCGAATTGACAGACCCACACTTCCTATTCTTGCAGTGCGAGAGGCGATCATTAATGCCATTTGTCATAAAGATTACACCGAGCGCTCCTCAGCGATTACATTAGCCATTTTTGATGATCGGATGGAAATCTGGAACTATGGTCTCTTACCTAGAGTTTTAAAAATAGAAGATTTAAAGAACGCACATAAGTCATATCCCAGAAACAAGTTCATTGCGAATGCTTTTTATAAAAAAGGATTAATAGAGAGCTGGGGAACAGGGACGGTTAAGATGTTTGAAAAATGCCGTGAGCATGGAATGCCCCCACCGATATTTTCAGAATATTCTGGCGGGGTATCTGTAACTTTTATGTTTGCCGAGCCCATTCAACGTATTGGAGATACTTCGATACGCTCAGCAGCGCAACAAAAAACCTTGGCCGCACAGCAGTTAAACCTACGCCAGCAAGAGATTTTTCATATTTTGGCACAATTTGACGAACTTAAGCTCCCCGATATTTTAGAAAAGCTGCAACATACCCTGTCAGAGAGGACTTTACGTCGTAATTTAAATGCGCTTAAAAAACTTGGCATTTTAGGATCTCATGGACGGGGTAGAAATGCTGTTTGGTTTAAACTTTGATCTTCTTAAAGGCTCGACGGCCACTTTTTAGCGCTCCACGGCCATCGACGGCCACTTTTTAGCGCTCCACGGCCATCGACGGCCACTTTTTAGCGCTCCACGGCCATCGACG
>JAQSWO010000085.1 GCA_029266595.1 Gammaproteobacteria bacterium
TATGCACCATCGCGTCCTCTTTATACTTCTGCTTAATAGCTACTATATCTATGCTTTCTAATTGTTGTTCTGCTGCCATAGCTTACCTTCTTAATATTAATTTAATTATATTTAAATAAACCCTCCCTAGCGCCTAAAAAACATCACGAAAAATCGCATATTTTCGCCTATCCTACCAGACAAAAATTGAATTTATTTTTAACTGCCAAATTAATTTAAAATTTTTAGATCTATTTCTAACCTGGTCTTGAAAACTGAATTGCGAACCCCTAACAACTCGGTATAAGCTCACAAGGCTAAATATCCAAACGAGGGCTCCTACCATGCATATCATTGATCTTTCGCACTTATACACTCTTGTCCATGTCGTAGGCGAAAAAGCGGAAAGTTTTTTACAAGGCCAGCTGACCTGTGACGTACGAGAAGTTTCGCCTACACAGGCCCGACTTTCAGCCCACTGCAATCCCAAAGGTCGAGTTTTATCCAGCTTTAGGTTATTAAAAAAAGAAGCTGTATTTTCGTTGCATGCTCCTAACAACATGGCTGAAGACATCATCCGACAATTAATGCCTTATGCGCGGCTCTCAAGAGTAGCGCTAGAAATAAGCCAAGCATCCACTCTGGGAATTTGGGGGGAAAATGCCGTTACTAAGCTTAGCTCATACTTCGAAAAACTCCCTCAAACAGCAGACGAGATGGTCACAGAAAACGCCATATCCCTCATACGTCTACCTGGCGACTTCACACGATTTATCGCCATAGGCCATCAAGATACTATTAATCAGCTTAGAGAAATTTATTCAGAAACCATCACAGAAGACACACAAGCATGGTACTTATTAGATATTCAATCAAATGTTGCAACTATTCAGCCCAAAACATCCGCATTATTTACGCCCCATATGGTTGGCTACCCCGCTCTAAATGCCGTTAGCTTTAAAAAAGGATGCTACATCGGACAAGAAGTCATCGCGCGCACAGAATACCTAGGAAAAGCTAAGCGCCATCTCTATCGCGCCAAAGTGATATCCAGCCAAACCCCTCAACCTGGCGATGCTTTAGTAGACAACGCTCAAAATGAAATGGGCATAGTGGTGAATTCAGCATTCAATGCAGATAAAAAATACCATGAGTGTCTAGCCGTGATTCAAGATCAGGCACTTTCAAATGAGCTATATTGGGGTACTGAGAAAGAAATAGTGGAATGCCACAGCCCCTAGAGACTGGGCAATAACGTGTGATACCATGCGCGCTTTGCTAGCCATATTCACTTTTTCAGGAAAAAACATGCAGATTTCTAAGCTCTTTACAAAAAACATCATGCCAATTCCCTTTCTGCTTGCCTTGCTTTTATCATCTGCTGCTTATTCGGCAGAACCGGCGAAAACATCCGAAAACACTCCATCTCAACCTATGCCAAGCTTAGCAGAGGCCTTGAACAACGCCATGCCTGCCGTTGTTAATGTCACGGTCTTAGGCGAGGTACCTGCCAAATACCTACAAAAGCCTGATGCGCCAAAACAGTTCCAAGAAATGGGATCAGGCGTGATTATCAATGCAAAAAAAGGCTATATCGTCACCAATGCACATGTAATCAAAAATGGTAAAGTCACCACCATTATGCTAAAGGATGGCCGGCGTTTCAAAGCCAAAGTCCTAGGCACAGATGCCCCTTCTGATCTTGCAATACTACAAATCAACGCTGATAACCTCACTCAAATCAAAATTTCTAACTCAGATACCTTGAGAGTAGGTGATTTCGTTGCAGCCATTGGCACACCCTTTGGCCTGCACCAAACCGTTACGTCAGGTGTTGTCAGCGCGCTTCATCGTAGTGATCTGGGGATAGAAGGATACGAGAACTTCATACAAACCGACGCCTCCATTAACCCTGGCAACTCGGGTGGTGCGCTAGTCAATTTAAAGGGTGAGTTAGTGGGTATTAATACCGCACTGATCGGGCCGATTGGCGGAAACGTAGGGATCGGTCTTTCCATCCCTAGTAACATGGTTATGCAAATTGCCAATCAGTTGATTAAAGGTGGAACGGTCAGTCGTGGTGTAGTGGGTGTTATGGTTCAAAATTTAACACCAGAACTAGCAGACGCCCTAGAACTTAGTGGTAAAAAAGGAGGACTTGTCACTAATGTAGTGCCTGGCTCACCTGCTGATAAAGCAGGCTTACAAGTACAAGATATCATAGAGAAAATTAACAATATCACTATCGAGAATGGCACCCAGGTGCGCAATATTATTGGCCTACTCCCTGTGAATACTAAATTGACAATTTATGTCCATCGCAAAGATAAACCTATCACCTTGCAAGCTACTATCGCAGATCCAAAAGCTTACAAAGCTGCAACCGAACCTGCTTCTGCCTCTCTTTTTGACGGTGTTAGATTAACCACTTACGACGAGCTAACGCCTGGATTTGGTATCGTCAAAGGAGTGGCCGTACTAGATGTAGATGAAATGAGCGATGCCTGGATTAGCAATCTTCGTCCTTCTGACGTGATACTTGAAGCAAACGGTCAGAAAGTCTCGAATCTAGATCAGCTCATGGAAGTCGTCAAAAAACAAGAATCCTCCAAGAGCCTACTACTTAAAATCGGTCGCGGTCAGGGTATCATCTTTATTGTAGCGCAGGCTTACTCCTGAGATCTTCACTTGGGCTAACAGCAAAAACAACGCTTTTTTAATTTGATGATAGAAAAAATACCTTTTACCAGCTTGAGAAGCAAATCAGTTGAAATAGACCCCCCTAGCTCATAAAAAAGGCACGAGTTTTTAGAATAAAGGCCGTAGTAGTATTCTACTGTATGAGTAATATTAAAGGCTCTGAAGTACGGATAGGAACACTATACTCCAAATGATACGCAACAATCTTTTGCGTCAAGCAGCGAATGGCGCTAGAATCGCGGCCAGACGCAGCATTTTGCGATGTATAATCTCAATGTAACTACTTAATTCTCTGATTTTATGAGGAAATTGCCTAGAAACGCTGGGCATAATTTTATAGAGTGGTTATCTCAACTGTGAAGGTGGTAAATTGGCTAAAATTATTGTGGTAACTTCAGGAAAAGGCGGGGTAGGCAAGACAACGACCAGCGCAGCTTT
Organism: Gammaproteobacteria bacterium; assembly: GCA_029266595.1. Lineage (GTDB taxonomy): Bacteria > Pseudomonadota > Gammaproteobacteria > JAURND01 > JAURND01 > JAQSWO01. The sequence continues at coordinate 3,118 of JAQSWO010000085.1, forward strand.
TGGCACAGGGCTTGCGCTTAAGGGCTACAAAACCGTCATCGTCGACTTTGATGTTGGGCTACGAAATCTAGACCTCATAATGGGCTGTGAAAGGCGCGTTGTGTATGATTTTGTTAATGTTATTAATGGTGAAGCGCGTTTATCTCAAGCCTTAATTAAGGACAAGCGCGTTGAAAACCTCTCTATACTTCCTGCATCGCAGACACGGGACAAAGATGCACTAACTCAAGAGGGTGTGGAGAAAATCTTAGAAGATCTCAAGCAAGATTTCGATTACATTATCTGCGACTCTCCCGCAGGCATAGAACGTGGTGCTTTCATGGCCATGTATTTTGCTGATGAAGCTATTGTCGTCACCAATCCTGAAGTCTCCTCTGTCAGAGATTCAGACAGGATCTTAGGACTGCTTGCCAGCAAAACCAAACGCGTTCAAGAAGGTCTTTCTCCACCTAAAGAACACCTAGTGATCACTCGATACTCACCTAAACGTGTTGCGGCGGGCGATATGATCAGTATAGAAACAGTTCAAGAAATTCTTGCCATTTCTCTGTTAGGCGTTATCCCTGAATCACAAGCCGTACTACGCGCCTCCAATTCGGGTATACCTGTCGTTATTGACGAGAAAAGTGATGCTGGACAAGCCTATATGGATACAGTTTTAAGATTCTTAGGTGAAAATATTCCCTATCGCTTTATCACTGAAGAAAAAAAGGGGCTTATCAAACGCCTCTTTGGCAGTAAATCAAATACGGAGGCTGTACTAGCATGAGTCTGCTCAAACTTATCAAGCAAAAGCTAAGGGATAGTAAATCATGCAACTCCGCAAATCTTGCTAAAGAACGCCTGCAGATTATTGTCGCCCATCAACGCAACTTACAACGTCCCGGGAAAATAGATCTTGATGACCTTCAGATGAAGCTAGTAGAAGTCATCTCCAGTTATCTACATATTGACAAGGGCCTTGTGAATGTGGAATTGCAAAGGGATGCTGACCGTTCATTGCTAGAACTGAACGTTACACTGCCAGAACAGATTTAATTTGCAGAGTATGGTTTATAGTTCTTAGGTTATAGATTTTCTTTCTGACATTGCCTAGGCGCAAGCTCCTCACAACTGCTAGATGAGTGTACTAAAGAGTTGTGAGGCATCCCCACAATAGAAGATTCCTAGACCATGCTTACTTTCACTTCAACTTTTGATTTATGGGTTGCTTTGTCGCAAGGTTATCACCCTCGCAAAAATGGTATATCTACCTATGTATGAAGCTATGCCCTATATGCTCCCTCTGAGCCCCTCGTTTAGCCGTTTTCTCCATATCACACGTTCAGGTGCTTTTTTTGTATTTATACTGAGCTTCTGCGTGTTTAGCTATTATTTTCTAGACAAACCCATCGCATACTACGCTAAAGATTCTCTCAATGCTCAACTAATAAATATCGCTGAATTTATCACCCACTTTGGGAAAGGGACAGTTTATTACATCGCCCTCGCCTGCGCCTTCCTGTTTTTCAAATTCATGTTCAAATCTAAAGCATGGGCCAGCGTTTCGGGTTTTTTATTCCTAGCTATATCGATCCCCGGACTTTTATGTACTTTTCTCAAAATGGTTTTGGGACGCGCCAGACCCGTACTTCTCCACAGTGAACAATTGTATGGATTTACATTTTTTCAAACAGCAGCCCCATATTTATCCTTTCCTTCAGGGCATAGCGTCCTCATCACCAGCCTTATGCTTGGACTTTGCTTTGTCTTTACTCGTTATTGGATTACATTCCTCTCGCTGGCCTTGTTAATAAGCGCAACCAGAGTATTGATAGGCGCGCACTATTTAAGCGATGTTATCGCTGGCATGTATTTGGCTATATTAATCGTGCCGCTTGTGCATAACTACGCCTGCTTGTGGAGCATGTTTAAGGAAATGAACCAACACTTATTTAGCCAACACCCCATTAAAAAAAGAGGAACAAAATGACGATATCCAAACGAATTGAAAGCGACAGCATGGGCGAAATTCAGGTGCCTGTAGATCGATACTGGGGTGCACAAACACAACGCTCCCTTCACCATTTTGACATTGGCGATGACCTGATGCCAAAGCCGCTCATCCGTGCCTTCGGCATACTAAAAAAATCAGCCGCACTCGCCAACACAGCATTAGGCAATCTTCCTAAAGAAAAAGCAGACCTTATCTGTCAAGCCGCAGACGAAGTTATTGAAGGAAAGCTGAACGACCATTTCCCTCTCCGCATCTGGCAAACTGGCAGTGGCACACAAACGAATATGAACGCTAATGAAGTCATTTCCAACCGTGCTATTGAAATAGCAGGTGGAGTACTGGGCAGAAAAGATCCTATTCACCCCAATGATCACGTTAATCGCTCTCAATCATCGAATGACACCTTCCCAACAGCTATGCACATCGCTGCAGCAGAAACGATTAGCAAGGACCTAATACCCATATTGACTCAACTTAAAACTGCCTTACATGAAAAAGAGCGCAAGTTTAATCATATCATTAAGATCGGCAGAACCCACCTTCAAGACGCCGTACCTCTCACACTGGGACAAGAATTCTCAGGCTATGTCGAACAGCTAAACGCCAATATTCATCGTATAGAGTCCACACTCCCTGGCCTCTACGAACTAGCGATAGGCGGGACCGCTGTTGGTACAGGTTTAAACGCACCTGCTGGATTTGCTGAAAAAACGGCAGAAGAAATTGCGAAAGCAACTCAGCTTCCTTTTGTTAGTGCACCCAACAAATTTGCTGCGCTTGCCGCACACGATGCCATCGTTATGACCAGCGGCGCGCTAAAGACATTGGCTTGTGCGCTGATGAAAATCGCTAATGACATACGCTGGCTGGCTTCAGGGCCACGTGCAGGACTAGGAGAACTCACTCTTCCTGAAAATGAGCCTGGTTCGTCCATCATGCCAGGCAAGGTGAATCCTACACAATGTGAGGCGCTCACTATGGTTTGCGTGCAAGTTATGGGGAATGACGCGGCTATCGGCTTTGCAGGTTCACAAGGCAACTTTGAGCTCAATGTCTATAAACCTGTCATGATCTACAATCTCCTACACTCTATCAAACTGCTCAGCGGTGCGTGCCACTCCTTTACAGCATTCGCAATCGAAGGTCTTACCGCAAATGAAAGCAAGATCAACACATATTTAGAACGCTCTCTAATGCTGGTAACCGCATTGAGCCCAGTTATTGGCTATGACAAAGCCGCGCATATCGCACATAAAGCACATCATGATGAGAGCAGTTTGAAAGAAGCTTGCTTAGCCTTAGGATATTTGGACGAGGCGGCCTTTGATAAAAGCGTTCGCCCTGAGGAGATGGTGTGATCTCAGGGAGAATCACATCGTTCTAGTGATTGACACAGTACCCCAGTAATAGATTACC
>JAQSWO010000086.1 GCA_029266595.1 Gammaproteobacteria bacterium
AAAAATATGTCCTACCTCTATACCACGCGTAAGCTGCAGCGTACCCTTTCCATCAGGACTTGGATCGCCAACCTTTATATTTCTTAAATCAGTCGCTTCAGGTAGGGCGAGGTCTCGCTCCCAGTTGACATGCACATAGTGCTTGTCATCTTCATTAGCACCGCAAATAAAATCATCTAGCACAAACGCTTGGTGATCAGCCAATACAGGAATGGACAATCCGACAGGTCCTATAGAACCTGGCCCCACACCTAGCATGCTCCGCATTTTTTCTTCTGAAACATATTCCAAAGGCGCCTTAATAAGCGGATGTTTTTCAGCTTTGATAGTGTTTAACGTATCATCTCCTCGTAGAACCAATGCGATGATAGTGTCGTCAACTCCTTCAACTAATAATGTTTTGACTGTCTTACTGATATCAACTTTCAGCCCTGTAACAATATCATGGATGGTGCATAGTCCTGCTGTATCGACTTTCTCCATCGCTGCACCTGGAGCACTACGCTGGAATTGAGGCACTAAGCTAGTCGCTTTTTCAATATTCGCCGCATAATCACTACCATCGCTAAAAGCAACTAAGTCTTCACCCGAATCCGCTAACACTTGAAACTCATGCGAAAAATTACCGCCTATACTGCCAGAATCTGCTTGAACTGCCCTAAAGCGAAGGCCTAACCGTGTAAAAATACGCGAATAGGTTTCATGCATGACATGATAGGTTTCAGTCAAGGATTCCGGGGTCATATGAAAAGAATAAGCATCTTTCATGAGAAATTCGCGAGACCGCATGACACCGAAGCGAGGACGAACTTCATCGCGAAATTTATTTTGGATTTGGTAAAGGTTGATGGGGAGTTGTTTGTAGCTGTGAATTTCGTTTCTGACAATATCCGTGATGACTTCTTCATGCGTAGGACCAAAACAATAATCACGTGTATTTCTATCTTTTATCTTTAACATCAGATCGCCAAACTCTTCCCAACGACCTGTTTCCTGCCATAATTCTGCGGGTTGTACAGCTGGCATCAGCAGCTCCAATGCACCGCTCCTATTCATTTCTTCTCTGACCACACACTCAACCTTTCTCAGCACACGCAAACCCAAAGGCATCCAGGTATAGATGCCCTGCGAAACTTGACGAATCATGCCCGCACGCAACATCAGTTGGTGGCTGATAACTTCGGCATTGGCAGGCTTTTCCTTGAGGGTAGTGATGAGATATTGGCTAGTTTTCATGTTGGCTTACTTCCAAGCTGGAACAGCTTGCCCATTAAACAATGCTGTCGCCTTTTTCATCACTGCATCGGAATGAAGCGCATCGAGTAATTTCTGAAATTTGGGATCATCTTTGTCTTTTTTTCTAACGACCACTAAGTTGGCATAAGGAGAGTCTGAATGCTCAACTAGAATAGCATCACGTGATGGTGTGAGATTCGCTAGCATGGCATAGTTGGTGTTAATAGCAGCGGCATCAACGTCGGGCAATACTTTAGGAAGTTGTGCAGCATCCAACTCTTTGAACACTAGCTTTTTAGGATTATCGATAATGTCTAAGACAGTTGCATCCGTCCCCGAGCCTTGTTTCAAGGTCACAAGCCCTGCACGTTGCAACAGTAATAACGCACGGCCTTGATTGCTTGGATCTCTAGGGATAGCAAAGATGCTGCCTGCTTTAAGTTCGCTTAACTGTTTGATCTTTGAGGAATAAACGCCCATGGGGTACACAAATGTTTTGCCAATGGCAACAATATCATAGCCGTTGGTTGCAATAGATTGCTCTAGGTAAGGTTCATGCTGAAACATATTCGCATCGATACTACCATCAGATAGTGCTTCATTTGGCATGGCGTAGTCAGTAAACGTCACAATATTAACTTGCAGACCATTTTCTGCGGCAACGGTCTTTGCCTCTTCCATCAGTACGGTTTCCGGGCCACTGATAGTGCCAACATTAATCTGATTTTCAGAGGAAGCGGATGACTTATGCTGATTACATGCGGTCACCGCCGATAGGGTGACGGCAAAAAAGAGAAGGCTTAATGTACGTTTAAGATGCATTATTGATAATCTCACTGTGGTTACCTTGTATGTCTACGGGCGAGCCAGTCGCCAACATATTGAATCACGTAAACTAGCATAATCAATAGGGCAATACTAGACCAGAGGATCACCGGCTCATTGCGGTAACGGCCGTATTCAACTGCAATATCACCCAAGCCCTTGGCACCCACAACGCCCGCCATCGCAGAATAGCCCACTAGACTAATCCAAGTCACAGTAACGCCTTGAATAATACTAGGCATCGCTTCTGGCAAAAGAACTTTGCAGATAATTTGCAAGGGTGAAGCACCCATAGCCTGGCCTGCCTCTATTAGCCCAGGGTTCACTTCTAGCAATGCATTTTCAACAATACGCGCAACGAATGGAATGGCACCTATGCTCAGCGGAACAATAGCAGCAGTAGGGCCGATTGAACTGCCAACAATCAGTCTTGTAAGAGGAATCAGCACAATAAGTAAAATAATAAAAGGAATGGCACGAACCACATTAACAACCATCCCTAGACTGCGATTGCACAATGCGTTTTCTAAGATATGGTTATCTCTAGTGATAAACAAAACGATTCCCAAAGGAACACCACCTAACACTGATAGAACACCAGACACCAATACCATATAAATGGTTTGCAATGTACCTTCAAAAATTAGGTTAACGAATGGGCTGAACATATCCTATGACCTCTGTAAATGCGCCTTGTGCGTGCAAATAATTTCTGCCCTTTTCCACATCATCAAGGTTTCCGGAAAGTTCTACCAACATCATTCCTATCATTTCATCCCGTATTTTTTCGAACTGTGCTTGCAAGATATTGATATGCAGGGAAAAATTTTGAACCAGATATGTAATGAGGGGTGCTTCTGCGGAATCCCCCAGGAAAGAAATTCGTACAAGCGGTAGCGTACCCTTGTTTTGTGGTGATAAACGAGCTTGCACACTTTCTGGCAACATACGAATGGCTTGTGAATGAATAAATCTCTTACCTACATCCGTTTCTGGACGCGTAAAGAAATCAATTACATTTGCTTGTTCTACAATTTTTCCATCAGAGATCATTGCCAAACGATGGCATATCTCTTTGATGACGGACATTTCATGCGTAATGAGCACAATGGTTAGGCCGAATTGCTCATTAATTTGTTTCAGCAATTGTAATATTGAATGCTTGGTTTCTGGATCGAGAGCAGAAGTAGCCTCGTCACTGAGCAGAATATCAGGCTCATTTGCCAACGCTCGCGCAATGGCAACACGTTGTTTTTGGCCACCACTCAATTGACTAGGGTAATGATATTTTTTGTCTGCAAGGCCTGTAAGATCCAGTATTGGGTCAATCTTCTTTGAAATGCCTGATGCACTTAAACCGGCAAGTTCGAGGGGAAAAGCAATATTTTTGTACACCGTGCGGGACTGCAAAAGGTTGAAGTGCTGGAAAATCATGCCGATTTTGCGACGGGCTTTTCTAAGTTCTGCGGGAGAAAGAGCGGTAAGGTTTTGGTGATCGACGATCACTTCTCCTTTAGTAGGAATTTCTAATAGATTAATACAGCGAATCAATGTACTTTTACCAGCACCACTTTCGCCAACAATACCAAAAATTTCTCCTCGCTTAACCGAAAGATTAACACCTTTCAGCGCCTCGAGCGTTTTAGTTTTGGACAAGCGGTAGGTCTTGTGAATCTCTTTAAGTGTAATAATCATTTGCTTACTAATTGAAGGCCTAAGCTTTATTCGAGGGGGGCTGATTTGAGGGGGGAGATAGGTCAACATTCAGTAGACTTCTTTCGAAACCTTCGCTTTTTGCCCGACTATAGCGTTGTTTTCACGCTTCTGATGCTCATTTACACACCCTGTAAACTACGCTTGGCCTTCGTACGCCTCGCATTCGAACAAAATACTGGGCTTTGAAAGAAGTCTAGTGGGTTACAGAAACCGGCAATGGACAAGATAGTTAACATCAACACCTTGTGTCAAGTTGTATTGTTTTGTCAACGGATTATAGCCAATCCCTGCCATTGCTTTAATGGTTAGATTTACTGGTCGCAACCAACTGGCTAGTTCTGAAGGTTTGATAAATTTCTCATAGGCATGCGTGCCTTTCGGTAAGAGCTTCAAACAATATTCCGCACCCAAAATCGCAAAAAGATATGCCTTTGCGTTACGGTTGATGGTAGAAAAGAAAAGGTGGCCATCTGGCTTTACCAAAGCAGCACAGGCACGGATAATAGAAACCGGATCAGGTACGTGTTCCAACATCTCCATACAGGTAACAATATCAAACTTTTGGGGAGACGCTGCCGCCTTGTCCTCAATAGTTGTCTGTTCGTAGACGATTCCTATTTTTTGTCTCTCCGCATGCTCACGTGCCGCTTGCAACGATCTTTCTGCCATATCGACACCCGTTACTTCAGCACCCTGCTTTGCCATGCCTTCAGACAAAATGCCTCCCCCACAACCAACATCAATAACAAGTTTGCCGGAAAGCGGTGTAGCCGCTGTGATAAATGCCAAACGCAGCGGATTAATGGCATGCAAGGTCTGAAAAGGGCCACGCAAATCCCACCAATGTGATGCTTGAGCATCAAAGGTTTCGATTTCTTGCAAATCAATATTATGATGAGACATCAATCTTCCTCGAAGGTATTCTTGTCAAAATGTCGATGTAAGGCTCGGTAAGCATTGGTGAACTGCCGAAACAAAGATCCAAGCAACACCGAATGGGGACTACTATTGATGGCTATATTAAGTTCGCCCAACACAGCGGCAATTCTTGGAGTCCCCGTATAACAAGAACCCCCAGCAAGCTTATGTATACAGGTTTTTAAAACAGAGTATTGCTCTTCTTCCCAAGCTTTTCGAATTTCAGGAAAGGCCTCATCTAAATCTGCTATAAACATAGTTAAGATGGTCCTAGCTATTTCTGGGTCGTTGCTTGCACGCTTTAAGCACAACTGCCAATCAATATTTGTATTTTTTGACGCCATTTTTCTGCTCTCAAAAAACCGGAGGCGGCATTTATACCCATTTCACTCAAAAGATGCAAAAACTAGCATTTATTATGCGTGCTCCATAATACCTTTATCAATCTGGCGTGTATTCTGGCCTAATTCAAGATAGCATTTAAATCTGCAACAAGCCTCATAAGCATCTCATCTGAATTATTCCATTTTATAGTTAACCTTAACCGCGCCGTGCCTTCTGGAACAGTTGGTGGCCTGATGGCTTTGACATCCCAACCCACAGATTGCAATGACGCTGCTACTACCATTGCCTTTTCATTGTCACCAATCACTATAGGAACAATAGGTGAATCTACTACCCCTAATGTTTCGGCGGATAATTTTTCACGAAACATTCTAGCTCTTTGCCGGATGGCATTGGCGCGACTTTCACCCACTTCTTGATAATAGCGAATGCTTTCTTGTAACAATAATGGGAGGGCAGGAATGGGCGCTGTTGAGAAAATAAAAGAGCGTGCGAAATGGGCGAGATAGTTGATAAGAAATGCATCCCCTGACACCCATGCGCCTGCAGCTCCTAGGGCTTTACCTGCGGCATGAACAGTCGCAAACACATCGGAATTTAGATGCTGTGTTGCTACTAAACCTGCGCCATATACGCCCACAGCATGGGCTTCATCAACAATCAACAGTGCTTGATACTGCTTAGATAATTCGACCAGCTTCATTAGGTCCGCTTGAGTACCTTCCATACTGAATATGCTTTCTGTAACAATGACTTTGACATGATCCTCGCTTTTGGTCATTTCGAGCGCTTTGGCTAAGGCATTATAGTCTCTATGCGGAAAGATAGTTTTGTTAGCCTTAGAAAGCGTAATGCCATCAATGATGGATGCGTGGTTTAAAGCATCTGAGAATACATGGTCACCTTTTCTGAGCACAGCGCTGAGCAAACCTACATTGGCCGCATAGCCTGTTGAAAATAAAAGGGAAGATCCTCGCCCAGCGAAGGCCGATAGCAAAGATTCTGTTTCTGTAAATAAGGGAAGATTACCTCTCAGCAGTCGCGAAGCGCCTGTGCCAATGGTTGGCATTGCTTGCAGACGTGCAAGATATCTTTCTTTGAGGATGGGATCTATGGAAAATCCGAGGTAATCGCTAGAAGAGAGGTCTTCACCGGATGGGGCGCTTAACGTGCGCGTTAAGCCTTTGGATTGAAAGAGAGCAAGTCTTTCTTGCAATAATTTGGACATAGTAAATGGTATATTACCCCTGCCTGAATATTGAAGAAGTATTTAAACAGCGAGTCAGCCGATAAGCCGGGTTCTGTCTTGGACAATCATCTATCTGGTATCTACGTCACCGTAG
>JAQSWO010000087.1 GCA_029266595.1 Gammaproteobacteria bacterium
AAATGCACCAAAAGCAGCCTTGGAATCAGCAGCAAGAACCATTGGTGCTCGTACTTCTCATCCTAATCCCTTGCATAGCGTCTATGCAAAAGCAGGGACAGGATCATTTTTTGATGATACCGACTCTGAGGATGAAGATGATGACAACATTTGTAGAAGCGACAATGAACAGGGGGGTATATTTACTCCTCCTGCAGGTACTTCTCCTCGTACAGGAAGTTCTAGTAGCGTAGATAGCGTAGGTAGCGGATTAAATTTATCATGAATAACTTATTCTTAACGTTCCTCGTTCCCATGTTCTGCGCATAGGAACGAGCGCTATTGGCGTAATTTTTTAATGTTTATGCAAGTGCGAGTAACCATATTTTTGCGCCATCACCCTTCATAACAACAGCCCCCAACTTGATTTGCCAATCCCACCTACTAAAATTCTAGTGGCTTGTTGTTCGTGGTCACTTCAAGCTGTAAAACGTACTCACATACTACATGTATGTTGCGCTAAATTTTGCCGCGTCGCTGAGCTTCCCGCAAGACGGTCTAAAACCTAATTGACCGTTTGTGCCACTTGGCAGAGAGATGATCTATCACGTAAAAAACAGCACTTGAAATAGACCAGTCCTTAGAAAATCTCAATTCATCAGGGAGATGAATCATGTCTATGAATGTTGCGCAAAAACTTATTCACTCACATCTTATGGAAGGAGTGATGACCCCCGGCAAAGAAATCGCTTTAAAAATTGATCAAACACTCACGCAAGATGCCACAGGCACATTGGTGATGTTGGAATTGGAAGCAATGGGGATTATTCAAGTCAAAACAGAATGTTCCGTCCAATACGTTGATCATAATTTAATTCAAGAAGACTTTAAGAATCCTGATGATCATCTTTTCTTACAAAGTGCTTGTCAGAAATTTGGCGTTTGGTTTAGTCGACCAGGCAATGGTGTTAGTCATCCTGTACACATGCAATATTTTGGAAAGCCTGGTAAAACCTTGTTAGGGTCCGATAGCCATACCTGTGCAGCAGGTTCCATCGGAATGTTAGCGATGGGGGCTGGCGGCCTTGAAGTGGCTATGGTGATGGCAGGGTACCCGTATTTTGTCAAAATGCCTAAAATTTTTGGGATTAAATTAACAGGAAAATTACCCGACTGGGTCAGTGCTAAAGATATTATTTTAGAGGTGCTCAGGCGACATAGCGTAAAAGGTGGGGTAGGTTGTGTATTAGAATATTACGGTCCCGGCCTTGAATATTTATCTGCCATGGATAGACATGTTATTGCAAATATGGGTGCAGAATTAGGCGCAACGGCAACCGTATTTCCTTCGGATGAACAAGTTAGAATTTTTCTGGCAGAGGAGGGTAGGGAGAATGACTGGGAAGAATTAGTCGCAGATAAGGATGCCACTTATGATCTCAATGATGAAATAGATTTGTCCACATTAGTGCCTTTGATCGCACGTCCTAGTTCACCTGATAACGTTGTCCCCGTTACAGAAATAGAAGGGGAAGATATTTATCAGGCCTATATAGGTTCTTCTGCCAATCCTGGTTATCGTGATTTTGCTATGTCTGCGCTGATCGTTAAAGGCAAGCAAATTGCTCCACAAATTTCTTACGATATTAGTCCTACATCACGCACCATCCTAGAAGACTTGGTGAACGAAGGTCATCTGGCAGAGATGATTCATGCAGGTGCGCGTATACATCAAGCCGGTTGTAATGGTTGTATTGGTATGGGGCAAGCTCCTGCAACGCAGGCAAACAGTCTAAGAACTACACCGAGAAATTTTCCTGGGCGCTCAGGCACTCTGGAAGACCGAGTATTTTTATGCAGTCCAGAAACAGCGACGGCATCAGCGCTGACTGGCAAAATTACTGACCCTAGAAAACTAGGGATGCCCTATCCTACAGTTTCCGCAGTTAAAAGACATGCCATAGATAAATCTATGTTGCAATCTCCGCTGTCTTCAGAGCAAGCTCAAAAAGTCCCACTCATTAAAGGCCCTAATATCGCCTCCCTTCCTAAATTAAGTGAACTTTCTCAGGCAATCAATTTGCCCGTATTGCTTAAAGTGGGAGACAACATTTCCACGGATACCATCATGCCCGCTGGTGTTCGTGTGCTGCCGTACCGTAGTAATATCCCTAAAATTAGTGAATTTGTTTACGATATCATAGATAGGCATTATCATGTGCGCGCACAAGCTCAACATAATGAAGGTGGGCACGTTATCATAGGCGGAGAAAATTATGGGCAAGGTTCTAGTAGAGAACATGCAGCCCTAGCGCCCAGGTACTTGGGCTTGCATTTGGTGATTGCTAAGAGTTTTGCGCGTATACATCTGCAAAATTTAATTAATTTTGGGATTTTGCCGCTGACATTTTGTGACGCCACTGACTATGACAAAATAATGATGGATGACTATGTAGTGATTGAAGCGCTGCACCAAGCGTTGGATTTAAGTTCAGAAGTTAATGCGTTCGTTATGAACAAAAATAATGATCAGAACGTCCGTATTCTCCTCAGACACGATCTTTCTAAACGGCAAATCGATATATTGAAAGCAGGCGGGTTAATTAATTGGGTGAGGGAACAATCAGCACTCAAATAAAATCCTAGTCCTTATTCAATTAATAGAGACGAGAGAAATTAAAAATGGTGCTTGATAAATCGCTTAATAATTTACCAAAACATACAGCTGAAGAATTAAAAAATTACTACGAGAGTATTATAAACATGTTGCCTGAGCATGTTTATTGGAAAGACCAAGAAGGTAGATATTTAGGGTGTAATTTTTCGCAAGCACAAACCGTAGGGTTTTCTGCGCTAGAAGAAATATTAGGCAAAACTGATTTTGAACTTCCTTGGAAAGATCATGCGCCCGCCATACGTAAAATTGATGAAGAAGTCATGGCAACAGGAAAGCCATATAGTATTGTGGAAACAGTTGTTTTGCCGAACGGAAAGAGCGCCACTTTTTTATCAAAGAAAGCCCCTTTATATCAAAAAGGGAAAATTGCCGGGATTCTAGGCATTTCCTTTGATATCACAAAAGAAAAGGAAGCCGAACTAGCTATTCAAGAAGCGCAAAACCGTGCTGCTCAAGAAGCCAATAAAGCTAAAACTGAATTTCTTGAGAATATGCGCCATGATATTAGAACACCGCTCACCGGTATTGTAGGTTTTGCAAATATTCTCAAAGAAGAAGCAAACGAGCCTAAAATAAAAGAGTATGCTGATAACCTTATCGCCTCTAGCCATGCCTTACTCAAATTCCTCAATGAAGTTTTAGAAACTATTCGCCTTACCTCTGGCGACATTCCCCTTCTTAAGAAGAAATTCAATTTGCAGCAAAAATTGACCGATATTATTCATCTTAGTCAATCTAAAGCTAAAGAAAAAAAATTGGATTTAGTATTGGAGATTGATCCTGCTTTATCACCTTACTTTATTGGAGATTACAAACGTATTCAGCGTATTGTGTTAGAACTGATTAGTAACGCGTTAACCTTTACCAATAAAGGCAGTGTTAAAATTTCTGCTACATTGGAAAAGCAGGAATCTCACCGCGTCATCACCAAAATCACCGTGGAAGATACAGGTATTGGTATTCCATTAGATAAACAAGAAGAAGTATTTGTCCGTTTTAAACGGCTTTCTCCTTCTTATGAAGGTATTTATAAAGGTGTAGGATTAGGGCTTTCTGTAGTGAAACAATTCATCGATGATTTGCACGCAGAAATTTATTTATCTAGTGAAGTAAATGCAGGATCTATTTTTACTTGCTTGATTCCGCTACAAGTATCTCTCACAAACGATGCATTTGGTTCAGATGTAACACCTACTACCTTTGCACAATTAGACGTGACCCAGCACAGGAGCGATGCTGTTCAAGTACTCGCATCGTCGGTAGCAACTTCAGATATTCAATCGCAACTCAGTCAAGTGTTAATCGTTGAAGATAATCTGCTTGCACAAAAAATGGCAAAATATGTGGTCGAAAATTTGAGCTGTCATGCAACAATCGCAGCAGATGGTAACACTGCATTACAATTAGCTAGTGAAAAAAAATTCGATTTGATTTTCATGGATATTGGCTTGCCAGATATTGATGGCTATGAAGTTGCTAAGCGCATTCGCTTGAATGAGTGGAACAAAGAAACACACGTACCCATTATTGCATTGACGGCACATGTTGGTGCTGAAAATAAACAGCGTTGCATTGAGATAGGGATGGATGCAGTCTTATCTAAACCGCTGAATGTAGCGACTATCAGCGATATTCTCAACGCATTTATCCCTAGCAGGGCAAAGGCTGTTGAAAAAAGCGTAGAACCTGTTTCTTCCAATACAGTAAAAGATAGTTTATTTGCCTTAAGAGGTGAGGTGATTGATCATAAAATAGGGCTTGAAACTGCTGGCGGTGATGAGACGGTTTTTGAAGAACTGCTGGATATGATGTGCCGGGATATTTCTGAAGAAAAATTGTTAATGGCTGTTGCGCATGAAAAAAATGATTGGAAAAAAATTCGGGCATCAGCACATAAGTTAAATGGTGGTGCATGCTTTTGTGGTGCAACACGTTTGAGAGAAGCTTGTACAAATTTAGAGAATTATTTTGAAACAGGAAAAACAGAATTGGTAGATGCGCTGTATCAGCAAGTGTTAAATGAAATGGAAGCATTTAGGCGAGGGCGGGTGAAAATTTAAATTTGGTACAAATAGCAGCGTTTTGTGCTACTAACCCTCTCCGGCCAAACCGCAATAGGAGGTCCTACGGGATGTTAGATTTTCTTCTAGATTGCCGCGTCGCTATCGCTCCTCGCAAAGACGAACTATCGCTAGGCCTGCTTTGCTGCGAGAAGTATGTCCTAGAAAATCGCTGATCCATACGCCTGTTTTAGCCAATGTGTTTATATCAACGCCTGTTTCAATCCCTAGGCCATTTAGCATATACAAAACGTCTTCTGTTGCAACATTGCCTGCAGCACCTGGTGCATAAGGGCAACCTCCCAAGCCTGCGACAGAAGCATCTATGGTGGCTATGCCTTCTTGCAGGGAGGTGTAGATATTTGCCAGTGCTTGCCCATAAGTATCATGGAAATGCATGGCTAAAGCGTTTAGGGGAATTTTTTTATTGACTGTACGAATTAATTGTCCTGTAGCCAGCGGTGTGCCAACACCTATGGTATCTCCTAAAGAAATTTCCTCACACCCCATTTGATAGAGCACATCTGCGACTTCTAATACTTTATTGGGATTGATTTTCCCTTCATAGGGACAACCAAGCACACAAGAAACGTAAGCGCGTATACGTAAACCATATTCTTTAGCGGTCACAATAACAGGCGCAAACCGAGCCAGGCTTTCTTGAATAGAGGCATTAATATTTTTTTGGGAAAAAGTTTCTGATGCTGCTGCAAACACAGCAATTTCCTTCACGCCAACAGATAGTGCAGACGTCAGACCCATTATATTCGGGATAAGGACAGGATAAGAGATACCCTCTATCTTGGGCAGTGCGGCAAAGAGCTCCGCATGATCTGCCAATTGTGGTACCCATTTAGGCGAAACGAAACTCGTTGCTTCTATAGTAGTTAGGCCAGATGCTGCCAGGCGTTGGATTAGCTCTAGTTTAATATTAAGTGGTATTAAAGAGGATTCATTCTGCAGCCCATCTCGCGGGGAAACTTCGACAAGCTTAACATGGAAGGGAAGTTGCATAATGGGATATCGCTTCTGGAAAAATGAGAAAAATCATCATAAGGCGGTAGGCCTCTAAATTCAAGGATAGTATTTTCATTTTCTAGCCCAATGCTTGGAAAGCATGCTACAATCCTGCCCTAATAAATCCCATTGTAACTTATTGAAAATGCAACAAAAAAAGGGAAGTCTCCATGACTAGTCACGCCAAAGAAATCACACCTATCTCTATAGAACATGAAATGAAGCAGTCTTATCTCGATTACGCTATGAGCGTGATCGTAGGCCGTGCTTTACCCGATGCCCGTGACGGTTTAAAACCTGTCCACAGGCGCGTACTTTTTGCCATGCAGCAACTAGGTAATGACTGGAATAAACCTTACAAAAAATCGGCACGTATCGTCGGTGACGTGATCGGTAAGTACCATCCACATGGTGATACTGCGGTATATGACACTATTGTCCGAATGGCCCAGCCTTTCTCGCTACGTTATATGCTAGTGGATGGTCAGGGTAACTTTGGTTCTATCGATGGCGATTCACCCGCTGCCATGCGTTATACCGAAATCCGTATGTCCAAGGTGGCTCATTCTCTTTTGGCTGACCTTGAAAAAGAAACTGTCGACTATGTGCCCAACTATGATGGCACTGAAAATA
>JAQSWO010000088.1 GCA_029266595.1 Gammaproteobacteria bacterium
TAAGATTACAGCAACTCGAGCCCTAACCTCAGCAGCTTCATTTTTATTGGGGCTTGCTAAATCGATAGATGATAGTCCAGCGGATGAAAAACAAGCAAAGTTATTTAAAGAAATCTTAAAAATAGAAACACCTAAAGGAAATTCGCGCCAAAATCACTTTGCTCACAAAGGACATGAAGAAGAGAAAAAAGAAGAGGAGGAAGAAAATAATCTTTTCAGGCTAAAAGAACAAAAAATAGCAACACTCACACAGCATGCGACTAAATTATCTGCCATTTTTGAAGCATGCAAATCAGATAACATAGATCTAAATGACACAAGTAACCACGAGATACTTGAACAAATTAAGCAACTTGCAAATACGCTGCCTGATAACATGGCAAAGTTATCAGAGGATGAAGTTAACGAATTAGCTCAGCATGCAGAAGCAAAAGCAGCTTTTAAGCTTTTATCACGCGACAGAAAAATTATTACAAATTTACGGACTGCAATTACTGACTGCATCAGTGAATTGTGGGTTAAAAAACCTGGGGATAAATCACTTACTGAAAAAGAACAAGAGACTAAACAACTTAAAGCTAAAGAACTCGAAGCACTAGCAAAATATGTTGAGTTATTTAACAGTATTCTTAACAAAGCTATATGGCAAGCAGAAGTTGGGAATCAATTTGGATCTCTACTAAAAGACCCAAGGAGCCCGACTAATCGACAACCAGCACCAGAGCCTTCAAAAATCTTGGTTGCTTTTCTATATATTATTTCCATTCCCTTCTTTTTCGCACTACTAAGACGCTTTATCCCTATCTCTAAAAAGAAAGGGAATGGTTGGATAGCTTTCGATATAGTTTTCTCTCTTTTCATTTCTGCAGACCAATTAATCGAAAAATACGAATGGCTGCAGGATAAAAAAGCTATTACTCGAGTCATCCATGTCTTTGGTTGGCCAGCATTAACTGCCACTTCCCTAGTACTACTGGAATTAGCATTTGGAACTATCTCTTCTGGATTTATAGATAACAGCTTTCTAACAATCATTATCTCTCCTGTCACAAGCTTTACGGGAATTCCATCAATATATGTGCTTATAATCGGAATAGCGTTATACCTGCTAGTGACTGATATATTGTCTTGGGCGCTTCATCGCTATACCGTTCCCACTCCTATGCCCGATATGAAGGCTTTCGTGGAAGGAGAGCAAGGAGAGCTAGGACAGCTAGTAGGAGACAGTTTGGGTTTGTTGGATACTGAACTTGTGACCAGCCCATCAAACACCGTAACCAATACTGAAGGTGATGTCACTCGAGCTGGCAATCGACGCACAGGCACTACCACATCTCATAATGGTAGAAGTACGGGCGGAATATCGATAGATACAGCATCATTGGGTGAAGACACAATAACTCAATCACAGAATAGCTTGGGACATACTAACTTTAGTAGCAGTAGCAGTAGCAGTAGCAGTAGCAGTAGCAGTAGCAGTAGCAGTAGCAGTAGCAGTAGCAGTAATGCTAATCCTCTTCATTCCGAAGCACCAGTGTCGCCTATTATCGCTAACCAAGACCAAGGCCCTTCTGATTTTCCGCCTAGAGATAGCGCTGTTGATCAGCGGCAAATCGCCAATCACACCACTCTTTCTCCACAAACAGGTCCTGAGGCACCTTCTGTGAAGGAGAAGTCGCGGAATCGTAGTCTCTCCTTTGGCAGTTCTTCCTTCGGTGGGCCATTCATATGGAATGAACAACAAAGACTCGCCGCAAATAAACAACAAGAAATCGCCGCACCAGGTGGACCAGAGAGTGCAGCTATGAGTAGCGATGATGCTGCTCTCACTTCGCAGCAGGTTGGATCAATAATTAAAAGCTCACGTGTTCATTCAGCACCATCGGCACCATAATGATCACTCGCATTCTATGATCTCGTTTCACTAGCAACATAGATACTTCCAGTGAGACTACATATAGGTTCGCTGGATTTAGCTCTCGTCTTCACACTCCCGAATATCCTGCCTCCCGCCTTTGGAAGAGCATTAGCGCTTTGCTGCAATCGAGTTTTTCGTTTTTGTAAGGAGCACAGCCACAGGATTCTACGGGGTGTTAGATTTTTTTCTAGATTGCCGCGTCGCTATCGCTCCTCGCAAAGACGAAGAACTGCTTCGCAAAACCGCTCGCAACAACAAATAAAGAATTTGCCTTAAGACATAGTTAATCCACGAATAATATAGCTTCTCTATTGGTTGAGTTGCTTCCATAAGAAACATTCGCAATGACGATATTGCACTGAATCACCCACGGCGGATTACGAAATGCCCAAAACTCTACTCATTTCCTTTGAAAAGTTCTATAATCTCGCCAACTTAGTCTGCCGTTTTTTTTAAAACTGGGGATGCATTTTAACAGATGTGACGCTATTCCTATAAAAACATAAAACGAGCATGTAAGTTTCAATAAAAATTAAAAAATAAATCCGGAGCAGATATATGGCTAGCAAACACATAGACGCGCCTCAAAAGTATCACCTCACATTCATGCAAATTAGGCCTAATAAGCTAAAAGACAGCTCCGGCTCTTTGACCACTATTTTTTTGGAAAAACATCCGCGTATTTTAAGATATTGAATCCCGTCACTATAAAAAAATAAAACCACGTAAGTTTTAATAAAAATTAAAAATAAATCAGGAGTAGGTAGATGGCTATTGAACAGACTGATGCAACTCAGAAATATCATCTTACATTAATGCAAATTACATCTAATGGCCTTGAAAGAGAAGCGCCTGTCGCAAAAAACCCAGGTCACAAAAGAAGTAATCCACTTCTATTACTACAGATACTTAAAGAAAAAAAATCAAACATTCCAACACTAATAAGATTCATTGAAAATCAAAGCAACACAGTAAGTTATTACGTATTTGGATTATCAGAAAATGGCGAAGAAATTCTTACCCCCCTACCTACAAATGTTGATAAAGCAGCGGCTGCAGCAGAAGCTGCTGATAGCCCTCAATCTTTGACAGATAAGCTCGATAAGATTTTTAAAAATGATGAAAAGAATGAAGTAGGTGACCAATTCCAAGCACTCACCACCATCTCTGCAGAAAACAACTCAGATATTCACCAAGCAATTTTATCACTTAAAGGAGATCACTCTCTTTTTCCCGCATTGATACATAGACGCACAAGAGAATTAATCGCGGCGTTTAATATGGAGTCGGAATCAGATCGTAATGAAGCCATTTGGGATACTATGCTAAAGCTTGGGATCGACTTAGCTGAATATTTCAAGGTTAAAGGGATAAAATTATCAAGAAAATCTATTCCGGACTTTGTGCAAAGGATTGCCGTCCATCCCATCCTTCATCAAACATCGACAAATCTCTTTGCTTATATAGGCGCGATAAGCGCAGTACATGACGAAGCAATTTTAGCATTCGATCGCAGCCAAAGGCCCAAAGATGATGAAAAAGATGAAAATTACCCACCAGTCGTGGAAAACCATACCTCTCACAGAAAGTTAACCGTCCCGTCTGCAGAAGCTGAATCTGCTGCAAATGCTATCTATCAACAACCCACTACGGAGCGAATGAGAATAGCTCAAGCTTTCTGTTTGGCAGGCAAGGTTCTGAAGGGCATTAATGATCAGGCAACTCGAGAAACGCAGGATTTCTTTCCAAAACAACTCACGGTAGAAATGCTCCAAGCCTGGAATATCCCTTCCTCTACCGCATCGCCGCTTGCAAGCAACGAAGCGCTTCACGATGCTGCCGTTCCTCCAATCGGGCCTATTCAAGCTGCGCGCCTACTGTTGGCAGCCATACAACAGGAGAATCGTGATGCTAAAGCCATCATGCGTGCGTTTATTACACTACTACAAAAACTGCCTGAACGATACAACGATATGCACCAGCTCATTAGTAATCCGGATTGCGCACAAATATTAAATGGCCTGAGAAAACACAGGGACATTTTCAAGCAGCTACAATATTTGATTACAACTTTTAAGGCTAATGATGCATATCGATCAACAGCGGAGCGCCTCAGAAACGGTATTAACCGATTTAGTCGTCTGCTGGAAAAACCCGAGTGGTATGATAAATTTAGAGATGCTTCTAAACAAATGTCAGAAGAAAATATTGTTCTTCTAGAAGGCACACAAGTAGAGCAAGGTTACCCTGTTTTGGGCTGGGACCCAATCGAATCTGACCCTGATTATAAATTGATCGATGCTGCTTTCACCCTATCCTTCGAGAAATTATGGCAGAGTCTACAGAGTCTACGCGGTGCCCTCCTCTCACCAAGAAGTCCAAAGCAAAAATTAAGCGAAGACGAGTCGCTATCCTCACCCCGAGCTGAAGCAGCACCTATACCTGACACAAAAAGCAAGGCATATACACTCTATTTAGCAGACGTTTCTGTGGCTCAAGACAGCAAAATGGATGGTGATGATGAACCTAAATTCATATTAGGTCAGATGCAGAAGCAAGGCGCAAAAATACCTACTTTAATAAAATTTGGTGATGCGTACTATCTGTATGGAATATCGAAAAAAGAAGAAGAGGTAGCTTGGCTTATACGAGTAAGAGCAGGAAGCAAGCTACTTAAAAGACTACAAACAATTGATTTTACACAAACCTTAATACATATTGACCGTCATAATACAGAAGACTACCTAATCTATCAGGCAATCTTATCAAAAAAGGATGACCATAGCCTCCTACCTGCTTTATTGGATGAATATGTTCCAACGCTCCTAG
The DNA here is from genome assembly GCA_029266595.1 of Gammaproteobacteria bacterium. Lineage (GTDB taxonomy): Bacteria > Pseudomonadota > Gammaproteobacteria > JAURND01 > JAURND01 > JAQSWO01. Next base: position 4,748 of record JAQSWO010000088.1, read on the forward strand.
AGGCCTGTGAAACAGGCGATAAAAACAAAATCTGTGACGCTTTTGTGGCTTTTTCTCACAAATTCTATGATCGTTATATGTCCCAAAAAGGCTTAGTAGATTTCATTCCACTCTCTGAAGTTGTTAACGCTATCTCCACACACCCATTATTCCGTCCTTTCATAGAGCAATTATCAGCATACAAAGATACTATCACCGTGCTAGCCAATGTCTCCAGTAAGCATCAACAGAAGCTTGCTGATGCTATAGGCAAACAAGAGATTGAAGCTAATGGACCGGGCTTAAGCTACAAAGCAGCTCGGTCTCTAGCTCTAGGATGCGCGTTTCTGCGAGACCTTGCTACATCTGTACCGACCAAACAAAGTGAGAAAGAAAAAGAAGTAGTAGCATTCAAAGCAGCTTTTACAGTGGAATTAGCTGCTAACGAGGATGACTCTCCTCCCTCCCCTCCCCCACAAAATCAGGCAGACGAAATACAAATAAAAATACTCGTCGCACATGCACAATCCCTACAGAAGCTTTTCTTAAAGACGAAAGGTGAAAAAAGGCGCCATCAAGATATAGCAAAGCACCTTATAGCGTGCTCAAAAGAACTGCCAGATAACCTATACTATGAAAAAATCAAAAAACCGCTAACTAACAACAAGCAAGCTCAGCAGGCCTTTGAGGCACTTAATGAAGCGCTTGGAGATACTATGGGATATTTGACTGCAGCTATGGACCTTACTCGAGATGTTAAGCCACAGAAAGCAGGAGAAGAGAGAGCGAAATGGAAAGCTAAAACTAAGCCTTGCAGAAATTATATTCAGTTAATCGACGATATTTTGAAAAGCGTCATATGGCAAAAATCCCTCGCAGATACTTTAAAATACGGGCTAAACCATCCGCAGCGGTCTTCACCTAAACACCAACCTAACTCACCAGAACACCACCAACTTCAAGCACACTCATCATCAAGACACTCACCTTTGCCAAAACCCTTATCACCGCCAGGAGACCCCAATGCTGTTCCAAGGTTTGACCTTAATAATGAACAAGTATTGGACGATGGCCTTCTAGGCTCAGGACCAAATTCAAACGTAAATATTCTAAAGCCTGCATCAGCAGCAAAAGACCCAAACAAACAGGCAGTGACCATTTGGAGAGTTTTCTTATATTTTTGTGCTATCCCCTTCCTTCCAGTAATTCTGCTACAACGCTTAACCCCTCTCCCTAAAGAGAAAGGGATGGGCTGGAAAGTATTAGATGGGCTACTTCTTGGTTTTCGTTCTCCTGATAAGTTAGCGGAAAAATATGAATTGACAGGAGGATCACAAATTATTATCAGAGGCCCTTACATTCTGTATTGGTTAGGATTGGGCCAGGCTTCCTTACCGCTGCTTGAGTTAGTGAGTTTAACCATTCCTTCCGCATTCCTATCTAGCATCCCCTATCTGCAGCTTGTCGCAGATTTTGTAGGGCTATCACCTCTACAAACTTTTATGGTAGCTGGAATGATTCTCTACATAGGAATTCAGCAGCTACCATCCTATGGTCTTCATCGCCAGGCCCAAGCACCTATAGCCGAGCCATGGAGGC
>JAQSWO010000161.1 GCA_029266595.1 Gammaproteobacteria bacterium
CTTAATTGACTTTTTGGAATCAAAAGAGACTCTTGCTGCATCGATTCATAAGCCAGGTATTCTAAAAATTCATTCACCAGATTAGAGAAAAACGGCTCTTCTTCTTTATTTTCCACGGAAGCATCTAACGACTTAGCATAAAGTGGATTTGATTTTCTAACATAGGCATCCTGTACACGAGCCACTATGGTTTGGTATAGCTTAGACAGTGTTTTTATCTCTCCTTTTACCAACTCCAAATCGCCTTCCGACCATAACCAACTTAACAACTCTAAATTAATCGGAATATGCGCAATGCCCCATATACTCGGATGGGTTTTTAAAAACTTTAACATCGGTTCAGTTTGATCTGGTTTTTTAGCCTCTCGCATAAAATAACGAACATAGGCTTCAATATTTTTGTTTATAAACCCGATGTTTTCTAATTTTCTGTCAAATATAATTTTGCTCTGCCCCAATGCGTCAATCGCCAGAGGTCGTGAAGTCATCAGAACATAGGTTTGATTTTTAATTCTATCCAAAAAATCATTCAAGTGACGGGATTGCGTGCCTCTCTCTACTATCTCATCATAACCATCTAAAATGAAAAGAATCTGGTTCTTATTTGATTTAATAAAGGTTTCTATCTCTTCAGGCGATTGATCTTCACTGAGCATGAAACAACACTTATAAATCACATAACCTAACACATTCATGCCAGTTATATTTTTATCAATATCAGAAGGACTTAAAAAATCAGCGACTTCTCTCAACCGTACTCAAAACACCGCATCAAATTTTTGGCGAAAATAATTTCCTATTTCTCCTTGTTTTTGTTCTTCGTCTTTCGATTCCGATGCCCATTGCACGGCTAAATATTGACATAAAACGCTTTTTCCAATCCCTGCACGACCTAAAATTAAAACTTTATTTGGCGCCTTCGTATCATCTTTAGGTTCAAATAATTGATTCAGTGCTAAAGGCTCTTTTGGCGCATAAAGTTCTTCGTGGCTTGCCATCCGCTCATCCACAAATACTTTTTTATCTTTTCCTGCTTGGCTCGTATTAAAACCTAAACCTTTCTCTTTTTCTTTATGCTCTGTTTCTTTAATTAAAGCCAAATTAATAAAACTGTCTACGATCGGTGTTTTTCTTTCATCAAATAACCGCTCTAATTGATCATATTGTGTGTATTTTTCACGTAATCTGGCTTGCAAGCATTGTAAAAAATCAAGCGGCAGGATCTGTTTTTCTCGAGGCTGGTTTCCAGGAGAAGGATAGTAAGAAGGATAGTAATAATGATATTGATATTGACGTTCAAAGTAATTTAAATCACGGTTCACCTGGCCTGCATTAACCGTCTGGATCATCGGAGAAGACTGCTGGTACGGCAGCTCTTCTCCTCCTCCTCCTAAGAAGAAGGCTTTTTTCTATTTTCATGCCCCTCTCTTTCTTTAGCGGGCTGTGAAGGCAAACTATCATCTACAGCAGCCGATTCTTCATCGCTGCTTTTACTACTTTGTCTTCGTTTTCGTGCCTGTTCTGCATTCAGACCTATCTCTGAAACTTTTCCCTGAGGTGCAGGTGTGATGACTGCATCCCCGCCTCTTGCTCTAACAGGTATATGCTCTACAGCCTCCGCTTTAGCATCCTTAGACATCACCACGACATCGCGAGCATTTGCAGGTAGAGCATTAGTGAAACCTAGTAAATTCTGAAGTAAAGCAGCTTGTTGGGCGGCTGCCTGCCCTTGATTTTCTAGCTCTTCTCTACCAGTGCCTGAAGGATATACACGATCCCCTAGTCTAAGGTCTTTCTCAACATACCTTACTGTATTAGCAACAGCCCCCCCCGCCATCACAACGATGCTATCACGTTGTTCCATTGACTGTTGTCGTTGCTTAACAGCTATTAAAATCTCTTGACGTTGAGCTTGTGCTAACTGTTCTCTTGTTTCAGATGCTACTGCTACTTGCTCTACTTGTTGTCCAACATACATCGTTTCCGCTAAAATCACTTGACGTTCAGCTTGTGCTACCTTTTCTCTTCCTGTAGATTCCACAGTTGCTTGGCCTACTTTTTCTCCCACGTCATCCAATTTATGTTCTATTCTTTCATCATTTGATAACCCTTGCGCGCCGATAGCTGTATGAAGAATCTCTGTGACTTGACGATTTAAGTTTATAAATAGTTCAGACACTTCTTGTACGTTTTTATCTTTACTAAAAAATCGATTAAATTTATCTAAAAAAGAGCCGCCTTGTTTCTTATTTATTGCTTGGTGGATTTTTTGAATTTCATCTGCTACTTTATTTAATGAGGGTTCAAGCTCTTCTTTATGTCCTTTACTATTTAATTTCTCCAATATAGAAATTAAGTTTTCAGTATGCGCGAATAGAGAATTCGAAACTTCGATCACTGCACCTCCACCTTGCATACATTTCTTAAGTTCCTGCAAATTTTCAATGGCAGTTTTAACATTTTGTACTATTGATACCCCTTCTTTGACTGCACTTAACATGTTCTTCTCCTGAGACGTTATACCCATATTAAAATTCTTTAACTAAAGTCATCTCTCTCTAAAAAATTATAAATAACCCAAATTTTATAGCTATTTCCAGTAATACCCCATTATCGGAATACCTTCTTAGATCTAAGAGAGAGGAAAGGGTTATAGTAATTTTTACTTGCACCCCATCCATTCACTTCATATACCACGAGCAACAAAAATCTTTTACCCGCCAAGCGAGCGGCCACTACGCATGCTCATGCTACTACGATAAGAAGCTGTAGATACATTTCTCTGTGTTTCTGTTTCTACACCACCCTCTTGGGTCGCATGAAGTACCTGAAAAAGAAGATTTGTCATTTCAGGTTGGCCTCGTTGTTCAGACAGTAGAGCGGCTTTATCCAAGCTTTGACGGAGGTATTGACTTTGTTGTTGCTTCATAGCTTCTAATGCAAGCACTCTTTCTTCGAGCTGTTGAATGATCTGTTGGAAACAAACCATCTCGTCATGTGCCTTTAACATTTCAAGCTGCTCTCGTCTCACTGCTGCATTCTGACG
>JAQSWO010000089.1 GCA_029266595.1 Gammaproteobacteria bacterium
TGATGTTGAAGCGCTGATCGCATCAGGTGCAGATGTGAACATGCTCGACATGTATGGATTTACGCCGCTCATAGAATCAGCTATTGCCAATCGCCTAGATATTGCAGACCTTCTATTAAAAAATGGCGCCGATGTAAAACAAAAAGATATGGTTGGTGGTACGGCCTTACAATGGGCGGTTGAAAATTATAATTTGTCTATGTGTTATATGTTCCTTAAACAAGGTGCAGATCCCAATGCTTATACACGGTTCGCGCAGCCTATTCTGGTTCAACCGCTATTACGCCGCCAGCATGATTTAAAAGAAATGCTTTATAAGGCAGGTGCCGATTTAAAATTTGCCCAAGACTATATCAATGCCAAATTATTGGGACACCGTTTTGAACTAACAGGACGGGTTGATATTGTGGACCATCGTAACACTTTTATAGAAATGGATTTTGCCGGATTTATTTTGGAATTTACGGTAAGTGTCATACAAGATTCATTAGTCTATTTTCGAAATAATTTTTCTTCCCGAAATTTGCAATCACAATTTTCTGCATTGCAGGTAATCATAGATGCTTTTGAAATAGCAGCAGAAATGCTGACTTACCAACAACATTTAATCAACATTGATAACTATCAAGGTAAATTAAATTTTTTTGCCGAACAATCCAATTTATTGCTACCCGTAGGTTGTGAAGGGCATGCCATCAGCTTTATTAAATCTGGTGGATTATTTGCGAAATGTGATAGAGGAGAAAATAGTTTAACGCATCCCAGTGTAACCATTTATAAAATAGGGAATACCTATGCATTTAACGCGATATTTTTGAAACACCTTCTCTATACTGTACAAACCAAAGAATTTTTGTCTGAAGGAATTATGCACGCTTTAAATCTACAGCCAATTATCGATTTACCCATGCCCTCTCAAATTATGGGTAATTGTTCATGGGCAAATGTGGAAGCAGCTATTCCTACTTTTTTTCTCATGCAATGGATTAATCAAAATCCCGTTCATGTTTTAGGCAACATGCAAAGCTACCAGCAAGCTGCCATGAAAATTTATCATCAATGGCTGAATTGGGACAAAGATTGGGCGTTACATCAATGTATAGAAAGTTTTTATGATGCTGATCCTGCCAGAAAAGCTTCCAAGGCTGCCATATTAGCCGCTGTGCTTTTCCAAACCTGCCGCTATACCACCTCTCAAGATTTAGATCGTTCTAATAAAATTCTCTCAGTACTGGCAGCACCTAAATATGCATATGTATTGGAGTCCTATCTCGCCGTTTATGGAAATACCCCTGTGGGTAAAAACTTAGCAGAATTGATTGATCTCTATGGGCGTTGATGGAGGTAAGAGGTAAGCATAGTCTCGCTGTCGCCAACATAAAGTTAGGGATATATGTTTGCCGCCTCACCTGTTACTGCCTTAGCAAATGTCGAGAAATATCTGAAATTAATGGCTTTTTTGGACTAGATTATACAGCTCACCATCAAACAAAGCAGATACATCTTTTAAATCTGGTACCTTCAAAGATGAGCAGTATATAATGCTTCGCTCAACTAGTTTTCCAGGGCGAGGAGGCCACCCACATGATATTTAAAGCATCCCATATACTTCCTTTATTATTGATGCTCTCTGCAACCAGTCTTGCGCAATCCACAGATACTATCAATAGTGGAACAACAACGTCTCCACGCGTTTTACCTCTCCACTTACCACCTGTCCCTACGGAGCAACCCGTAAAAAACGGGGCTGCTAATAATGGTCCTGCTCCTGTAGTAGCGCAACCCATACCAAGTGGGGCCCCTACGCCTCCTCCTGCAATACAAATCGTACAAAATGCGCCGGCTGAAGTCGCTCCTCCTACCACACAACCCATATCAAGCGCGCCCTCTAATCCCATGCAACAACCCCTGCGCTCTATGGAAGAAATGGCACAAGCCATCGCTGAATTGAAACGTGAAAATGACTCACTGCAAAAGCGCCTCAACAATTTGAATATGCAAATGGCGTTTCTTAGAAATTCTTTTCAGCAATCTACAACACAACTACTCAAGCGTTTAGACGCATTACAATCTACACAACCTGCTGCGCTCGATCAAACACAGCCGACAGTAATGCTATCAACCGCGCCTGCCAGTCCGACTCCATCAGATAACCTTCTCACATCCGACATGCCATCACCAGAATCGGTTCAACCACCTCCTAAAGCCGACGTTAACGTGGTTCCACCTACGGACTCATCACTAGATATGCTCTCCACGGCGACTGGAAGCGATCCTGTTGAGCAATTAGAAATAACGCCACAGTCCGTATCGCCTAGCAGCGATCCTGCATCTACCACGACCGTTACAGTGACTGAACCCCCTGCGACACAAAACCAACCCGTCGCTATACCTGCTGAAGAAATAATGGTTAGTGAAGACGATCTCCGCATACAACCAGAGCACCTCAACGCGGCTACACCTAACGCATCCACATCTAGCGCTCCATCTTCTACACAAGAAAATCTATTACCTGAGGAGATACAGACTACTTCATCAACGCCAGTTGAAGAACCCGCCCTTCCCGCAGTACCTACGACAGAGGCTAAACCGCTAGACATACCTATCGCCACGGCGCCAGAAGACCAAATAGCAGCCCCTACACAGCAAGAGCGGAATCTATCTGCAGCTACGCCATCCACAGAGACACCTATCAAAGCGGTAGATACTTCTCAGCCAAGTAACGCCTCAAGCACAGCAAACGCACCAACCACAAGCGCTAAAATAGAACAAGACTCTAGCCTTATTCTCAATCTGGGTATTGGTTTAGCAGGGTTCGGCTTTCTCTTGTTGATATTTTTAATTGCGACCCGGTCCAAAAAACCTAAAACACAGCCTGAAAAAGTAGAACCACAGCCAATAGCAGAAACAAACCAAGATGAAATAGATCTAGACTATAAATACGATGATGAAAAAATAAATGAGTTTGAAGACATCCATTTTCAAGATCTAACCGTAGCAGAAGAGGACACTACTACATTATTGCCTCTAGTCGACACCACAAAACCTGCACCAGAAATAAAAACTGAAGCCACTGTCAGATTTCTTGATAAAAATGAAGACGAGGATGAATACGAAGAAGACTATGACGAAGATGATGAGGACGAGGATTTCTTGAGAGAATATAGAGATGAGCAAAATACGCCGCCAACTCTAGAAACAAACCTCATATCTACTAATTTAGAAGAGGATGAAAGTGAACAGAGTTTTCTCATCGCTGAGGAAGAATTGGATACAGAAGATTTAGATCTATTTAAAGAGAATCCAATCCCCACATCGGTGGAGGTAACGCATGTGCCGCCTAAGTTGCCTGATTACGATTTCTCCGAGCAAATAGAAGATGCTGCGACTATTAGACTTGACTTGGCAAGGGCATATTTCGAAATGAAAGATTTCGATTCGGCTGAAGAAATACTCCAGAGTGTGATTAGAGAGGGTAATACTTTCCAGCAAAAAGAAGCCCAGACATTGATCGATAAGCTCAATGCCGCTAGAGACGATAGCTAAAACGTGTCCATAAATATAAACCAACGTTGGGCATTAGCCATTGAATATGATGGAACTTTTTATCATGGCTGGCAAAGACAGACTTCGCCAGAGCAGCTGACTGTCCAACAAGTATTGGAGACCGCTTTATCTGCCATAGCGAATAGGAATATTAGCGTAGTATGCGCAGGACGTACGGATAGCGGTGTGCATGCTTTGGGACAGGTTATACACTTTGACACACACGTGGCGCGAAACGCTGAAGCATGGGTATTAGGCACAAACCGTTATCTGCCACCTGGGGTCCGTGTGCTATGGGCTAAGCCTGTTGCCTGCAATTTTCATGCCAGGTACTCAGCCATCGCACGTCGCTATCTTTATCTCATCAATACCCATCCCATTCGCCCAGCATTATTACATAACCGCGTGACCTGGCATCGTAAACCACTCAATATAGAAGCAATGCAAGAGGCAGCAAAATATTTACTCGGCGAACATGATTTTAGCGCTTATCGCGCAGCTGACTGCCAAGCAAAAAGCCCTGTCCGTCGCATCACACATTTACATGTTCGACAGACAGATAAACAGACCATTGCTCTGGATGTTCAAGCCAATGCCTTTTTACATCATATGGTGAGGAATATCAGCGGAGTTCTGATGAAGATAGGGGTAGGTGAACGCCCACCAGAGTGGGCAGAAACAGTTTTGCATTCTAGAGATAGAAAACAGGGAGGTATAACTGCACCACCTGAGGGACTGTATCTACATAGTGTGGTTTATTCAGAAGATTTCTTCGGAGATTTCTTCAATGACAGTTTTCTAGTTTGCTGATGTCTATCCGTTTGATTGACATGGCGATAATGCATGGTTGTAGCGATATTACTATGCCCAGCATTTTCCTGCGCAACCTTTAAAGACGCTCCACTGTTTAAGAGGTAAGTTACATAGCTGTGGCGCAACCAGTGCGCTGAAGCAGCTTGCAATTTAGAAGCTTTATGTGGAGCTTTAAGCTCAAATGTATGAGCGCCTAGTCCAAAAGCCCACTTTAAAATCTGATCGATACGACGCGTGCTAATCGCCTGAGTTAAATTTTGCATAGGAATTAAGGGTGTTTTTTCACGGAACTCTGGTCTAGGGGAAGGGAGGCCAATTGCTTTTCTGTAGTATTCCATCGCGTCTATTAATTCATCAGGAATAGGAATCTCACGTAATTTTCTTCCCTTACCAATCACGCGCAAAAACCACTCCTCGTTGCGCAATAAAAAATTCCCCATCGTATGACCACTCGCTTCTGAAATACGCAATCCAGTATAAAATAGCAATAAAATAATATAACGCGCACGTACGATACGAAATTCATCTTCATCTGATTCAATGGGATAATCTGACAGCGCCTTTAGTACGGCATGGATTTCATCCAACTCAAGGTAACGATCAATAATTTTGGGGGGGCTTTTTTGAGATTTTTTGCGTCGCCTATCCATAGCCATGGGATTACCAAGCAGGTATTTTCCTTGTACCAAGTAATTAAAAAAAGTATCGAGTATGGCAGAAACTTTTGTCATGGTTACCTCAGAAAGTCCGCTATAAAACACGCGCCATTCTGGGTTAATTTCCCCATTTTTTTGACAACGTGGTGCTTTACTGCCACACCAAATTTTTTTAGGTGCTGGCTTTTTAAGAAAAGATTGATAAGCAACTAAATCGTCTCGCTTTAAACTAGCAATATTCAATCCTCGCACATAATTGCACCAAAGAAACAAACGCTCTAATTCCTTAGCATAGACGCGCAATGTGCTTTCAGTGTCTTGAAATTCCCGTAAAAATGCCAAAATAGCCGACAAATCATTATCCGCACCCAGTAAATTCAAACCAGAAGCTCGATTATAGCTATCCCCGCTTTGCATAGGATGCTTTACGATAGTTTCACTTGGCGCCACTAAAGACAAAAATAAAGGTTTGATGTGTTCGTATCCGTTCACTGAGGTTTCACCTATAGCTTTATAAAGATGGATATTCTGCTTCCTTAAGATGCTAAAAATCAGCATCTTTCATTTTGGAATCTTGATAGATTTTGAAAAATTTTTCCATAGGAGATCGTCACAACAACCATTCATTTTAATTGGACATTTATATTTATTAAATCAAGCCATCGCGAATTAAAATACAAGAAATATATGCCACATTAAACTTGCATATTGCAATGGGTGTACTAAATTGAGCTTGTTTATAACTGACTACACACGGAGGAATTTTTATGGTTTATCATAGAAGACAAAGTGATTATGACAATAGCGATAATTATTCAATGAGTCGTTCAGAAGCCGGCAGACGGGGTGCAGAAGCTCGCTGGGGTCGAGATGATGATGACGAAGATGGTGGAAGAAGTGGTGGCAGCAGAGGATCTCGAAGCAGCAGTCATAGCAGATATGATGATGACTACCATCATACCATGAGCCGTTCAGAAGCTGGGAGACGTGGTGCTGAAGCTCGTTGGGGTCGGGATGATGACGATGAAGATGGTAGAAGAAGTGGTAGCAGCAGAGGATCTCGAAGCAGCAGCCATAGCAGATATGATGATGATGACTACCATCATACCATGAGCCGTTCAGAAGCCGGCCGACGCGGTGCAGAAGCTCGCTGGGGTCGAGATGATGACGACGAGGATGGTAGAAGAAGCAGTGGCAGCAGCAGAGGATCTCGAAGCAGCAGCCGCAGCAATTATGATGACGATGATCGCCATAC
>JAQSWO010000090.1 GCA_029266595.1 Gammaproteobacteria bacterium
TCCGTTAGACGGTAGATACCAACAGAAGCTCCACCCACTGAAAAAAATTTTTAGCGAATATGGGCTGATGCGCTACCGCTTGTTAATAGAGATACAATGGTTTAAGCAGCTCTCACAGGCACCTGAAATCAAAGAAATTGCTGAAATATCCCACGATGACGCCGCTCTGCTCGACCGAATCTATCAAGACTTTAGCTTAGAACATGCACAGCGCATTAAGGAAATAGAACTCACCACCAACCACGATGTCAAAGCACTAGAATACTTCATTAAAGATAGCATCAAGAATCGCCCTACCCTCAATATGCTTAGCGAATTCATACACTTTGCCTGCACTTCCGAAGATATCAATAATCTCTCGTATGCATTGATGCTTAAACAGGCACGTGAAGAAGTGCTGCTACCATACATGGACCAACTGATAGCCGCTTTAACTGCACTAGCACACAGCTATGCTGAGCAACCCATGCTATCACGCACGCACGGTCAATCGGCCTCTCCTACCACTGTGGGAAAAGAATTAGCAAATGTGGCCGCCAGGCTCAAAAGGCAGCGTGAGCAATTACAGCATGTGCCCATCCTGGGAAAAATGAACGGTGCCGTTGGCAATTTCAATGCACACATGGTTGCTTATCCCGAAGTCGACTGGCTAAAATTTACGCAAACTTTTGTAGAAGCCTTGGGGCTCACACACAACCCTTATACCACACAGATAGAACCCCATGACTTTATTGCAGAATATTTTCATGCGCTGACACGCTTTAATACTATCTTATTAGATTTTGATAGAGATATTTGGGGATATATTTCGCTAGGATACTTTAAGCAAAAGCTGACGGAAGGCGAGGTGGGCTCCTCAACTATGCCACATAAGGTCAATCCTATAGACTTTGAGAACTCAGAGGGCAACCTAGGCATGGCGAATGCCATTCTTAGCCATATGGCGGATAAGCTTCCTGTCTCACGCTGGCAAAGGGACCTAACAGATTCCACAGTGCTTAGAAACATTGGCGTTGGCATAGGACATAGCGTGTTGGCATTTCAATCTACCTTAAAAGGCATTAGCAAGCTGGAAATAGATGCAGGTAAGCTAGAACAAGATTTATCTGACAATTGGGAAGTTCTGGCTGAGGCGATTCAGACCGTCATGAGACGATATGGCATAGAACAGCCTTATGAAAAGCTTAAAGCGCTCACGCGCGGACAGACGATGAATGCTGCAACTTTGTGGACATTTATCGATAATTTGAATTTACCCGAAGAAGTAAAAAATCAGCTAAAACAACTAACACCTATGACATACATAGGAAATGCTATAGTTATGGCACAGAAGATCTAGTCGTTTGGCTCAAACGACGGAATCAAGGACGCAATATATGCTCGCAGAATGGCTTATTTCAAAATTCAGTGATTGGTTTTTAAGAGAACCTCCAATAGCACCTTCACTTATGACAGATTTTCAGAAGATTCGCTTTGAAATTCGTCCAGCTGATGTGCTTTTGATTGAAGGTTATAACAGAGCAAGTCGCATTATCAAACAGATCACTCAAAGCACGTGGACACATTCCGCACTATACATTGGCAGACTCTATGATATAGATGACATTAAGCTGCGTTCACGCGTTCAGACTTATTACAAGGGAATGCCAGATGAGCAGCTGGTCGTAGAAAGCTTAATGGGCCAGGGCATGGTCATTACCCCGCTCTCAGAGTACAAAAATCATAATATTCGGGTTTGCCGCCCCCGCGGTCTTTCTCGCTCCGATGCACAAAAAGTCATTGATTACACAATTGACCGCCTCGGTACGGAATATAGCTTGCGCCATGTGCTTGATTTAGCCAGATTTATGTTTCCATGGGGCGTTTTACCTAGACGCTGGCGTTCTACCCTATTTGTTCATAATGCCTTGAGACCCACCAAACAAATTTGCTCCTCTATTATTGCGAGCGCGTTTCAATCCGTTCATTTTCCCATCTTGCCTGAAATCAAAAGAGACAAAGACGGTATTACATTGGTTAGCCGCAACCCCAAATTGTATACGCCTAAAGACTTCGACTATTCACCTTTCTTTGACATCATCAAATATCCCATCTTACCGCTAGATGGCGAAGGTGTTTATCAACGGCTCCCCTGGGAGCTAAATGCTGAAAGCGGTACTGAGTACGTTCATTTGAGAAATACATCCAGGTCAGACGCCAGACATGAACGAGAAAAAGACAACACTCCTCTGCTCCCGAACGATACCGGCGATGGAGAGGATGATAGGAACGGTGAAGATAAGAATACCTCTTGAATCTGACTCATACTAGCGTCCTTCATCCTGACCTCTTTCACGCACAAAATACATTTTTACCAATGTAGTTTTGCCTGTCTGGCGAGGCCCCAAAATGGCGACTACGGGTACCATACGAAATGCAGCGTCTATTTTTTCAATATAGATGACTCTTTTTATATCTTTATCCATGAAAATTTTAACTCTGGGTTACAATTTTCATGGATAAATAGAAAACCGTCAAACCAAATCAATACCCACTCCACTTGTTCTTACATTCTCGAACCTAGGGCTTGTCTTTTGTAAGAGCACTTATCCAAACACCATCTTTCCTATTTTCTAAAATTAAAAACTGCCAAATCATAATGAGCATGAAAAATTAGCAAAAGCTTTCCCTATGCAAACATTAAGCCTCGCAATGAAAGCGCCTAAAAAAATTCTCAGCACCCAAAAGCCAAGACTATTCTTTTTCATATGGGCAATTTTTCAAGGGACATAATGCCGCAAAAAATGCACTGACTCGTCCCCTTCAAATAAACGGGTCAGTAGCAAACCAAACACTGATACAAGCAAATTAAAAATACACCCGATTTGGAAGTCCTTAATTCAGCGCCTTTCCGGCAACAACCTGTACTACTTGCGGTTTTGGCGCAGCTGCAGCTTTTAGATTGTCTAAAATGGATGATATTTCCTTTTCTATAGGAACGCCTGGCTGAAACTGATCTTTAAGCGCTACTAATTTCAGGTGGTTGTCAAAATAGCCTTCTTTAATTTGGCCATGTAACCACTGAATAAATGGACTTTTGGGTTCAGCAGGTAAGAAAAGCGCACCAAGACCAGAAGGAGGGGCGGTAAGCTTCATTAATTCCTCCAAGTCTTTAAGTTGAACTCTTTGCAGTTCAGCTTTTGATTGATTTGGTAACTCACTATAGGATTTTTCTGGATCTATATCTTTTTCTAGACACAGTTCCTGATATTTTCGATGAAACATTTCTATTTGTAGATCAAGGGCATTTTTTGCCGGAGTGACGGCAGACATTTCGGCAGAACCTTCATTCTTTTGCTCCTCCTTCTGCTCTCCTAATTCTCCTAATATAAAGCTTGTTCCAGGCCTAGCTTCTCCTGAAAGCTCATCATCACGTTCTACGTCTAGATCTCCCCCTACAAACGCGCTGAGTTCGCCTAAGGCAAGCAAGACTTCATCTGAAGCTTGAATTCTAGCATACTGTAATGTTTTATTCGCAGCAGCCGCAAATGCAGGAAGATTTATGCCGCCATATTGGATTAGTTTATCCTGTATGAGTAAGAGAACATCCCGCTTTTTTTTCTCTTTATCGGTCCATGCGAAGCTTGGAGTGGCTTTTTTTAATTTTTCCAATAAGTCTTGTTTGTGCCTAGGAGGCCGAAAATTCAACAGATTCGAAGCACAAAGTTGGAGTAAATTCTCTTTGTATTTCCGGAAGTCAGGGTCGTAGTTATTCAATATGAAAAAGCTAAGAGGATGTATTTGACTGAACTCATATTCAAAAACAAGCTCTTCCATACTTTTTCCTAACTGCGTGAGTATAGGCTTGTATGTCGTATCAAGTGCTTCATCTCTTGGACCTTTTGTACGAGGATCAAAGCCACAACCTAGAAGGCATTTGACCATTGGTATTGGCTCTTGGATGTTCCAAATTGCGGTATGCAACAAGGAAATACCCCCAGGCTGTATTTTTACAAGATACGGTCTTTCTTTAAGAATATTCTGTACGACTTCAAGCTGGTTAGTCTCTACTGCTTTTGATAGCGCGATATCTATCTCTTTTGATGATTGATATTTTGAATATATCGCTTCACCAGCGCCATACTCTAAAAGCAACTTGGATACCGCGACCTTTTTATTAGAGACCGAATATAGTAAAAGAGAATCATCGCCCTCTATTCTTCTTTGTATGGGATTTGCCCCTGCCTCCAGAAGATGTCTCACAATAGACGGGGCCTTGGGATAATAAGCGCCAACCGTTTCCTCATCATGTACAGTACGTACAGCTAGCCTTAATGCTTCATCTAAAAGTGACTGATTCATTTGGCGATTATTCAATACATTAAGTACCCCATTCGAGTCCCCATTAATTATTGCCTTCTTCAATTCGTCTAACACCGCATTATTCTGACGTGTGAAGGGTTCTTCCTCCACCAGCTCATCTTCTTTAGCGTCTGAGCTCTTTCTTTCTAGAGGTTCATCTTGTTTGATTTTTGGTGTATCTGTGAGATTTCCATAAGCTTTAAGCTGGATCAGAATAGGCCGTATGTTCTTTGGAATGTCTACTTCAGCGTCAGCAAATGTTTTTTCAGTAGCAACCGCAAGCATAGCAAGATAAAGAGTGTCCTGGGATTTGGCCATTTCTTCTAAAAATAAAGAAATTATCTCTCTCGTAGCTTTTTGACTCCACAATGCCTTTGAGGATGGGATTGCTTGTAGCGCCTCCGATAGGCTCTTCGTCCACTCCTGCTTATTATCGCCTAGATTCACAGGTGGCAATGGCGCATCATCGCCACTGTGTCTTTTCTGCAGCACCTCACGATAAGCTTTTATTTTTTCATAATGAAAAATAAGCTCTGACCACTGCTTCTTTTTTGACCCGTAGAATTGTATTACTAGCTGCTCTAGTTTAAGGGGAAGTCCGTCTGGACCTTGAGCACGAGGATCTGCGCCACATTCTAAAAGCTTCCTTACCAGTTCGAACTTCGCGTACTTCGCACTGCTTTCAACAACCAAATTGGCCACTATGTGTAATAAAGGAATAGGATTAGGATAATTATTTGGTGGCTCAATCTCTCCTCCAAGATCTAAAAGACTTACTGCTTGTTCTAGATTGCCACCCTCTATTGCTGTTCGTATAGCTTGGTAACCATGCGTATTTTTCCAATCAGGATCAAAAATAATCATATTTTCTGAAAATCGAAGAGAGAACAGATCTCTTGATTTCCCCTGCATAGAAAGCGCCACACATAAATCATCGCCCGATAAGAGAGGCAAATGAGGATCGGACTGCCCCTTTATTTGTTTTTTAGCGTAAAATAATAGGGCTTCTATCAGATCAGCATCTTCACTGGAGATGGCAGCTTTCCAGGGAATAGTCCAATCACTATAGATAGACACTCCCATTTTGAGGAAATGTGTCACAAGCTTTCGCAATTCAGGGCTATCACTATCAGATACTATGCTCTGCAAAGTGTTCAGTTTTATTATGCCCAACCCATATAAAGCAAATATGTGTAATAATATATCCTGGCTAATGCTTGGATTGTTCGAAAACACCCAGTTGAGCAATGCCTTTTCATCCAAACCTACTATTACGGTTGGGTTATGTATTAGAAGAAAAAATACTGGCCCCCATGCTGTTGAGTCATTTGTAGCTTTCTCAATTGCTATAGACAGCAAAGAACGACCATCAGCATCTTTCCAATTAGGATTGACACCCCCGCGTTGTAAAAGAAATTTTACTGCATCTAGATTGTTTGCATTGATCGCAACACATAATGCCAAATTAGGATTAGCACCGGGAGCTTCCAAAAGTACTTCTAGCGTACCTAAATTATTTGCATTGATAGCAGCGTCGAATGCTGAATTAGGATCAGCCTTATGTTCCAAGAGAAATCTTTGTGCCTTTGGGTTGTCTTCTTCAACCGCAGTTTTTAATAAGGAATTAAGATCCTTAACATAAGTTAAGATAAACTCTGCAGCAGTTAAATTTTCTGCATTAATTGCAATGGTCAGTGCTAAATTAGGATCAGCACTTGGTGCTTGCAAAAGTACTTCTAGGGCGCCCAAGCTATTTACACCGATGATGGCAGCGTCGAATACTGAATTAGGATCAGAACCCTTTTCCAAGAGAAATTTTAGCAACCCTGGATTGTCTTCTTTGACTGCAATTTTTAATGCTGTATCAAGATCAATATAAGACAAAATAAGTTTTA
>JAQSWO010000091.1 GCA_029266595.1 Gammaproteobacteria bacterium
GTAAAGTCTTTGGTCTTATCTTATAGCGCGTAATATTTATGCTGAGAAATTCTGCGCCAAAAAAGAATTGTCGTTTGACATCAACTCCACACTTCACTACCATGACGCCCCTTTAGAAACCGGTTACTTTGTAGAGATACTCCCATGAAAAAAACATTCCAACCCAGCAAACTCAAGCAAAAACGTACACATGGCTTTCGCGCTCGTATGGCCACCAAAGCAGGCCGTCAGGTTCTTAATCGTCGACGCGCTAAAGGTCGTGCTCGTTTATCTCACTAATACTTCCCAGAAGTAATGGCTTATTTGGATGAACTACACTTTTCCAATTTCGCTCAGACTGAAAACACCTGCTGAATTTAAGCGTGTTTGGTCTGAAGGCAGACGCCTTTCGGGCCAGTATGTTGCCGTTACTAATTGTAAGAACAGTCTCGGCTATCCTAGATTAGGCTTGAGCCTCTCCAAGAAACAGATTCGCCGCGCCGTTGATAGAAATCGAATCAAGCGTCTTGCTCGTGAGACTTTTCGTCATATTCAATCCGAGCTGAAAGGAACGGATTTAATCATTATTGCCTACAAAGGCATGGACAAACTCCCTCCCAAAGAACAATATCAGTGTTTCAAAGTCCTATGGAAACGATTAGCCAATATCTACAGCAAACAATCTTAAATTTGTTGCTGTTACTTCTACGAACCTACCAGCTCCTTATTAGCCCCTTTTTTGGTAATCGCTGCCGATTCTATCCAAGTTGTTCTGCTTACGCCTGTGATGCGCTGCAAAAACATGGCATGATGCGCGGCACTTGGTTGACGGTTTGCCGTTTGGGCAAATGCCAGCCGTTTCATGCAGGTGGCTATGATCCTGTCCCTGAGCCTAAAAACCCAACATCATAAATAAACGAAGATCTATTCCCATGGAACAAAAACGCCTTATCCTCTATATCGCTCTCTTGTTTGTTTTATATTCGCTCTGGCAAGCTTGGCAGCAAGATTATGGTCCTGCTCCAGTAACAACTCAGGCAAAAGCTGCTGCTGAAAAAATCAGCGATGCGCCTCCCATATCAGCGCAGCAACAAGCGCAAGCCGTTGGCGCGGTGACAAGTGGTGCCAGCAATGCATCAGTCATAGAGGCAAACACTTCACAAGGCCAAACAATCACGGTTAAAACAGATACGGTGCAGGCTAGTATTCAAACACAAGGCGGCAATATCGTTAAACTTAGCCTCCCTCAATATCCCGCCGCTTTGGAGACTCCTAATAATCCTCAGAAATTGTTGAATAACACGGCAGAACATTTTTATATTGCACAAAGTGGATTAATTGGACCACAAGGTCCTGATAGCCAAGAAGGTCAGGCTATTTTTAAGACAGATCGAACTAATTACGTCCTTAACCCTAGCGAAGATACTTTGGCAGTTAAGCTGTATTGGGAAAATAATAGCGGACTGAAAATCACAAAAACTTTCATCTTCAAGCGTGGGCAATACGACATCCACGTGCAATACGATGTTGAAAATCGTAGTGCCGCTCCTTGGTCTGGTCAGCTATATGCTCAGCTAAAGCAACGAGAAATTCCCAGCACTAGTGGATTGTTAGGGCTGCATACTTACACCGGTGGTTCTATTTCGACACCAGATAAGCGTTACGAGAAGGTCACTTTTTCTGATATGTCTAAGAAAAATCTCGACTTCAGTGCGCAGGGTGGCTGGCTTGCAATGCAACAGCGCTATTTCCTAAGTAGCTGGATTCCGGACGCTGCTCAAACTAATCATTACTACAGTCGTGCACAGGGCGACGTATATACACTTGGCTATGTGGGCCCAGTCGTTACGGTGCCAGCAGGCCAGCGCACCTCTCTTCACAACGTGCTCTATGCCGGACCCGAAACCGGTAGTATGTTATCTGAGGTCGCGCCCAATCTCGATTTAACCATTGACTACGGTTGGCTGTGGCCTATCTCCGCAGCTATTTTCTGGACGATGAAACACATTCAATCCGTTGTTAACAACTGGGGTTGGTCTATTATTCTGGTGACCCTGCTGATTAAGCTGCTGTTCTATAAACTTTCCGAAAAAAGCTATGTTTCTATGGCAAAGATGAGAAAGTTGACGCCGAAGATGCAGGCGATTAAAGAGCGTTATGGCGATGATAGGCAAAAAATGAGTCAGGCCACTATGGAGCTGTATAGGAAAGAAAAGATCAACCCATTAAGTGGTTGCTTGCCTATGTTGGTGCAAATTCCCTTCTTTATCGCTCTATATTACGTGTTGATTGAAAGTGTTGAACTTAGGCAATCTCCTTTCATCTTTTGGATACAAGATCTCGCAGCCAAAGATCCATATTACATCTTGCCTTTATTAATGGGCGTTAGCATGTTTGTGCAACAAAAGCTGAGTCCTGCACCACCTGATCCTATGCAGGCGAAGATTATGATGATGCTTCCCATTATGTTTACCGTGTTCTTTCTGTTCTTTCCTGCTGGATTGGTGCTTTACTGGCTAGTCAATAACTGCTTAGGTATCCTTCAACAATGGTACATTATGCGACGTATTGCGAAAAAAGAGGGCACTAAAGTTATCAGGATCAGTAATACATGATATCCACCATTGCCGCCATAGCCACTCCCCCTGGCCGTGGTGGTATTGGCATTATTCGCATTTCTGGCAACAAAACCAAAGACGTTGCTTTAGCCATTATCGGCAAACTCCCCAGCCCCCGCTTTGCTCACTATGCAGCCTTTTCGTCAAACGATGGTACAACCATTGATGAAGGGTTAGCGCTTTACTTTCCGGCCCCACATTCTTTTACAGGTGAAGACGTTCTAGAGCTGCACGCGCATGGTGGCCCCGTCACGCTCGATTTGCTGCTGAGAGAAATACTCAAGTTGGGTGTTGAGATGGCACTTCCCGGTGAATTTTCTCAGCGCGCCTTTTTAAACGATAAAATCGATCTTGCACAAGCTGAAGCTATCGCTGACCTTATTCACGCATCTTCAGAACAAGCAGCACGCTGTGCGGTACGTTCCCTTCGAGGAGAATTTTCTACAAAGATTGATGGCCTACTCAATGCGCTAATCAATTTACGCATGTATGTGGAAGCAGCCATTGATTTTCCTGATGAAGAAATAAATTTTTTGTCTGATGGGCGTATTCAGCAGCAGTTAGAACATATACTCAAGACACTAGGAGATATTGAGGCCAACGCTAAGCAAGGCGCCTTGCTGCAAGAAGGTATAACTGTGGTGATTGCAGGTGACCCTAATGTGGGAAAATCAAGTTTATTGAATCGTCTTAGTGGGCAAGACACTGCCATCGTCACTGATATTCCTGGCACAACCCGAGATGTTATTCGAGAAAATATTCATATCAATGGCATTCCCTTACATATTATTGACACCGCGGGATTAAGAGAAAGCGATGATCCTGTCGAGCAAGAAGGCATTAAACGTGCCCATAAAGAAATTGAGAAAGCTGATAATATTTTATTGGTGGTGGATATTGCTCAACATACAGATACCAGTGCTCCCGTATTGATCGACCATTTTTTTAAACAAGTCTGCTCTCCAGAAAAAGTGATCATCGTGCACAATAAAATTGATACGATTCAGGAAATACCTCGCCTAGAAAAAGACAGCTTGGGTTACACGCATATTTCACTTTCTGCCAAAACTGGAGAAGGGCTAACATTATTGGCAGATCATTTAACCCAGCAAGCGGGCCTGCAAACACTTTCAGCACATAATTTTAGTGCGAGGAGAAGACATTTAGTGGCGCTTGCACAGACGCGCTTATGTCTACAGAAAGGCTTAAGGCAATTAATAGATTTTCAAGCGGGTGAATTATTAGCGGAAGAGTTGCGTTTGGCTCAGCAGGCACTTTCAGAAATTACAGGCGCATTTGTACCAGATGATTTATTGGGCAAGATTTTTTCGGATTTTTGTATAGGAAAATAGGACTCTAGAAATAGATGAGTCACAAAGCATCATAAGGAAAATACCATGGCGTTATCCATCTCCAATCTTTTTCTTTTTGCAAGCCTGCTCATGCTGCTTGTCTTAGTCTTGGCATTTTTGTTGCTTAGGCGACAAAGAAATACGCAAAAAAATCTAGACGGCCTACAGCACTTATTGAACGAACATATAAACAGTTTTAGCCTTTGGACAGCAGGTTTAGATGCACGGCTGACTGAGAAGGGACAATCTCAACAACAGATGACAGATAGTCTATTTCGTCTGATTAATGAACAACAAAAGACCCAGCAAGAACAACGCACTAACTTTGATAAGCATCAAATTAGTACACTTAAGACGCTGCAAGATAGTCTTCAAAGTGGTATGACTAATGTGCGTCAACAAGTCACAGAAGCACTTACGCAACATGCTGACATGCTAAACCAGCGAGTAGAAAAACTCACGCACACTACAGATAATCGTTTAAAAGAAATTAGTGGGCAAGTTGAAAAACGCCTTACGGAAGGTTTTGAAAAAACTACAGCAACTTTTACCGATGTGGTCAAACGATTGGCGCTTATCGACGAGGCCCAGAAGAAGATTACGGAGCTCTCCACTAATGTGGTCAGTCTGCAAGATATTTTAACGGACAAGCGCTCGCGCGGTGCCTTTGGTGAAGTGCAGCTGATGGGGTTAATTAGAAATATGATGCCGGAAAATACATTTTCCTTCCAACATACCCTTTCCAATAAAAAGCGTGCGGATTGTATGCTGTTTTTACCTGAACCCACTGGTCATATTGTTATAGATTCTAAATTCCCGCTGGAAAGTTATCAGCAGCTCTCAAGTATCCCCCCAGAAGGTCAACGTGCAACAGTAGAGCAAGCCTTTAGGCAAGATATACGCAAGCATATCAACGATATTGCCGATAAATATATTCTGCCGGGAGAAACGGCTGATGGTGCTATGATGTTTATTCCTGCTGAAGCTGTTTTTGCAGAAATTCATGCTTACTATCCTGACTTGGTGGAGACTGCGCAGAAGGCTCGTGTTTGGATGGTTTCTCCCACTACGATGATGGCAATTCTCACCACAGCCAGAGCTGTACTCAAAGACGCTGCTACGCGAAAACAAGTGCATATTATCCAAGAGCATTTAGGGATGCTGAGCAAAGATTTTAAGCGTTTCCAAGAACGGATGAACAAATTGGCGCAGCATATCAAACAAGCACATGAGGATGCTGAAAATGTGCATACCTCTTCAAGAAAAATCAGTCGTAGATTTGAGCAGATTGAGCAGGTGCAGATAACGCAAGTGTTGTTAGAGGAAGAGTAGAATAACGTGAATAATAATCAGTTTGGTAGACCATCCTAATAGGGTTGTATTGTAACAGGTCAGCTCCTTTCTTTGTTTTTCGTGATTTTGCTAGAAGGTTCTCTTTCGCTGAGACACATGGGAATCAGAAGGAAAAATCACAATATAGCTGATTACGCCGCCGAAATTTGATACGCAGAAAAAATACCCTCATCTACCCAACTGCGTATCGTCCCTGCCACAAAATTCACTATCTCATCTTCTGGCATAATGGACGTAAAGTCACCGCAGATCTCAGAAAAAGTTTTTCCAGCTTGCAGCAGCTTCAAGAGCATTGCCTGATTTTCAGACATGGGGCAGAAATGTCCACGCATATTAAAGCGCCATATCAGCCATTGTGCTGGGGTTTCAAGACGCACTAGTTCTGGCTTTTCTTTTTCCTGCACTCAATGCTGCCAAAATGCTGGAATAGGGTAGTGGAATGATCGCACCACTAAAGAAGGATGAAGCTCTAGGATCAAATTTGCCCAGTCTTCAGGCGCTAATGCCGCTACCATTTGATCGAAGGTTAAGTGTGGGCCATCCGCGGCTCCAAGTACCTGATCTAGAGTGGATTCGAACTCCGCTAGCTCCGCAAAAATTGGATCAACTGACGAATGTGTAGATAAAAAATGACTGAAACGTTCACACATAACACTAAGACAAAAATGGCGAGATGGATCAGCCGCAATGTATTCACGTGCAATCGTTTCAAACAATTCTTCCCCTATTACTGAGACAAGGGCGGGATAACATTTCTCCAGAGTTTCTAATAGGCGAAGTGTATAGCCATTATGATATACGTTTAAACGGGTTTGTCTAAACTCCAGATCTTCACCGACTACATGGGCTTCCATAGAAGTATCTTCATCTAATAACTCAGGCAATGGCGGGATATTGTCATCTCGCTCAATCATAGTGGATACAGCGCCAAATCTTTTTAAAGCATTTTTATACAACGACCAAACCCCATCTACTACAGGCGCGTCATGTGTATCAACAATATGCGTGCCCAAATTTGAATGTCCTGCGAGGTGAATTTGTTGAACCCTATCTTCTGGGATAGCATTCAAAAAATCGTTAGGATTAAAACCGTGATTAAAGGCGCTCACGTAAATGTTGTTCACATCCAATAACAATAAACTGTCAGCCCTTTTGCAAACTTCAGTCACAAATTCCCATTCCGTCATATCAGCATTAGGATATTCAACGTAACTAGAGGTATTTTCTAACAATAGCTGCCGACCTGTGTAATCTTGCACCTGTTTGACACGCTCAACAACATGGTTCAGTGCTTCTTCTGTGCATGGTAATGGCATCAAATCATGTAAATTAATCCCGTGTACACCTGTCCAACAAAAATGATCAGATATCCAAATTGGGTTAATGCGATTTATTAGATTTTTCCATCGTTTAAGATACTCTGGGTTCAGGGGATCTGTGCTGCCAATTGATAGAGAAACGCCATGAAGAACTACAGGATAGCGTTCGCGAACACGGTCTAGATAGTAAAGTGGGTTACCACCATCAATCAAAAAATCTTCAGTAATTGCTTCAAACCAATCTACATTGAGCTCGGTATCTGGATTTAGAATAGAGTCATAATGAGGCGGACGAAGTCCCAATCCAAAGCCTAGATAAGGTAATTTTGACATAAGCATTTCTCTTGAGATGAGGCCTCATTGTATGGTGTATGAGGCGTGTTTCTTTATGGCTTTTGTAAGAGATCAGTCCCTATGTTGAAACGGCCATGTTTTGCCAATCTTGGAGCGGAAATCTGTCTGGAACAGATTTGGACGTAAAGCGCTAGAAGGATGAAGTACAGGGAGGTATTTCATTCAAAAATGCTTTCGAAGTGCCCATCACTACATGTATGGTGCGCTTTCTTCTGCATTCTCGCGTCGCTATGCTCCTCGCAAAGACCGTCGGATTCTGGCCATGTTATACCAAATTCAACGGGTGGTGTGACCTAATTATTGGCTTTCTTCTTTAATTGGCAAAAAAAAGCCGGACAGGTTTAAAATGTCCGGCTTTCAACCAACCCATAAATAGGGATTAATTTTCAGCTTTGCCACCGCATGCGTGTGTGGTTTTTTTAGCTTTAGTATTGCAAGCAGCTTTACCTTTCCAGGTGTTTGGTGTGCTGCAAGATTCTATCACTTTACAGTTTTTGCCGGTTGCCATGTTAGCGGCTGTAGCTTCGCCGGAACCTTGTGTAGCACAACCAGACATAACAA
Organism: Gammaproteobacteria bacterium; assembly: GCA_029266595.1. Taxonomy (GTDB): domain Bacteria; phylum Pseudomonadota; class Gammaproteobacteria; order JAURND01; family JAURND01; genus JAQSWO01. Next base: position 7,537 of record JAQSWO010000091.1, read on the forward strand.
CAAAAGCAGCACCAGCAGCTATAGCAAGAACTGTACCAGCTTTTTTAGAAACAACACTTGTTTGTTCACTCATTTTTTCATTCCCTCAATTGATTATTGATAAAAATCCAGGTTCAACAAAACCAAACAAGCCACCCAACGGCAGACTTAACATCACCCCAAAGAAACACGCCCGAAAACGTAATAACCCCAAGGGGCTCTGCTTGGTAAGAGGATGTTAGACTGAACTTTAGCAAAGATGCAAGCCCCCTAATGAAAACGCTTTCACATATTATAAAAAAACTCCAAAATTTATACGATATCTAAAAATACGACCCAAACCGGGAAGTTGACAGTAAGGTCAAAACTATGGGTCTGGGGCCGCTTCTTTAACTTCTAAAAGCCATTCCTATTTTTAGGATATTGTGGATGCCTTCAATAGAAGGAATTTTGTCTACGAAGTTTGTTTGACTAAAAAGACCTTTAACAAAATTATCTCAACCCATCATTAATTGCATTTAGCTCTCTATATGCGTTGTTCTACCCTATGGGCCCAGTATGCCATAGGATTTGCAAACAACACTACCGTCCACCAGACAGAAATTCCTCCTCATAAGGAAAACTCTAAAATTTACTCTATACTCATAACTACGACCCGAACCGATTTGTGGGTGTTTAGGTTGTGGCTAGAGATTCTATCTCTTACAAGCTTATCTATATAATTAAAGGACAACTCCCATGAGTACAAATATCATTATTGCCACAGTCACATCAGTGAAGGGCAGTGCCATTGTTACCGATGCCAATGGTCAAACACGAATAGTTAAAGCAGGCGATCACCTTTATCTTGGCGATACATTGCATACTTTAGACGGCAGCTTTGTTGTCCTTACTTATAGTAATGGCTTGAGCGAGACTATCTTGGCCAATGCTACTTTTGAATTTAACGATCTGGTATTTCAATTCCTGACAGGTTTAGAGCCTGGCAGTGTAGATCCAATGTTAGTGGCAGGCGAGGTTGCTCTGCTAGCAAATGCTGATCCTAGTAAAGTATCCGCTGCAGTTGTTGAAGAAGAGCCTAGAAATGAAGGTGACAATAATGCCTTCTTCCGCGATCCGGATTTGCTCATTGGCGATATTTATGCAGGCTACCCCACTATAGGCATTCACTTCGGTGAACGATATATAGTTCAAGAGACACAAGGCTATGCAAAACCTGAAGAAATACTTGCGGTCACACTGCCACCGCCTATTATTAATGACGCGCCTACTATTACAGTTGCATTGGTAGGGCAGATGGGTGTTGATGAGACAGATGGCGCGGTGTTCTCTGCAGCAGAGACCGATGTCGTTGGTGGTAATCTTGGGACGGTGTTTGTACCGGGAAGCAGCTTATTTACTGTCACCCCAAACGTTGGCAATGGTGATCCTGGTACTGTGACATATGCTTTTCGCATTACCAACGCAAATTCAGGACTTGAGACTTCGCAGGGAGTACCGATTGTGCTGGTCAATAATGGCGGTGTCATTGAAGGACAAGCTGCGGGCCAAGTTGTCTTCACACTTTCTATTAATCCTGCTAATGGGGATGTCACCCTTACAGATAATGCTGGTATTTTTCATCCTAACCCCAATGACCCCAACGACCCACTTTCAATTCCTCCTGGCGTCTTAGCCGTAGACATTACACTTACCAATAATAATGGCAGTGCTACTGGCAGTGTCGACTTTGGACCTAGCGTGACGTTTTTAGATGATGGGCCTTCAATTAGCGTACTCGCAGAAGTAGGTAATACAACTTTGCACGAAAGTGATCAAACAAGCGGAA
>JAQSWO010000092.1 GCA_029266595.1 Gammaproteobacteria bacterium
GAAAACGTGTTAACCGTGTTTCTTAATTGTCTGAAAATATCGTGGTGTTTTCTCAGAGCTGCTAATATTTCTCCAAGTGAGAGATCTTTGGCTAGATTCGATATCTTATCATCAGTTTCTGTGGCAGATAACTTTGTGAGTAACGTAATAAAAGCATCTACAATCATCTTGGGATCGGGGTTGTTTTGTTCCAGGGCCTCTAATAATGAGCGCCCATAGATTATGAGTGCAGTTTTGTTTGGTTCCGCATTATCTTTATCATCTTTTTTAAGCGATTCGGCGGCGACAGCAGCGTGAGGTTTTTCAGTTGGTAGCGGTAATAAATCCTCTCTTATAGCTGATTCGGTATTAGAGGCGATAGAGTAAGCGTTAAGTATCTCTGGTGTTAAAAGTGCCGAAAAAGGATTTGGTTTTTGGTCTGTTACACTATCACTTATATTTCTTAAGACTTCACCCGCTACATAGAAAGCTTGAGCTATTCTTTCTTGTTCTGTAGTAGGTTGTTTGTAAATATCATCCAAGCCCATATCGGCAGGCTCAGTTAACTTGCTAAGCGTGCGTTGTTGCTTTGCAGTTGATGAATAATTGCCGTCTTCTTTGCTCTCTTGCTTGTTATCTTGTTGGAGCTCTTGGTATCCACTGTTGAATAATTTATTAATAACATCTCTTAAGCTTCCAATGAAGCCCTGCGGCTGCCTATCGTATTCTTCATCTTCATCATCATCCTGCAGAGAGCGCTTACTACGGTGAAGGGCTAGATAGGCATTATCATGTAATCTATTGATAGCACCTATATGTGAGAACAGCTGTGTAGAAGTTTCAGGTGAGAAGTAGAGAATACCAATATTTTGCATAAAGTTAGCGATGATCTCTGGCGATAGCGCTAATTTTTTAGTCTTGAAATACTCGATTAAATCGATCCCAAGCTTTAGAACAGTATTGCAAATAGATTTATTTCGATTTTTTGGTAGTGAGGCAAACGCCCCGACTAGCTCTGGGATATGTCGGTGTATTAATGCGGGGAAAAAAGAATGGTCTGGTGCGAGTGATAAAATTGCTTCATAAATTTCAGAGTTGTCTTCATTGGCAGCGGAGATTAGGAGTGAGCGCGGTCGTCCTCCTTTGTACGTGCTGAAATTAATTCCATCAAGTTTAGCCGATAAGCGTAAAGGGTGATATGTAGCATTTATTGCTGCTGATGCACCTTCAAGATTTGTTGGTATGGGTGTAAGGATTTCTGTGCCGTTTTCTGACAGTCCGAATAAATAATAGTGATGACTGCCTTGAGCATCAATAAATTTTACTAGCGTCGGGATATTTGATTTTTTGCCTTGTAGTATTTGAAACAGTAAAGTTTGATCATCCTCCTTGCGGTCTTCTTTTTCCATGACGCTTGCTGCTTGGTCAAGATCAGAGGGCGTAAACTGTGTTAAGCTAAGGTAGTATTCTTGAGTTGTATGTGTACGTTCGTTAGCCATTGTCGTACTCCTCATTTATTTTAAAATATGGGATTTTTTGTCAAGATTTATCTCCGTTAAATGAAGGTGTTCTTATTTGTTTAGGTTAAGGTTGAAGTTGATTAAGGTATTGTCGAAATATGGGGTATTAAAACATCCATGTTTTCTACGGTTTGCTTTTGATTATGCTCCTTGCAAAGACGGTCTGACTCTAACCGTTTGTGCCAATCTTGGCAGGAGGTGATCTATTACGTATTTTCTGAAAAAATACACTGAAGGAACTCGCTACATTATAGAGGAAAATTGTAAAATGACAATAAATCATCTCGTTAATATGCAGTAACATTTTGAATAAAAAAATTATTTTTTTAATAGTTGTGGTTGTGTATTAAGAATTATTGGGCACATCGCAACCTCGTATACTTTAAGCATAAATCATCCTGAGTATGGTTATATTTCCAGCTTTAATGGTTCTTCCAATTGGACCGGGGATTGTGGATGTTGTGGCGTGGCTGCCAGTGCTAGTTTGGCGCGTTGTTGTTCCTCAAATAGGTTGTAGTGTAGGAGTGGTTGATAAGTGTCATCCCATGCTGCCATCCTTCCCCTGCCTATTGGTGCTTGTGTGGTAGGCCAGCGCTTTTTTCCAGAATTGTATTCATCGAATGAACAAAAAGAGTGGCGGCGTGTTGCTACCTGTGGTGCGTTTTGTTGTTCTTTTATATTTGGAGAATTAGTGGTTACTGGGGGAGTTTCTTGGGACACTGGAGGGTGTTGAACCAGTTGCTCCGTTTGTTTCTCTTCTAGTCTGACATTCTGGTTTTCCGAGAGATGTCTAGATGGAGGAAGAGAGTCGAGTTGCCTTGTTTCTTTTGGTGCAGCTTGCTTTCCTGGTCTAGTGGTTGCAGCAGGAGGCATCAGATTTAGCAAGTCATTTGCCTCTGTTTCGTCAACGGTAAAGGGTCGGAATCCTGTAAACGGTTTATTGTTTACTGGTGGCTTGATAGACTCAGGAGAAGGTGATTGTTGAGGGCTATTAAGTTGCGACATATTAGGGCTTTCCGTCTCCGCCAATAATCTCATGTTTTCTACTCTAAGAGTAGTGGACTCGTGATCATCCAGCTTGATGCGATTGTGGAGTTCAGAAGATGACCAAAGATGAAGTGATAGATATAAGAACATTCCAAGTAGCATCAAAGCATATACTGGTGGCGAAAATCCGAATATGGATGTAGTGAGAATAGTGACCCCGACTTGATTAAGTAGCATTGGAGAAACACCAGCGAGCCCTAACCAGAAGATACTGTAAATAAGTCTGCCGAATGTTCCATTCAATTTATATTTTTCGATGATTTTATCTGGGGAAAGAAAAGGAAAGAAAAATATATCCACTACTATCCAGCCACCTTTCTTTTTAGAGATAGGAATAAAGTGTTGTACGACTGCTATAGGAGTGAGGATAGTACGGACAATATGCAAAAAAGTGAGGAGGGCATGAGCAGCATCTGAGAAGATCTTGGAAATTATAAGTGGTTTTTGGCGGCTTGCATGTTCCTCGTCTATCAGGTCGCTTGAGCTTTGTAAGGCATCCTCCAACAAACAATCTATACTGGTTGGGCTCATTGGATCTTGTAGTGCATTTTCTAAAGTTTCTACGAATGGCTTTTCCCATGCATGATCAACTACAATATTCTTGATTAAAGCAATATATACTTTTAGCTGATTAAATTGGCGTAATAAATTATTTAGTTGAGATTGAGTTTTGATCTTACTTGGTGCTATTTTTTCTCCAAGGATTTTCAAAAATTTCTTATGGGTTATTGCTGTATATAATTCTTCGATAACAGGTTTAAATTCGCTGAGCGCCTCAAAAGCTTGTTGAGCTTCTGGGCTTGCTGCTAGCTCTGCCATTTCGTCTTCAGACAAATTTGGGCGCATCCCAGGCTGATTAGGCCAAAGATATGGTGAAAGTTGTATAAGATCTGCTACTATTTTTTTGTACCGAGTTTTTTCCTCCATATTTTCAGCATCTCGAAAAGTTTGTGTTAACGATTTAGCGTGCTTTATGATTGCCTTTATTTTATTGTCCTCTTCTATTGAAGGGAGAAAAATTTCTACTGGTAGTACATCAATCAAAGCCTCTTGAAATCCATTTATCTCCTGCTCCTTCTTCTCCTGTGCCAGTTTATTACTCAGTGGTGTGGCAAGGTTCATTAAAAATAGAGCAGCTAAATTTAAGATTCTAGTAGGTTTTATGCCAGGAATTACATCCGGTTTTTCTGATGCGGATAATTGGGCTACCGTAGCCTCATTGCTTGAGATATTTATTTTATGTTCAGTGATGACACGTAGCGCCAGACCTAGAATTTTTTGGTTTTTTGGGTTTGATAATAATGCTATGACGTTTTCAAATAATGGGTGTATGGAAATATTTTGAATAAAACGCTCTATGGCTTCAGCACCAGCGCCACCGTTGCCAGCCAAATTTTTGCGCTTTAAATAAGGATATAATCCATGTGCAAGTGATACAAAAGCTTCAGCAATTTTTATATATCTGTCTTTTTGGTTGACAGGAGCTTCACATGCGCTGATCAGTGCTGGAACATAGTGGTTCAGCAAAGCAGGCAGCAAGCTATGATCATTTTTTAGTGATAAAATTTTCTTATAAATTTTTGGATTTTCATAATTGGAGATGATTGTTGAGGATGTTTCAGGAGATCTTCTAAAGTCAAGTATTTGTAGCTCTGCCAATAAAATTGGATTGCGGGCAGTCTCGATCAACCTAAGCGCCGCTTTAATGGGCTCTTTTTTTGTTTGTGAAATTCCGTATAAATAGTACGCGTCGTGAAATTTTACTAAGGTAGGTATTTGTGCGCGCTGCCGTGTCATTTCCTCGAATATAAATGAAGCTTCCTCTTCTTCTTCCATTTTGCTGTCTTTAGGCGCTTGAATCTCCATTAAATGAAGTACATATTCTTCATCATTTGATAATGATTCGGATGCGGGTGATGAACTTCGTGATGAAGATGCTGAATCACTACTACCTGATTTCTGTCGTGTATGCACTCTTCGCCGAAATTCCTCAGCAGTAGTGAAGGCAGCCATCACTAATTTTTGAGCAGAGGTGGGGGAATCAATCACTTCATAATGAGATTCGGTGGGGTGCCAGGCCAAGCGTGGGTAGCCTTCTTGTAGCGCATCATTTGAAAGAGCGACATTTTTTTGTAACATGGCTTGAGAATCAGCGGTAAAATTTTCATACCACTGAGGTCTTTCCAGTAGTCGACTTAGCCATGTAACACAGTTTTTGAGATGCTCAACTGTTTTTTTATGGGATGCTATATCTTGATTTCCATGGGTATTAAGATTTTTAACAGCTTTCCGTAGCTGCTTGAAAATATCTTTGTGTTCTCTCAGCTCTCCCAATATTTGTGTGAGCTCTGTATCTGTGGCTAGCTCTGAGATCTTACTTTCTGTACTAGGTAGATGTGCGAGTAGCAGGATAAAATGACGCATAATAACCTCAGGGTCAGCGTCCTGCCTTATATGTGCCAATAATTGCTGTCCATAGGTTATTAGTGCAGCTTTGGTTCGTTGTATATCGTTGGTTCTAGCCGAGTTGCCGGTGGCAGTACGAACTTCAAGTATTTCTGCGGCTTGAGGTATTTCTACTGAAGGCTCCAAAAGAAGACCCGATTTTTGTACTCCATCGTTTAAATTTCTTAGGAACTCACCCGCTAAATAAAAAGCTTGAGCTATTCTTGCACCTTCTATGTTGGGTACTTGATAAATAGGGTCTATAGTCACAAATGGTAAAGTTGACCTCCGGCGGGGACTAATTGGTTCTTCAGCGGCTCGTTGATCGTTATCTCCATCGTTATCTTCACCTTTTTTGTCCTTATTTCTCTTGCGACCAAATGCTAGGACTGCTTCATCATGTAACCTACTAATAATGCCCATATGGGAGAACAACCGTGTAGATGCTGTAGGCGAGAGATGAAGATTGCCAATGTTTTGCGCAAAAATGGCGATAACTTCTGGCGATAGCGCTATCTTTTTGGCCTTGAAATATTCGGCTAAATCTATACCAAGTTTTAGAACAGCATCCCAAATGGCTTCGTTTCTTTCCCATTCTGCCTCGAACGCTAAGAGCAGTTCTTGTATGCGCTGATCTACGAATGCGGGGTGGTGAGAGCTGGCCTCTGCTGTCTGCCTAAGCTCAGAGGGTGTAACTTGATTTAATATCGGATGAGACGTTTCTGTTACATCCACGTGTGTTCTAGCCATTTTTTTACCCCTAGTCTGTTTTTAACATTGGAAATTTTTCATGGAAGCTCAAACCCAGGGACATGCTTTTTAAGGATGAAGTAGTAGTTATTAGATATATGAAGGGGCATGTTGAAAGTGTTGATATTTTTCTCGAAAAAAATGATATCTGGAAAAAGAGCTGCTGAAGTATAGGAGAGGATTTTTAAATAGCAAAGAAAGGGGTTGATAAATACAGCTTAAGATATTGAATATAAACTGAAGAATTTATTTTTTAAGCGTTTTTTTTGCTGTTTTATGGAAATGTTCAGGTTTGTATCAACGCGTCGTAGGAGGAGTAATCTAGAGAGTTAGGAGGAGAAGAACAAAGCTTTATGCTTCTGAACCTCTTTATTCCTACGCCCTGTGTAGGAATAACATGGTGAGCTGGGGTGTGGTTATTGCAGCAGCCTCCAATTTAAGACATAGTTGATCTAGAAAAAAATCTAATGTCTCTTAGGACCCTTCGAGGATATATTTCCTGGACTTACAATTGCTTCGCAAAATCGCTCGCAACGACAGGTAAAAAGTTCGCTTTAAGGCATAGCTGAGCTGATCCAGGAATTATATACCCATGGTCATTCTAGGCTGAATGTTTTATGTTGAGCTATAAGCTGCTGAGTTATGGGTTGTAGACGCTCTTGTTCTGCCAGATTTTCTGCTTGCCTAGTTGCGTGTTGTTCGCCCCATAGATTGGGAAGAGAGTGGCGGCGTTGTTCTCCAGCCGATCG
>JAQSWO010000093.1 GCA_029266595.1 Gammaproteobacteria bacterium
TTCTTAAACAATCAATCTTTAAACTTAAAACTCTTCATAGGGAATATGCGGGTCACAGAATGCCAGTTACGCTATGCGAAACTGAAGGAGAAAATAATACAGGAGAAAATAATACAAATGGCATGAAGCTGTTAGTAGCACAAGCACCTATTAAAACTCATTGATTAGCTTAAACCGTCTTTAAGAAAAGCGCAGCAATGTGGCAATCCAGAAATAAATATAACTCGTAATTTATTCTAGCTTCACTACCAAACTATAAAAATCTGAATCAACTATATTGCTGGTCTTCCGCATAGGCATCAAATTAAGAACCAACTCGTCTTTGCGAGCGTTTTTTTGCGAAGCAATCCAAGAACATATATTCTCGAAGGGCCTTAGGAAGTGCTAGCTATAAATATTCGATTGATCTCCTGCCAAGGCAAAGCAATAATTTGGTCCGTGATTTCAAACGCATGAGGCGTGCGACACACGATGTATCCTTTCTTTGCATTATCATATTCAGCTAAAAATTTTTCTATATGCCTCGCATCTTTAATGGACGGCATGTCTGTCCATTTGACTTCTATAGGCACATATTCTTTTTCAGTATTGAGCACATAATCAACCTCAATACCACTGGCATCACGCCAATAATTAACTTTTGCATGCGCAAGACCACGCGTTCGGTGAATCAATTCAATGCCCACATATTGTTCAAATAATGATGCAATATGCCCTTCTGGTAAGCGCGTACCCTCATTAGCCGCGACTCTACGAATTCCTAAATCAAAAAATAAAAACTTAGGCGCCTTTATTAAACGACGGCGTGAAATACTTTTGATAATAGGATCAATTCTAAAAGCGACCATGCAGTCTTCAAGAATTTGATAATACTCAGCGATTGTTGTAACAGCCACCCCTACTTCTTGCGATAATTTAGTAAAATTCACAATATGCCCTGACTCACTGGCAGCCAATTCAAGAAAACGTGCGAAGCTACCTACATTGCGCACCAACGCCTCTGCACGAATTTCTTCTTCTAGATAAGTCGTTACATAAGAACGAAGATCTGTTTCCTTATTTTCATATTCCATTTCAGTAAAAATATGAGGCAAAGTGCCATAAAGAAGCAAATCCATCAATTCAGGTTTAGGCTCAGGCAATTCCTCAAGATGCAGCGGGTCCATCGTCAAAACTACTACCCTACCAGGTAATAAATTCACCGCACTTCCATGCCTAAGCTTACGCACAGATGAGCCCGTGACGATAAATTTCGCTTGCTTTTGGTCAACAAGTAATTGAACCACATCCATCATTTTGGGGATTTTTTGGATTTCATCTATGAAAATAATAGGAGGAGCTTTCCAACTGGGAAGGGCTAATTTAAGCTCTTTGATTAGCAATGAAGGATCTTTTTCGTAACGGTGACGTATATCTATATCAACAAATGAATACGTAATGTCTGGCTTAACCTGCTCCATCACAGCAGTTGTTTTGCCTGTTTGTCTGGCGCCTAATAGCAGAATACTCTTTCCACGCGCTAAAGCAGCCTGAATTTGCTGAGTGATGTTTCTTTTGATGGTTAGCATAAATAAAGAGGCTCGGAATTTTGGGCTATATTTTCATTGAATTTATAGTCTTGGTCAAATAAAAACATAGTATTTGTAGCATTCATAGAGAATACTGAATAAGAAAAGCTTAGAATTAGAGGCCCTTAACTGGTACGAACCAAATCTACACTATTGCCCACGCTGGCAAAAAATATATTTGTGCATCTGGGTCATAGTCATATTCGCCTAAATAAATATAAAACCCTCTACACGCTTTTGGTTCTTCTTGCATAAAGCGTCTTAGATTTTTTATCTTTTTGTCTTGTATGCGATTAGAGTAAGTAACTTCAAATGGGAATATCCACGGTTTTTTTTGCACGACGAAATCTACTTCAGCACCACCTGCGGTCCGCCAATAATAAATCGCACTGCGCGCGCTTTTTCTATCTAACCATATTTGCAGTTCTTTCAAAAACCAGTTCTCAAAACGGTGGCCAATCAAACCACTTTTTTGCAGGATAGCCATATCTTCTAAGCCAGTAAGGTAACTAATTAAACCATTATTCAGCAAATAACCTTTAGGCGTTTTTACGACGCGTTTCAATACGCTACCGATATAGGGATAGACTTCTTGATACACTAAGGTTGCCAATAAAAATCCACGGTATTTTTTTAAGGTATCACGGGAACAGCCAAGTGCTTCCGTGATGGTTTTATCTTGGCGGACAGAACCCGTTTGTTCAGCGATAATATCCATCAGCTTATGATATAAATTGAGATCAGCAATGGTGGTAAGTGCTCGAATATCCTTTTCTAAATATGTCTGAAGGTAGTTGCTCAAATATACGCTGCGCGCATCCGCTGCATCTCGTTCTAATACTTCTGGAAGACCACCCCATATCATCTGCTCATTTAAACTTTCAAGAAGCACAGGTTTAAAAGGGGCTAAAGAGGCCAAATGCTGAACTATAGATTGCTGCGAGTTATCCTCTATCACTGTATCCAGAAATACATGCGGAGGATCAAAAAGGGCGGGGCATTTCTGTGCCTCGTCAATGGCAACCCATATTTTAGGCGGTGTACCTAACTGACGCTGCACCCCTTCTTGGATCATATCTTTCAATTCGCCTTTTTCAATGCGCTGCCTTTCCTCCATATGGTCCATATTCAGAAACACCCAGGCATTATCACCTTGTTCCTCCATATATTGGCGTACGAGCGTAGACTTACCGACACGACGTGGGCCGAGTACGGCGGTGACAGAAGGCTGTCGAAATGAGTGGTAAATTTGAGATTGATTGCTACGAGGAACATGCATATTTGCGCCTAGAGTAGTAATATTGCATGCAAATTTACTATTCGATTAGCATTTTTACAAGGCAAAAGTGCTAAAGTTACGACTTTTATATTAACTACCTCCTATCCTTGCTGGATGAGTTTGACTCTTGCTTTATGTATCGCCTCCTTAATCTCAACTCCTTTTAAGCCTTGTTTTACAAAAGCATGTATATCGACAGATTGTGCCAACGCCAATGTTTTTTTAACTTTTGAGGCAACTTTATTATTTATTTGGTAAATAATTTGACATGCTTCTAAAAAATCATTGAACCGCTTCCTACGCCTAAAAGCATCTAGGGACTCTAATAGGTTTAATAATTCTTCTGAATTGAGATCTGGAATACTGGTATAAACAGAATGATACTTAGAGACCAGTCGAGCTAAATCACGATAATCGCCAGGAAGCCGATATTTTTCAGATAGCTCTGCGATAGATTTTTCATCCAACGCATACAAAAATACAGCCAATCGAATGGCTATTTTTTTAGTAACTCTTGCTGCACGACGAATCGCATCACTACCGAGTTGATTGAATTGGAGTACAGGAAATAAAATTTGAAGGGCATCACAATTTTCCAATACTTCAAAAAATCGATGAGGCGCAACTTCCTTAAATGCTTTTTCCCATTCTTGCCAAACACGTTCTGGCACAAGCGCATTCACTTCTCCTTTCTGCACCATTTCGCGCATGAGGGCTTGTGTATCAGGATGAATATTAAAATCAGGAAAAGTAGCAGCGAATCTCGCAATTCTTAAAATGCGTACAGGGTCTTCAGCAAACGCAGACGAAACATGCCTAAACAATCTATCTTTTAAATCCTGCTGCCCATGGAAGGGGTCAATGATACGGCCATCATCATCTTGTGCCATGGCATTAATGGTAAGATCTCGTCTGAGTAAGTCTTCTTCTAGCGTGACATTTTGATCCGCATGAAAGACAAAGCCCCTATAACCAGGTGCAGTTTTACGCTCTGTGCGCGCTAAGGCGTATTCTTCATGGGTTTGGGGATGTAAAAAAACAGGGAAGTCTTTGCCAACAGGCAAATAATTTAAATCAAGCAGAATACGAGGCGTAGCACCCACTACCACCCAATCACGTTCTTTAATAACACGACCTAACAGTTGATCGCGGACTGCACCACCAACAAGGTAGATTTTCATCCTTCAAGTCCTTTTAATTTGCCGTGTGCAAGCTCAATGCCAATCAAAACTAGCATCAATTAATCCTTTTTCAATCGCAATCTGCATAACATCCATATCAGACTTCACACCCAGTTTTTTATGAATCATGTTTCTGTGAGCATTTACCGTTTTGCGCGTGAGATAAAGTTTTTTCGCAATTTCCTTTGCATCCATTCCCTTGGCGACCATGATTAAAACCTGGAACTCACGATCATTCAGGTCCTGAAACGGAATATTCTGCTCAGATTTTTTAATATTATCTAGAGATTGCGCCTCATCCTGCTGCGTGATTATGAGCTTATCCATAATCGTCGGATCTATATAACGCCCTCCTGCAATGATTTTTTTAACCGCTTCTACAAGCATCTCGTCAAAGGAAGCAGCGTCTTTAGTCAAATAGCCAGCAACTCCCATTGAAATTAGGCGTGCTGGGATAATGTCATTGGTATAAGAACTTACCACAAGGATTTTGGGCGAAAATTTTCTGCTAGCCATTCTTAATATGGCTTCCATACCACCAATACCAGGCATGCTTATATCTATAATAACTAAATGCGGCAATAATTCGCGGACCAAGTTAACCGCTTCCTCGCCACTGCCTGCTTCTCCAACTACCTGCACGCCTTCTAAGTCCTGCAAAATGGATTTTATACCTAAACGAATCATTTCATGGTCGTCTACCAAAACTACTCTGGTCACTGTGCCGTTCTCCAATAAAAATTCCTCGTATCGCCATCTCGAAGCCGTGAAACGTAAGGATCACTTCTAAAGACATATATGCCAGGTAAGTGAATTAAAGATGTTTTTTAGTACAGGTTAGCAGCCGATAGATAGAAACGGCACTCCCTCTCCCTAGACCTCTCCCATAGGAAGAGGGAATATTTTAGAGGAAGAGGAATAGAGCCAAGCTAGGTATATTCCCTCGCACGTTCATCCCCTCCCTATGGGAAGGTTTAGGGAGAGGAAAAGTACAAAAGTGCCAAATGAAAGGGGAGGTACGCTCAATCTCGTTTAAAATCTAGCCATTTGTGTCACTTGGTAGGGAGTAACCTATTACTTCTTTATACAGTCTTAAATACGTTAGACTTTTTTTTAAATTAACTATGTCTCATTCAGCAAATAGAAGGAATTATGATTTTTTAGGTAAATATAGGTCAGTAATCGTTCCTTCAAAAACCTCCGCTGCCATCATAATACTTTCAGACAATGTTGGATGCGCATGTATCGTCAGAGCAATATCTTCAACATCACAACCCATCTCTATTGCCAATGCAACTTCTCCTATCAGCTCGCCAGCATTGGGACCAACAATACCTGCACCAATAATTCTATGTGTTTTCTCATCGAAGAGTAATTGCGTTAAGCCTTCATCACGTCCCATGGATAATGAACGACCGCTCGCCATCCAAGGAAAAGCACCTTTGCCATAAGCAATACCTTGCGCCTTAGCTTCATTTTCTGTCAAACCCACCCACGCAATTTCAGGATCAGTGTAAGCAACAGATGGAATACACTTAGGTTCAAAATAATGGGCTAATCCACTGATGACTTCTGCTGCCAAACGGCCTTCAGCAGAGGCCTTATGTGCCAACATAGGATTACCAACAATATCACCAATCGCATAAATGTTTGGAACTGCCGTACGCATTTGTTTATCGACTGATAGAAACCCTTTCGCGTCAACAGGGATACCTGCCTTGTCTGCGGCAATCAAATCACCATTTGGGCGACGGCCTACGGCCACCAAAATTTTGTCAAATTTTTCAGGCTTTGCTGGCGCATCCTTTCCTTCAAAAGTAACGTATAAGCCATCTTTCTTCGCTTCTACTGCTGTAACTTTTGTGTTTAGCCAAAGATTTTCATAAAGCTTTTGAATACGTTTTTGAAGTGGGTTAACAATAGCTTTATCTGCCCCAGGAATAATCTGGTCCATAAACTCGACCACGTTTATTGTCGCGCCTAAAGCATGATACACCGTCGCCATTTCAAGACCGATAATACCACCACCAATGACCAACATTCTGCTCTCAGTATTTTCCAAGTCTAAGGCGCCGGTTGAATCAACAATACGAGGATCTTCCGGAATAAAAGGAAGCTTCACAGGACGAGAACCCGCGGCAACAATCGCTTGTTCAAAATTAATCAGCACATCGCCTTCTTTACCTGTTACTTTGATTTGGTTGGCTGAAGTGAATTCACCTACCCCCGTTACAATTTCAACCTTGCGTTGTTTCGCTAACGCCTTCAAACCACCGGTCAATTTTGTGACGATTTTATTTTTCCAAGCTAATAGCTTTTGAATATCAAGCTTAGGCTTACCAAAAGAAATACCAAAATCAGACATTTCCGAGGCATCATCTATCACTTTTGCGGCATGCAATAGCGCTTTAGAGGGAATACAGCCTACATTAAGACAAACGCCACCAATACTGTCATAGCGTTCTACTAATATGACTTTTTTCCCTAAATCTGCTGCGCGAAAAGCCGCGGAATAACCACCTGGTCCACTGCCTAACACAACTACTTCTGCTTGCATTTCTTTCTGGCTCATTATTTTTCCTTCCTCTTTCTAGATTATTGCCTTATTGCAGGTCTTCTCTTTTAAAGACCAACTGATTAAGTACCGTCATTATTTGCTCACTGGATTGCCTCACAAAAACCGTTCACATGACAGCGGCATACAGCCTGATAACTATAATAACAATGTACGAATATCCGACAGACGTTCCGCTAGATATACAGCAAATCGTGCGCCATCTGCACCGTCAATGACCCGATGGTCATAAGATAATGAGAGCGGCAAACACAATTTCGGTACAAAATCCTTACCATCATACACCGGTTTAATCTCAGCCTTAGAGACGCCTAAAATCGCAACCTCAGGTGCATTCACAATGGGCGTAAATGCTGTTCCGCCGATACCGCCTAAGCTAGAAATGGTAAAGCATCCACCTTGCATCTCTGCCATCCCCAAACCTTTCTCACGTGCCTTAGTGCTTATTTTCGAAAGCTCATCCGCCAGCTCATATAAGCCCTTTTGATCAACATTTCGAATCACAGGAACAACCAATCCATTCGGTGTATCTACTGCAACACCAATGTTGAAATATTTTTTAAGAATTAATTCCTGGCCTTTGGGATCTAATGAGGCGTTAAAATTTGGGAATGCTTTTAAGGCAGCAACAACAGCTTTCATAATAAACACAACGGGAGTCAGCTTAACGCCCTTTTGCTCTGCTGCTTTCTTTTGCTGAACTCGAAACTCTTCTAGCTGTGTGATGTCTGCCTCAATAAATTGTGTAACATGAGGAACAGTCACCCAATTGCGATGCATATTCGCACCAGTGAGTTTTTTAATTTTGTTAAGCGGTTGTGTTTCAATCTCGCCGAATTGTGAAAAATCAATAAGTGGTGCGGCAGCCACATTTAAACCTGCCGTATCCCTTACACCCCCGCTTTGCAATGCAGATTTTACAAATGCTTGTACGTCTTCCTTAATAATGCGATTTTTAGGACCGCTAGCAATCACTTGACGCAGATCAACGCCAAATTCTCTCGCGATACGCCTTACTACAGGTCCTGCATGAATATCATCAGACGTCGATGAAGAAATTTCCTCTTCCACCGGAAGTGTAGACACAAGTACTTGAGAAGAGTTCGGAGCTGGTTCTGATACCATAGGCGCTTCAACTTTAGCTGCGCCTTCAACCGGCTTTTCAGAAGGCTCTTCTTCCGTATCTTCTACTTCCATGGTCAATATCAGTCCACCTTGTGCAACCTTATCACCTACCTTTACGTGAATTTGTGCAACCTTCCCTGCATAGGGAGAAGGGATTTCCATGGTGGCTTTGTCACCTTCTAAAGTAATCAGCGAATCATCTACCGCAACGCTATCGCCTATTTTGACTAATAATTCAATCACGTCTACATTTTGCGCGCCGCCGATGTCGGGAACAAAAACTTGTTTTGCTGACAAAATATGTCTCCTTCTATTTGTAAAGTCGTTCTCGCTCCCACAATCCTGCGTGGGAATATATAAGTAAGAATAGATTTGGGGGGTAACGGTGAAGATTAAAAACCTGCCTTGCTATAAATTCTTAGCCGCCTTCGTCAACACTGCTTGTTCCAAACTACCCTCATTTACTAAAGCATATAAAGCCGTATAGGCAATATGCGCCGCATTTACCTCAAAATACTCACGGAGATGCGTACGAGTGTCACTCCACCCGAAACCATCTGTCCCTAATACATAATAAGGCTGCGGTACATAAGGGCGAATCTGATCAGCATAAAGCTTCATATAATCTGTCGCAGCAATCACAGGACCTTTTTGATTTTTGAGGCATTGTGTCAC
>JAQSWO010000094.1 GCA_029266595.1 Gammaproteobacteria bacterium
GACTGACACAACAGGCGAGGTTCAGTTGCCTGAAGGTGTCGAGATGGTCATGCCTGGAGATAATATCCAGATGACGATTACCTTAATAGCACCGATTGCGATGGAGAAAGGCTTGAAGTTTGCTATTCGTGAAGGTGGTCGCACAGTGGGTGCAGGTGTTGTTGCTGAGGTGATTGAATAATGGTAGCTGTCGTAAATAGAGAACAAAAAATACGTATTCGTCTTAAGAGCTTTGATCATCGCCTTATTGATGAAGCTACGTATGCGATAGTTGAAACAGCTAAAAGGACGGGAGCGCAAATCAAAGGTCCGATACCGCTCCCTACCAAAATGGAACGATTTTCTGTGTTGACTGCTCCTAATGGAGACAAAGATGCGCAGGACCAGTACGAGCTGGCTACCCATAAGCGTCTTCTTGATATCGTTCAGCCTACGGATAAAACGGTAGATGCATTAATGAAATTGGATTTGCCTGCTGGGGTTGATATTCAAATAAGTGTTGATAATTAGGGTAAGGTATGCACCCAGCTCTAACGGTCTCTCCTTTCTGGCTGTTTGCTTAAGTTTGATGAGGCTATCTTTCAACTAAGTCTTCTTATCTTGTCTCACTCCAAGGATGCGAAAATCGTCATCTTCTTGGAGTGAGTATAGTTTGTGTTTATCGTGTGGAGTTAAAGCAATGCCTATAGGTTTGGTTAGTAAAAAATGTGGCATGACTCGGGTTTTTACTGAAGATGGTCTATCTATTCCAGTGACAGTCTTGTATGTCGATAGTAATCGGGTTGCAGAACTTAAGACTAAAGAACGGCATGGCTATTCTGCGTTGAAAGTTGCTGCAGGTAATCAGCTTGCTTCGAGGATCAATAAACCTGCAGCTGGATACTATGCAAAAGTGGGTATCGAGGCCGCCCGTGGTTTATGGGAATTTAGGCTCAAAGACAACGAGTCATGCGATTTTGCGTCTGGCCAAGAGCTTAAGGCGGATTTGTTTAAGATCGGACAACGGGTTGACCTAATAGGAACGAGCAAAGGTAAGGGTTTTGCTGGTACTGTTAAAAGGCACAATTTTCGTACACAAGATGCCACGCATGGTAATTCTCTTTCGCACAGGGTTGCTGGATCTGTAGGTATGTGTCAAACACCGGGTCGTGTATTTAAAGGTAAAAAAATGGCTGGACAGCTTGGAAACGTTAGATCCACGCATCGCAATCAGGAAATTATACTCCTAGATGTTGAGCAAAACTTGATATTTGTTAAGGGTGCTGCTCCCGGCGCTAAAGGGGGTTATGTTTTGATATGTCCATCAGTTAAGGAGGGCGATATCAATGCAAGTTAATATGTTAACATCAGGCAGTTTAGAGCCCAAACCCATTGAAATTGCAGAGTCCGCTTTTGGAAAGCCTTTTAATGAGGCATTGATTCATCAGGTTGTGACAGCTTATCTATCTGGTGCTCGTGCTGGTACCAAGGCGCAAAAAAGCCGTTCAGATGTTAGTGGTGGTGGCGCAAAACCTTGGAGACAGAAAGGAACTGGCCGTGCTAGGGTAGGAAGTATTCGTAGCCCATTGTGGCGTACAGGTGGAAAAACTTTTGCAGCTGTTCCAAGAGATCATTCGCAAAAAGTTAACCGTAAAATGCATCAAGGAGCTATGTGCTCTATTTTATCTGAGCTAATTAGACAAGACCGTCTAATTGTGATGGAAGATTTTTCAGTAGATCAACCTAAGACACAGGTATTAGTGGCTAAGCTCAAAGCACTTGATACTACTAGCAGTGTCCTGATCGTTACAGATGAGATTGATTTAAATTTAATTTTGGCTGCTCGCAATTTACATTGGGCTGCCGTTTGTCCGACAGGGCATATTAGTCCTGCCAACTTGATTGCCTTTGAGAAGATTATCATTACTTTTAGGGCATTGAAAAAAATTGAGGAAATACTTCAATGAATGAAAAGCTGAAGTTTTCAAAAGAGGCGCTTACAAAAGTTTTATTAGCTCCCTGTATTACTGAGAAAACGTCTAGGGTTGCTGGCCATAGGCAATACGTGTTTAAAGTGTTGGGTAGCTCTACCAAGCCTCTTATTAGAGAAGCTGTTGAGTTCCTGTTCAATGTAAAAGTAGAAAGTGTTCGTGTAAATAATGTTAAGAGTAAAGCCAAGAGAATGGGGCGCATTGAAGGAACGCGGAAAGGCTGGAAAAAGGCCTATGTTAAATTAGCAGAGGGTGAAAAAATTGAATTTGCCAGCGCGTAACAGAACAATTAGGAGTGGCTCATGTTAATTAAAGCAAAACCAACCTCACCGGGTCGTCGTTTTGTTACCACTGTATCAAATCCTGATGTACATAAGGGTGATCCATACAAACCATTAACTATTTCCAAAAATCGTATTGATGGTAGAAATAACAATGGCAGAATCACGGTACGGCATCGTGGTGGTGGGCATAAGAAGCTGTATAGAATTATTGATTTCAAGCGTGATAAAGAAAATATTCCAGGTAAAATTGAGCGTATTGAGTACGATCCTAATCGTAGCGCTTATATTGCATTAGTTTTGTATGCTGATGGTGAGCGTCGTTATATTATTGCTCCCAAAGGTATTTCCATTGGTGCAGAAATTGTATCAGGACCTGCTTCTCCTATTAAACCTGGGAACGCTATGCCTTTACAAAACGTTCCACTGGGCGCTACTATCCACTGCATTGAAATAAAGCCTGGGAGAGGGGCTCAGATGGCAAGAAGTGCAGGTGCTTCTGCTCAGTTGGTGGCGCGTGAAGATAAATATGCTCTTCTCCGTTTACGTTCAGGTGAAATACGCAGAGTGCTGGTTTCTTGTTATGCTTGCATAGGCGAAGTTTCTAATTCTGAGCATAGTTTGAGATCTTTAGGTAAGGCTGGTGCCGCGCGGTGGAGAGGAATAAGGCCTACTGTGCGTGGTGTTGCAATGAATCCTGTTGATCATCCTCATGGTGGTGGTGAAGGTCGCACCTCGGGTGGGCGTCATCCAGTTAGCCCAACGGGTGTACCAACTAAAGGGTATAAGACACGCAGGAATAAACGTACGACGAAAATGATAGCTAAAGATCGTCGTGGCAAGTAGAGTGAGGTAAGGTATGGCACGTTCAATTAGAAAGGGTCCATTTGTTGACCATCATTTGTTAAAGAAGGTTAAGGACACAATAGAAGCAGGTGGCAAGCGTCCGATTAAGACTTGGTCTCGTCGTTCGACTATTCTTCCTGACATGGTAGGTCTTACCTTTGCTGTCCATAATGGGAAACAGCATGTTCCTATTTATATTACTGAGAATATGGTTGGACACAAACTGGGCGAATTTGCTTTAACGAGAACATTTCGTGGGCATGCTGCTGATAGAAAAGCTAAGAAATAAGAGAGGCTACCAATGGAAGTTTTAGCAAAATATAAGTCCGCTCGCATTTCACCTCAAAAGGCTAGATTGGTTGCGGATCAGATAAGGGGATTACCCATTGCTCGTGCTATCGAAATACTTACTTTCAGCACTAAAAAAGCTGCTGTATTAGTGAAGAAAGCTTTAGATTCCGCGATTGCGAATGCAGAACACAATGAAGGTGCGGATATAGATGAGTTAAAAGTATCTGCTATTTACGTGGACGCAGGTCATACCTTAAAACGCATGCATGCACGTGCTAGAGGTAGGGGGGCTCGTATTTTAAAGCGTACTTGCCACATTTCGGTAAAGGTTTCGGACAACAACACTACAGATTGAAGAGAGAATTGAATGGGACAGAAAGTTAATCCAGTAGGCATTCGTTTAGGTATCGTTAAAGACTGGACTTCTAAATGGTATGCTGGCAGGGAGTACGCTAAGTACTTAAACGTCGATTTAAAGGTTCGTAGCTATCTTCAAAAGAAGTTGGCTGCCGCTGCTGTCAGCCGCATACAAATCGAACGACCAGCTCGTAACGCTAGAATTATTATCCATACAGCTAGGCCTGGTGTGATCATTGGCAAAAAAGGTGGAGATGTTGATTATCTACGCCAAAAGGTTGCTGCTATGATGGGCGTCCCAGTCCATATTGCTATAGAGGAAGTACGCAAGCCCGAAACTGATTCTGCTGTTGTTGCTCAAAGCATTGCACAGCAGTTAGAGCGTCGTGTGATGTTTAGAAGAGCAATGAAGCGTGCTGTTCAGAGCGCGATGCGGCAAGGTGCTTTGGGTATTAAAGTGTCACTTGGTGGTCGCTTGGGCGGTGCTGAAATTGCTCGTACTGAGTGGTATAGAGAAGGTCGTGTGCCCCTTCATACTTTTAGGGCTGATATAGATTATGCAACTGCTATTTCGCATACAACTTATGGTGTTATAGGCATTAAAGTTTGGATTTTTAAGGGTGAAATTTTTCCTGCTCAGCTCAAGAATAGGAAAGATTCTCTGAAGGAACAGATAGCTGATTAGCCAATCTTTTTTGTCCGCCATTACCAGCTTCTCTTTTGTCTTTTGACTTATTATTTCTAGAAGTATTTTATTTGGCTTTGAGGTTAAGGAGTATAAAATGTTACAGCCGAAGCGTACAAAGTTTCGAAAACAATTTAAGGGGCGTAATCGTGGCCTTGCGACTCGTGGGGCTAAGGTTAGTTTTGGCGAATTTGGTCTGAAGGCAACAGCACGTGGGCGGATTACTGCTCGCCAGATTGAGTCGGCTCGTCGTGCGATTACACGCCATATTAAGCGTGGCGGTAAAGTTTGGATCAGAATTTTTCCTGACAAACCGATCACCAAAAAGCCACTTGAGGTTCGTCAGGGAAAAGGTAAAGGCCCAGTTGAATACTGGGTGGCTCAAATTCAACCTGGTAGGGTTCTCTTTGAGATCGAAGGAGTTTCTGAAAGTTTGGCTCGTGAAGCATTTTCTTTGGCTTCAGCGAAACTGCCAATGTTAACAGCGTTTATTTCAAGAACGGTGATGTGATGAAAGCAATTGAACTGAGACAAAAGACGGTTGTTGAGTTAGAAAGCGATTTATTAACGCTTCTGCGCCAACAGTTTGGCCTGCGTATGACGCGTTTTTCAGCAGCTTCTGAGACAAAGCAGACGCATTTGAAAAAGCGTGTACGTCGTGACATTGCTCGCGTTAAGACCGTGTTGTCTGAATTAAGTAAAAAGGGCTGATAGGTTATGAATGATCAAGTAAAAAAGAATGCTCGTGCTTTAACGGGTTTTGTTGTGAGTGACAAGATGCACAAGTCGATTGTCGTTCGTGTTAAACGTTTAGTTAAGCACCCTGTGTATGGCAAGTATATTAGTCGGTCTACAAGTTTTCATGTTCATGATGAAGAAAATACTTGCAAAATAGGCGATACCGTTTTGATAAGGCAGTGCCGCCCAATTTCTAAAACAAAAAGTTGGTCGTTGGTTAGTATTGTCGAAAGGGCTCAATAAGAAGTACTCCTCCTCTCTTTTTTAAAGCTTGTGGGAACGGAACGTAAGTAAACTTATTGGAAAAGTTTTTTCGTGCATTTTTGGCATAACGTGCTAGAATCACCGGCCATTTTCTTCGGAAAGCGGCATCATATTTGGAGTAGATGTATGATACAAATGCAGTCAAAGCTCTATGTGGCTGACAACAGCGGTGCTCGTCGTGTGATGTGCATAAAGGTACTAGGTGGCTCAAAGCGTCGCTATGCCTCTGTTGGTGATATTATCGTGGTCAGCGTAAAAGAAGCTATTCCGCGCGGCAAGGTGAAAAAAGGTAGCGTTCTTAAGGCAGTTGTTGTTCGAACGGCTAAGGGTGTTCGGCGTTCTGATGGGTCGCTCATTCGTTTTGATCATAATGCTGTAGTTTTATTGAATGCGCAGTTACAGCCGATCGGAACACGTATCTTTGGACCTGTGACACGTGAGTTGCGCAGTGAAAAATTTATGAAGATTGTTTCGTTAGCCCCTGAGGTTTTATAGTCTTAACTATTTAAGAAGGGGTTGGTTGGAAGGCTTCTTTCAAAACCCAGTATTTTGTTTTGATGCAAGATGTGTAAGCGAAACGAAGCACATTTTAAATGTGTAGCGGCATTATAAGCGTTAGCACAACGTCGCTCGCAGGCCCGCATAAGGGTAGGCGTGGCGATGTCGTACGTGTCTGTGCAGATCGTCGGGTTGTGGTGAGTGGTATTGCTGTTGTAAAACGGCACACAAAACCTAGCCGGGACGGAGAAGGTGGTATTGTCGAAAAAGAACGTCCTATTGACCCTTCTAATGTTGCACTACTTGGCTCAGATGGGAAACCAAGCCGAGTTGGCTTCAAAGTATTGGAAGATGGTCGTAAAGTTCGTTATTTAAAATCAAACAAAGAAGTTGTCGATATATAGAAATGGGAAAGCAAATGTCCGTAGCTAGGTTACAACAATTTTATGCTGATACTATTATAAAGGAGCTAACAAATAAGTTTAGCTACAAAAGTATCATGGAAGTTCCGAAAATTCAGAAGATTACCCTCAGCATGGGTGTGGGTGAGGCTGTAGCTGACAAAAAATTAATTATTAAGGCATTGGAAGATCTTGCGCTTATTGCGGGGCAGAAGCCAGTTGTAGCTAATGCGAGAAAATCGGTTGCAGGATTTAAAATACGTGAAGGTTGGCCAATTGGATGTAAAGTCACTTTACGTGGTGCTAAGATGTATGAGTTTTTGGATCGGCTAATTAGCATATCCATCCCTCGAATACGCGATTTCAGGGGTTTCAGCTCTAAAGCATTTGATGGAGGCGGTAATTACAATCTGGGTATACGGGAGCAGATTGTTTTTCCTGAAATTGACTATGATAAAGTCGATAAATTACGTGGTTTGAATATTGCGATTACCACGTCAGCGAAAACAGATAAGGAAGCACTTGCCTTATTAGCTGCATTTAAATTCCCATTTAAGAATTGAGGCGTGAGTTAAATGGCAAAAAAATCTATGATAGCGCGTGAGAAGAAAAGAATTAATATGAGTAACTCTGCGAAATTAAAACGTCGAGAGTTGGCAGCAGTTATTTTTAGCCTTTCGAGCTCCTATGAAGACAAAATGGCAGCAGTTGCATCTTTGAGCAAAAGGCCGCGGGACGAAAGCCCTTGTCGTGTGAAGAACCGTTGTGAATCTTGCGCACGTCCGCGTGCTGTTTATCGTCGTTTTGCGCTTTGCAGAATTTGCCTGCGTGAGGCTGTTCTACGCGGTGATGTTCCGGGTGTGTCTAAGGGTAGCTGGTAATTTCGTGATTTGAGTTTCATACATTTTTGTAAGCTGGTTCCACATTATTTTCTAAAATTTTGATCTAGTTCAAGCCTATTCCATCTTAAATGGTTGCAGGTTATGAAAACGAGGTAGAGGAAGATATGAGTTTACAAGATCCGATAGCTGATATGTTGACGCGCTTGCGCAATGCACAAGCAGTAAATAAGAAGAGTGTGCTTGTTCCTTTTTCTAAGCTTCATGTCGCTATTGCCCAGTTATTAAAAACTGAGGGTTATATAATTGATTTTGAGAAGCAAGAAGAAGGCAGTAAACCTTTTTTTCTTATTCATTTGAAATATCATCTGGGTAAGCCTGTTATATCAGAAATTGCAAGAGTGAGTCGTCCTGGTTTGCGTCATTATGCTGGTAAAGATGCCATACCAAAAATTAAGGATGGCTTAGGTGTTGCGATTGTCTCCACTTCTAAAGGTTTGATGACCGATAGAGCTGCCCGTTCTGCGGGCTGTGGTGGTGAAGTTCTCTGTTATGTGTACTAGGAGGCATAGATGTCTAGAGTAGCAAAAAAGCCTATTTCTCTCCCATCAGGTGTTGAGGTCAAACTTAATAATCAGCATCTCGTGGTAAAAGGAAGCAAAGGCACCCTGGAAAGAGAAATTCATTTCCTTGTTATGATAACGTTAACGGAAAATATTCTGAATTTTTCCCCAAAAGAAGAGGGGGTTAATGCCGATGCTATGGCTGGTACTGCTCGAGCACTTGTTAACAGTATGGTTATCGGAGTAAGCCAGGGTTTTGAGAAAAAGCTACTTCTTGTTGGAGTGGGTTATAAAGCTGAGGTGAAAGGAAAAATTTTAAACCTTAACCTAGGGTTTTCTCATCCTGTTTTGTATACTATCCCTGATGGAGTGACAGTAGAAACTCCATCTCAGACTGAGGTTCTTGTCAAAGGTGTAGATAAGGAACTGGTTGGTCAGGTCGCTGCTGATATACGCAAATATCGTCCACCTGAGCCCTATAAGGGTAAGGGAGTTCGTTATTCTGATGAAGTTATTGATCTCAAAGAAGGTAAGAAAAAGTAATGGATAATAGAACAGCGCGTCTACGACGCACCAAAAAGACCCGTTCCATTATTAGAGAATTGGGCGCCACTCGCCTCTGTATTTCTAGAAGCTCTCAGCATATCTATGCGCAAATCATCTCGCCAACGGGTGGCACAGTAATTGCGTCTGCTTCTACCCTAGAAAAGAAGTTTAGAGAATCTTTCCCCAATGGTGGGAATATTGAGGCTGCCAAAGAAGTTGGTCAGCTCATTGCTCAGCGTGCATTAGAAAAAGGTGTTCGAAAGGTTGCCTTTGATCGGTCAGGTTTTAAATATCATGGCCGTATAAAAGCATTGGCAGAGGCCGCGCGTGACGCTGGACTTGACTTTTAGTTAACAGGATAAGGTAAATTATGAGTAGCTTTGATGTAGAAACGGTAAATGACGGAATAAGAGAAAAACTTGTTGCCGTTAACCGAAATGCAAAGGTAGTTAAAGGCGGTCGTATTTTTAGTTTTTCTGCGCTTGTTGTTGTCGGCGATGGTCAGGGAAGGCTCGGAATTGGCCGAGGAAAGTCTCGAGAAGTTCCTCTTGCTATTCAGAAAGCGATGGAAGATGCGCGCCGCAACATGATTTTTATAGATCTGAATGGTACCACTTTGCATCATTTGGTCATTGGTATACATGGCGCGAGCAAGGTATTGATGAAGCCTGCTTCTGAGGGAACTGGCATTATTGCTGGAAGCGCTATGCGTGCTGTCTTTGAAGTCGTAGGCGTGACGGACGTTTTGGCTAAGTGTATTGGTTCGTCTAATCCGATTAATGTGGTCAGAGCGACGATTAAAGGTTTACAGTCAATGGCTTCTCTTGCTGCTGTTGCTGAGAAGCGCGGGAAGACCATCAAAGAGATAGTAGAGTAACTTTTAGGAACTAAATAATGTCTACGAAGAATAAACAGCTTAAGATTCAACTAATACGCAGTACCATTGGTCGTTTACCTCGGCATATAGCATGTGTGAGGGGTTTGGGCTTGCGTCGTATGCATCATACTGTAATTGTACAAGACACGCCTTGCAATCGTGGAATGATTAATCAGGTTGCTTACTTGCTTAAGGTGATAGAGCTATGAATGGGGCTTCGTTCCTATGCATAACTTGAGCACTATATTGGCAGAGCTGTTCTGTTCTGCTGTCTTGGTTTATTTAACCCTTAGATT
>JAQSWO010000007.1 GCA_029266595.1 Gammaproteobacteria bacterium
AATGGGTGAATTTAGCTCTCTTGAAGAATTATCCCTCCTCCCACAATGGTATGTGATGCAAGTTATGCCAGGCGACACGCTTTCCGGCATTTTGCAGCGCTATGGTGTAGGCCAAAGCCAAATTTTGGCTGTTTCTAAGCTTGCTGATGCTAAGCCGCTAAGCAATCTAAAGCCAGGGCAAGAAATGCATTTGCTGGTTGATGCAGATGATCTAGGCGCATTGCTTTATTCTATAGATGCCAAAAATACCCTTGCTGTGAAGCAAACGGCAGTAGGTTTTGAAGCAACACGAAATAAACAACCTATTGCAGAATTTGTGCTAAATAATACGGAAAGCTTACAAAGTGAGCTAACACCTATCATGGTTGCGGTTAAAGAAGTGCCTGTGGCTGAAAAAGTGGCACCAATAAGAAAAGCAGCTGATGGCTCTCCTTTAGCAGATATATCCAACAAATCCTCCCTTGCCTATGTTTCTGCTGAAATCTCACATTCTCTTTATATGGATGCCCGAAAAGCAGGGTTATCCGTTAAGCAGGCTAATCAATTAGGAAAGATATTTGCTACTAACGGGGTTTCCAAAAAGTTGAGGAAAGGTGATCGTTTTGTAGTCCTTTATGAGAAGACAGCACCAGATGGCAGTCAGAAAAGAGGTGATATTCTCCTTGCTCAGGTGTCACATAAAGGCCAAACATACCAGTCCATTCGCTTTGTTGACCCTAAAAGTGGCAAGACTGCGTATTATGATGCTAAAGGCATGAATCCGGAACCTTCACTTTCACGAACGCCTATTAGAAATGCTCGCCTTAACTCAACATTTTCTCATAACCGCCTCCATCCAATCCTGCACATCCGACGCCCACATCTAGGTGTTGATTACGGAGCGCCCACCGGAACACCCATTACGGCAGCAGGCGATGGTGTTATTGCATATCAAGGTTATAAAGGTGGCTATGGTAATACCGTAGTGGTCAAGCATGAAAATAGATATTCCACATTGTATGGGCATATGTCGCGTTATGCTAAAAACATAAAAACTGGTAGTGCTGTTAAAGCGGGGCAGGTGATCGGTTACGTTGGTAGCACTGGCTTGGCGTCTGGTCCTCACCTCCACTATGAAATTCATGTAGATAATGTCCCCAAGAACCCGCTTACCGTTGCATTGCCTGGTACATCTATCCCCGCAGCGCATAAGCGTATATTCTTAGCACAAGTAAAAACTTTGCTTGCACAGCTGAATCTGAACCAGGCGACACAGCTTGCTAAAAGGAAAGATGCGGTTAAGCCGGCTGCTTCTTAACGTCCCTAGTTATGTCATCCTTCGTTGTGTTTGCGTGATGGTTGCTCACATTCCGGCATAGATCGGAAAATTACCTAATAAAAATAATATGGAGAATGGATGCTTAATAATCTTTTAACAATTTAATGAAGGAGAAACCTACTATGTTGAACACTCTTCCAACTTCCACAAGAATATTAGCTATTTTTTGTGGGACTGAAATGTGGGAGCGATATGGTTTTTATGTCGTTCAAGCGCTGTTAGCACTATACCTCTCGTTTCACCTTCGGCTGAGTGATGCTGAAACTTATGCCTTAGTAGGCTCATTTACGGCGCTTACTTATATTTCGCCCATTATTGGCGGTTGGATTGCTGATAAATTTTTGGGGCAAAAAAGAGCAGTTATGACAGGTGCTATTGTACTTTCCTCAAGTTATGTCGTCGTTTCTTTTGCAACATCTATCAATATCTTACTATTGTCATTAGCCTTGATTGCTGTTGGTACTGGACTCTTAAAGCCAAATATTTCGGCAATGTTGGGTAGACAGTATGAATATGGTGATCCAAAGCGTAATAGTGGATTCACTATTTTTTACTTGGGCATTACGGTAGGTATTATTCTAGGTACCGTGTTACCCATTAAATTGCAGAATATATTTGGTTGGAAAGTCTGCTTTTTAAGTGCAGCTTTAGGCGCGGCATTTGCGTTTCTTGTTTTCTTTTATGGGATACGCAAATTAGACATCAAAGAATATGCTCATTTCACACAACGAATGCTTACAAACTGGTGTATTGCGATAGGCGTGCTTATTTTGTCTTTTTTTCTGTTTTATGGAGTATTGTTATATCCTTATGTGGCTGATACGTTTTTCTTAGTGGTTGTGCTGATAGCTACAGGCATTGTTTTGCGTATTGCGCAAAAAGAGCAAGGTTGCCAACGCTATAAAACATTATCTTTATTGCTCCTATTTGTTATTTCAGTTTTCTTTTGGGCATTTTACTTCGAAATGTTCATCGTGTTAACCTTGTTTATTACACGTGTGGTTGAACCTGTAGTCTTAGGTATTGCTTTTCCTGCTCCTTATTATGTTGCTGTACAAAGCTTAGGTATGATTTTTTTTGGTCTCATATTGTCTAAACTTTGGGCGAAAATGAAGCATAAGAATGTAGCGCATGTAACAGGTGTTAAGTTTACATTCTCAATAATATGTATGTTGATTGCTTATAGTATTATTTTGTTATTAGTTTCCTCTAATCAATCAGCCGCTCTCCTTTCTCCCTGGCCCATATTAGGTGCCTATCTCATGATTTCCTTGGCAGAACTACTGCTCTCTCCCATAGGGTTATCAGCAGTGACGCAGCTAGCGAGTCAAAAAGTAGTGAGTACCATGATGGGGATATTTTTTGTTTCCTTAGGCATTGGCGGATTTCTAGCCGGAAGGTTGGCGGAATTTGCTGTAATTAAAGATACAGCAGATTCGATAGTTCTAATGAAAATGCAGTATCTGTCTGGATTTCAAAACTTAGTGATAATTTTAGTCGGAGTACTTTTCGTTACCTGCATTTTTGCTTTTACAATTACACGTCTAACTAAACGCGTGATGTGGGAACAGCCTGTAGCGGATACGAAAGCGCCCAAAATGTGCCATCAAGAGTAGTTGCAGAGAAAGTATCAGAGTGCCTTCGTTTCGGAGGCACAAGCTTAAGCTCAAACGATAAGGAAATCGTAGCGATGGATATATTAGCCAAACTTAAGAGCGATCCTGCCCGTAAGGCTCTGATAAAGCATAACTTTCTTGAGCAAATGCGGAATGAGCCACTTGGAAAGGAGGAGCTGAGCGTTATTTTAGGACAGTGGTATCACCCTTTGAATTATTTCCCAAATTTTCTTGGTAGATTAATTTCTCTATGCCCTTTGCTGGAAATGAAGACGACGCTTTCTAAAATTTTGTGGCAGGAGCTGGGTGAGGGTAAAAAAGAACGTGCTCACGAAGAAATCTTTATAAAGACGATGTGCGATGTTGGTTTTACGCCTCAACAGTTTTTAGAGAGTAGACCTCTCGAAAAAACGATTGAGTTACTTAATAGCTTTTATCATGCATCCGATCATCACTATTTACAGGGGTTAGGTTATATTTTTGGTACAGAAGCTGCAGATTTGGCTATGGTTTCTTCTATTGGAAAAGCTGTCGCCCGATATGCAAATATAGATAAACTTCCTTGGGTTGATATACATATCACACAAGAGCCTGACCACCAAAATTCTGTGGATTTTGCATTAACCTCCGCCTTAACAGAATATGAGAAAGAAATTGTTCTAAAAAGTGCGAGACAGGCTTGGGAACATTGGATAAATTTTTTTAGTGGAATAGAACAAGAAATATACCAAACTACTGGATGATAACCGGTAAGAGATGAGCCCTTATGTTGAAACGGCCATATTTTGCCAATCTTGGAGCGGAAATCTGTTTGGAACAGATTTGGGCGTAAAGCGCCCGAGGGTGAGATAGGACGGCATTTCATTCAAAAATGCTTTCAAAGTGCTCATATACTATATGTGTGCCGCGCTTTCTCCTGGATTGCCACGTCGCTATGCTCCTCGCAAAGGCCGTCGGATTATGATCATTTATACCAAATTTAATGGGGGTGTAGTCTAGTACGATAACCGCTTGCTTTTGAAGATGCTGGATAATCAAGGATGATTAAAAATGCCTTCTTATTCTTTAGGTTCTATAACGCTCGATTTAGTCAGAATCCAAAATGAACTCTCAGATGCTGCTCCTTTACCGTTTTCAGATACGTATAAGGAATTTATTTGTGGGCGCTGGAGGAGCTGTGCTCTTTGGAATTCATCAGGTTTGACACAAGATGTTAAAATAACGGAGTATCATGGTAAACCTCAGCAAACAGTGCTCGGATATAAACTTCCCTATATTTCTCAATTAGTCAAAGAAAATTTCAATCTGGAATTCTTGCGGTTTGCTCGTTTAGTTGTTCTAGATCCCTCCAGCATTGTTCTCCCGCATCGCGATTATTTAGAATTAGAAAACACGCTAACCAGAATTCACATCCCGCTCATCACAGACCGCCATTGCTTTAATTCCGAAGAAAATCTTGTTTTTCACTTAAGTGAAGGCGAGGTATGGTACTTAGATGCTTCTCTGATCCACAGCGCTGCATCTTTTTCTGAAAACATTCGATTACATCTGATTCTAGATTTTTATGGAAATCAACCATTGACTAATCTTTTTCACCAATTTGAAAAAAAGGACCGTCGATTGGCAGGTATCTATAGGCCACCATTATCAAAGCAAGTTCAACAAGCCATGCTATCTTTATCCGCGATCATTACTGAATATAATTTTTATGACATTCTGGCAATTTTAGCCAAGCAGCATTTTTTTGGAGATTTTTCATTAAATGATTTTTATAAGTATCTCAATATTATTGCAGTAGAAAGCAAAGATGAAAAAGTGATTGAGAAGGCGAATTGGTTAGAAAAGTATTGTTTGGCAGAGCGACAATTAGTGTAACAACACAAGGACGTGTGAGGGCAAAAATGGGATTAGATACACCTTATAAAAGTCATCAAGCTATTTGGGAGACGCATTCCTCAGTGCGTAAAAAACCCCGCGCAATAGTTTTTGAAGAGGATTGTTATTATCCCATTCAAAAGCAACCACTCTGCATTCATCCTTTTATGCAAAAATTGGGTGATCAGGCCGTAAATTATGTATTAATTCAATCGGCCTATAGATTTATGTTTAATATTGCACGGATTGAAACAGATATCATCAATGTTGCTGCAACTAAGATTGCAAACAATGCACTCCATGTTAAATTTCCAGACGAAATGTGCTTGGATGCCTATACCATTATTGTTGACGAAGCCTATCATGCTTATGTTGCCTTTGATTTCATTCTGCAGATGAAAACAGTGACAGGTATTATGCCATTAGTTGACGAAAATGAAAAAAGTGCATTATGTTGCGCAATAAATCACATTGCTCCAACACTTGAAGGTAAGTTAAAAGAATCATTTGAGTTAATTGCTGTGTGTATGGCAGAAAATTCTATTACGCATGAATTGGCTGCATTAATGAAAATGGAAAATATTAACAAGGCATTTGAAGCAGTCACATCAGATCATTTGCGTGATGAAGGTAGACACTCCAGTTATTTTGCAAAAATTTTAAAATATTATTGGGCCCAACTCGATGATGCAATCAAAGATAAGTTGGTTTTTATATTGCCAATTTTTCTTGAAAAATATATCGCTTCTGATGATGAGGAGAAATTTTCTAATAAAATACTGCAATCGCTTTTTCTGAGCGATGCTGATATAAACCAAATATTAATGGACACCTACTTCCCCTATGGTGAAGGAAATTTATTTCAGGTAAGTCCAGTTGCAAAAAATGTACTAGCGCTGTTTGAAAAATGCCACCTATTAGACCATCCTGGAATGCGGGAAGTATTTTCTAGGAGTTAATTGTAACGGAGAGATCATGTGAGTATGACAAGGAATGTTTGCAGCCTTTTTGACCAGCAGGTTATTCAGCAACCTGAGAAGATAGCAATTTATTATTCAGGTATAACGCTCACTTACCAAGCGCTGGATGAACAATCTAACTATTTGTCTAATCATCTATTGTCTCATGCCAAACAATATGATGGTAAATCAGGCCTTTCTAATGATCCTGTCATCGTTTTTATGGAAAAATCCCTTGAAAGTATCATTTCTATATTTGCAATTTTGAAGGCGGGCGCTTGCTATACTCCTATAGACATAGATTCCCCTTCAGAGCGCCTTAAGCAAATTATTAATGAATCCAACGCATCATATATTTTAACGACTATATCTGCATGGGGGAAAATAGGCTCAGAAATTTCTATTTTATCTAAAGTTATATTTGTTGATGCGTTATTAAAAAATGCACTCCTTTCAGAATATACTTTCCATCCCAATGTAAAAATCTCACCAACAGATTTAGCTTATATAATGTTTACATCTGGCTCAACAGGTTCACCTAAAGGCGTCATGATTGAACATGGGAATTTATTAGCAAGCATATTGGCTCGTACTGAATCATATCCAGAAAAAAATCAAAATTGTTTATTATTTTCATCGTTGGGATTTGATACATCTATAACAGCAATATTTTGGCCACTTGTACAAGGCGGTACGCTTGTTATACCGGAGCAGTCCGATTCAAAAGATCCCAGGCAAATCGCTCATTTAATTCAAAAATATAAAGTCACGCATCTGCTAATTACACCTTCTTTCTATGATTTGCTTTTGGATCAAAATGCACAACATAGCTTGGATTCGCTACAAAGAGTGATTGTGGGAGGTGAGCAGACACATATTTTTCTCGTACATAAGCATAAAAAAAATCTGCCAGCAACCTTTTTGACCAATGAGTATGGGCCGACAGAAGCGAGCATCTGGAGTACAAGCATTGATTTGTTTGACCCCAAAATAATGAGGCTATGTGAAATCGTTACAGTTGGGCATTCAGCGCCGCACGCTAAAAATTATATTTTAAACAAAAATTTGCAGGAAGTAGGTGTAGGAGAAACCGGTGAAATATATATCGCTGGTGATGCTGTAGGACGTGGCTATATTGGCGCATCTGACAAAGAATGCAGTAATTTTATGCAAGATCTCATAGTGATAGACAAAACTGGTGAAAAAATAAAATTATCAAAAGTTTATAAAACAGGAGACCTTGCTAAATATTTATCCTCAGGTGAAATTGTTTTTATTGGTCGACAGGATAACCAAGTTAAGTTGGGGGGACAAAGAGTCGAGCTCTCTGAGATTGAAGCTGTACTACAGTCCTATAAAGCTGTTAAGCAATCTATTGTTCGAGTGAAAAAGGGAGAGAACTATGACTATCGACTTATAGCTTATATCACTGTGGCAAAACCGGAGACCTTTGATATTTATGTATTGCGTAATTTTATCTCAAAAAAATTGCCTTCCTATATGCAGCCCAATGAAATCATTCCGCTTGAAAATTTTCCTTTAAACCAAAATGGGAAAATAAATCACCTTGAGCTGTTAAAATTAAATGAAATCGCTTATGAAAACCATATTTTAAGCAAAACATCCAGTAATTCTTATTTAGAAGGGCAAAATAGATTGGTTCAGTGTGAATACGGTCAAGATCAGCCTGAAATAGCGGTAGACAGGGAAGTTATAAATAAGATTGAAAAAATTTGTGAGATTTATAGAAATATTTTAAAGAAAGAAGTGGTAATGCAGCACGATAATTTCTTTCAACTAGGTGGACATTCTTTGTTGGTTGTTAAGACAATTTTAGAAATTAATCAAGCTTTTCATTCAAATATAACTATTAGGCAGTTTTACTCCAATCCAACGCCATCTGGGATTGTCCAGTGTACGATTGAAACAGGGCTCAATCTTCCTTTTTACCCGTTATCTTATGCCCAAGAAAGAATGTGGTTTTTACACAAATATAATAATGCTGATGATAAACACTATAACGTGGCATTTTGGATAGAGTTTTTTGGTGAACTAAATGTAGAGGCCTTAGAAAAATCATTAGGCAGAATCATTGAAAGGCATGAGGTTTATAGAACTGTATTTGTAGAAAATGATGAAGGCGTATTTCAACAAATATTACCCTATAAAGAATTTGTATTATCGCGGGTGCAATTACGAAATGTAAGCGCTATAAGCCACTTTATATCGGAAGACACGTCAAAAAGTTTCAATTTATCATCAGGCCAATTAATAAGGTTGAGGTTGATTACCTTAAATTCCCAATATCACATTTTGTTAGTTAATCAACATCATATTGTCCATGATGGGTGGTCGATCAGCTTGTTTAAAAATGAGCTTTGCTCTCTTTACCAGTATTATGCAATAGGCAAGGAGCTTGATTTGCCTAATCTGCCTAATCAATATAAAGATTTTGCACAGTCCCAGCGTCAAGCACTTTTATCGGGCAGTTATGATTCGCAATTGGATTATTGGATATCAAAACTGAAGAATGTATCACAATTGAACCTACCAACAGATTACACCAGACCTTTAATTCAAACTTATAATGGCCAGCATTATAAATTTTTGGTTTCGGCTGATTTGTTACAAAGCATTAGAGCTTTTGCTTCAAGGCTTAACTTAACAGTTTATATGGTATTGCTAACTTCCTTTTTTATACTACTGAGCCGATACAGTAATCAGAAGGATATAGTGACTGGTACGGCTATTGCCAATCGAGATGACGAAAAAATCCAAAACCTTATAGGACTATTTATCAATACGGTTGCTGTGCGACTTCAGATAGAAGAAAACACAAATATAAGGGAGTTGCTATTACTGGTGAGAGATGCTGTGTTCGAGGGGTTGATCAATAAAGATGTTCCATTTGAGCATATTATTAATCAATTAAATTTAGTGAGAACAATAGATAAGCAACCTGTTTTTCAAACGATGTTTATATATGACCGTGCTGAAGGGGACCTGTCAACGTTAAATTTACCCGGAGTACGGACAGCAGTTCATCCAGCACACAATAATACCTCAAAGTACGACCTCTCTTTTAATTTTCAAGAATCAACAAATAATTTGGATGCATTTATTGAGTACAATACTGATATCTATTCCAACCAAAGCATCGCGAATATGGCAGGGCATTTTCTCAATCTTCTTAACCATATTACTGATGATATTGAAAAAAATATTTATGCGTTAAATTTTATCACTGCTGAAGAACAATATTTAATACTGAATCAATGGAATGCCCAGCCGACTTTTTTCAATGATGGATGCTTGATCCACCAGTTGTTTGAAAAACATGCCCGAATATCGCCTCAAAATCCTGCTATTTTTTGTGGTGAGCACTTTTTGACATATGAAGAACTCAATGAACAAGCAAATCAGTTGGCTCATTATTTGTATAAGAAAGGTGTACAGCCAGAAGAAGCAATTGCCGTTGCCATTCAGCGTTCTTTCGATCTGGCCATAGTATTAATGGCAATATTTAAAGTTGGTGCTGCTTATGTACCACTTGATCCAAATTATCCCAAAGCCAGACTACAGTACATGCTAGAAAATTCAGAAGCTAAGATCTTAATCACAGAAGCAGAAATTTATGCCGATTTAAATCTACAAACTTCTGGGGAAGTTATCTTTATCGAAAATATAAAAAACATATTAAATGAGGAGCCCAGAGAAAATTTAAATATTGCCTTACGTGAAAATAATCTTGCGTTAATCCACTATACATCAGGATCTACAGGCGATCCTAAGGGCGTGATGTTGGAACAGGGAGATCTTTGTTATTGTTTTAAATGGTTACAAAAAACTTTCCCGCTTCGATCAGAAGATAGGATGCTGCAGCATACTTTGTATAGCTTTGATGTATTTATTTGTGAATTATTCTGGCCGCTCATTTTTGGTGCTTCGTCGGTGTTGGTGGAGCCTCATCATGAGAAAGACACGTGGTAGCATAAAAAATGTACTTTCTACAGGAGAAGCTTTACCTATAGAGCTTAAAGATAAATTTTATGCTGAGACAAAAGCAAATTTATACAACTTATATGGCCCAACAGAATCAACAATTTTCACAAGTTATGAATACTGTAAACCGTCAGCAACGTCTATCACAATTGGCCGACCTATTGATGATAAGCAAGTATTTATTTTAAATGAGAGAAAACAGCTTCAGCCTGTAGGGATACCGGGTGAACTTTGTGTGGCTGGGCGAGTAGGAAGGGGGTATTACCAAATGCCTGAACTTTCCCAAAAAAGGTTTTTTATGCAATCTTTTAATGGTCAACTATATAAGCTCTATAATACAGGAGATATTGCGAGATATTTGCATGATGGAAGAATTGAATATCTAGGGCGCTCGGATTTTCAAATCAAGTTTAAAGGCCACAGAGTCGAACTTTCAGAGATAGAAACTTGTATTAATAAATATCAAGGCATTGAAAAATGTGTGGTAGATTTAAAAAAATATAAGGGCGATAGTTTATTGGTTGCCTATTATACGACTCAAGATAGTGCTGAAAAATTTGATGCCCAGAGACTGCGTGATAATCTAGTCGAGCATTTACCAAATTATATGATCCCATCTTTTTTTATAGGCTTAAATAGCATACCTTTAACGCCGAGTGGAAAGATAGATAAGAAAGCACTTCCCGATTTAACAGAAAAGTATATATTGCATGCAAGCGCATATGTTGCACCTAGAAATAATATTGAATTTCAATTGGTGAAAATGTTAGAGCAGCTTTTACAAGTGAACAAAATTAGTATTAATGATGACTTTTTCCAATTAGGCGGAAATTCATTAATGGCTGTACGCTTTATTTTATCTATTAAGAAAAATTTTGGCAAAACGATTCCTTTTGCACTTTTATTTAAAAAAGGAACTATTTCGGAAATATCAAAATATATGGATATTCAGCCGCGCGATCTTATTTCGCAAACATTACTTCCTATCCATCAGGCTAATAATAGTAAGCGTACGCTTTTTTTCGCTCATCCAGTAGAAGGCTTATCTTACTTATATACACCACTAGCCTCTCACCTCAGAAAGCATTCATTATATGGTTTAAACAATCCTTATTTTTATGATAGGAATAAAGTTTTTGATAGTATTGAAGAAATGGCTGAACATTATGTGAAGGCAATTAAAACTGTCCAACCTAATGGGCCTTACTATTTCTGTGGTTGGTCCTCAGGTGGTCAGGTTGTGTATGAAATGGCGCTACAGTTGAAAAAGCAGGGTTTTGAAGTAGCTGCAGTAATTTTGATAGACACTTACCATAGCAGTATTAAAATAGAGCATGAAGACTTGGATATAAGGATCCCACGTGTTCTGATATCTGAAGGTATTGACCCAAATTCCGAGGAAGGTAAATATTTTAAACTTGAATATAAACAGAATGTCGCGTTGCTTCAGAAATACTCCGAGAAAATTTATGATGGTAGAGTCGTACTCATAAAAGCACAACAAATAGCTTCAAATATTGAAGATGATTTGTATAACGGGTGGCGTTCCTCTTTGTCAAAACAGATTGAGCTTTATAGTATTCCTGGAGAACATGGTCGTTTGTTAGACCTTGAACATATAGAAAATCTTTCTATTATTTTAAATGGTGTATTAGAAGGAAATCCAAACACTAATATTCTTTCTGACATTTGTTTAAGCGAAATTGACAGGCAATTGCATTTTGCTGTTCTAAATAAAGACCCTTATTTGATTAAGCGATGTCTGTCGCTAGGAGGGAATATTGAAATTGTGGAGCATAATCATAATAAGGCTTTATTATGAAGGGTGAATATTTTTTTAAAAAGAATGACAAGATGAATTGTGTTCAATGTATTTTACAGCTTAATGATTCTCTTGCTTTTGATGAAATGGATGCTTTGCTTAGATCTATTGCATCCGATCATGCGGATGTTGAAAAGGAACGGATTGTTTTTTCATTTTATACAGAATATTGTCTTAATAGATTTGATAAATTTCAATCGATTTTGCAAAAGGCTGGCTTTGTGGAAAAGTATACGAATAAAACTTCATATGAATTTTATAAGTCGCAAGGGAAAGAAATTTTAGTGCAAGAAAATTATCCTTTATTGATAAAGGAATATTTGCAATATGAAAGCCAGCAGGTTTCCAAGATTATTACAGCTCACCAATCCTATACGGCGCTTCTAGAAGTTGCGTGTGCTGATGCTAGAAACATGGATATTGCGCTTAAAAACAATCTTAAATATTATGGTATTGATTTTATTCGTGAAAATATAGACAAAGCAGAAAAGCGTATAAAAGCCTTAAATCAAATTAGTACGGCATTTGTAGAATGTGCATCGATCTTTGATTTATCTGAGAAAAAAGATTTCATTCCAGAAACTGAAAAAGTTCTAACCTTCTTCCCTTTTAATGCACTTGGGAATATGGGAAGCATTATTTCAGTTTTGAAAATAGTTCTAAATCTAAATTATGATATCGTGTTTTCAATTTTCAAAACGACAGATGAGGCAAATCGAACACGATTCGAATATTATCAAAACTGCGGATATTCAAATTTAAAATGTTATGATGATGGAAATGGGATTATTTTTACTTCTTCTGAAGGCTTAAAATCAATAGCATATTTTGAACATTATCTTAAGACTTTATTTGAAACACTAAACTGTAGAGTCACTCTGATCTCAGATTCTGGTGTTGGAGCCTTATATTATTTGCAAGCAAGCCTCATCCCTTCTTGGTAAGAGATCAGCCCCCTATCAAGATCAGCGAAAGATGGCTGTTTCTATCTAGGGGCTGACCTGTTACTGGAGGAGACCATGGGAAATCACAACATAGTTGATTAGATTCAAGATGGATATTTACTCAGGGTTCTCTAGGCTTAGTACGCCAGCATTATAGTCATAAGCAAAAAGCTCCGCATACCTCCCCCAATCGATGATAATTTCCAACACCTCACTAGCAGCCTCTTCACTCAGTTGGTCTTCCAACTCAGTTAAAAAGCGATTTTCCGATGCGCGATGCCCAGGGCGCTCATCCAAGACACGTTTAATATGACGAGCCAATGGAATATATTGTATGAGATGCGACGCGAAAATTTCTTTTTTCTTCAACATATCTGCGTTAGAAAAAGTCCTACCTGCTGCCGTTAGCTCAATATCCCCTTTTGAGACATGTGCGAAGTGTAAAATTTCTAAAGCTTCTGTCAGCAAAAAAAGCTCATTCACGTCTAGGCTAAGGTCATCAGCCAATTCAGGTAAATCAATTTTTTGTTGATAGTCTGGAGAATTAAGGGTGTCTAGAAAACCTGTCAGCTGGGACACTTCTACTTTAGGCAAGCGATAACCTATTTGTTCGATCAGCTTGACTCTTTCTCCTCCTAATCCTAAATGTGGTTTGCTGGAGGCCGTCATCAAAGTATAAATATCATCAATAATACCCCGGAATTTGTCGTCTTCTGTATTGCGTGGACGCGGGAGATCTACTTTGATTTCGCCGCGTATTTTTCCAGGATTACTGCTAAAGACAATAATGCGATCCGCCAGAATGGCGGCTTCTTCTATATTATGTGTGACAATCAAAATGGACTGAATATTTGTTTTCTTATCCTGCCACAAACCTAACAAGTCATTTCTCAAATCTTCAGCAGTGAGAGGATCTAAGGCTGAAAAAGGCTCATCCATTAACATTACGTGAGGGTCGACAACCAGCGCCCTTGCAAATCCAACACGTTGACGCATGCCGCCTGACAGCTCTTTGGGGTAGGCAGATTCAAAGCCGTCTAAACCGATAATATCGATGGCCTTGAGTGCGCGTGTTCGGCGTTCTGAGGGAGGAATTCCTTGAGCTTCCAGTCCCAGTTCTACGTTTTGTAGCACTGTCAGCCATGGAAATAGTGCAAAGCTTTGAAATACCATGGATAAACCTTGGATCGGTCCTGTGATGGGATTGCCTTGATATGTCACTTGACCTTTACTTGGAGAAACAAGACCGGCAATGATTCTGAGTAATGTGGACTTTCCGGAACCAGATTTTCCAAGTAATGCGACGATTTCTCCTGATTTAAGGGAGAGGTTTAAGTCATCCAGTACCAATAGGCTTTGTTCTTCACCTTTCTTAAAAGATTTGGATACTCTTCTGACTTTGATTAATGTAGTGGTTGTTTCTGTCATCACGCTATTCCTGAAAAACTAATTCAAACTAAATCGCCCAGTCGCCATTCGGTACAATGGTCGCCAAAGCACTTTATTAAATACGAGGACATAAAAGCACATAATGCAAATCCCCAGCGCTAATCGCGGAAAATCACCAATAATAGACTGCTGTGTAACATAGGCGCCCAAGCCCGTTGCGACCAAATGTGTGCTTCCCCAATTTAATACCTCTGCCACAATGCTGGCGTTCCACGCTCCACCTGCTGCTGTAATCGCGCCTGTTACATAGTAGGGAAAAATACCTGGCAAAATAAAACGCTTCCACCATAACCAGCCTTTAAGGTCCAATGAACCTGCTGCTTGGTGTAAATCCTTAGGTAGGGCGATGACGCCAGCGATCACATTAAATGCAATATACCATTGTGCACCCAATATCATTAAAGGAGAGGACCATACATCCACGTTTAGACCATAAGTGACGATAATAAACACCATGATGGGGTAAAACAGATTCACAGGGAAAGAGGCGGCAAATTGAATAATGGGTTGAGCAATGCGCGCAACACTCGGTCTGAGCCCGATCCAAACGCCTAAAGGGATCCAAATAATAGAGCTCAATAGCACCATAGCAGTGACTCTAAATGCGGTCACAAATCCAAGCCAAGTGACATGCCCTGCTTCTTTGAGTGTCACGCTAGAAAAAACAAAATGTATCAGTGTGGCGAGAGCAACCACTAAGGCAGCGATGAGCAGAATATACCAGAGCACTACGCTGAAATGACTAACCGACTGTTTCCATTCAGTTTTATGGGGTGCTGCCACTGGTTTTAGTCTAAAGAGCGGGAAATTCACAAAA
Source organism: Gammaproteobacteria bacterium (assembly GCA_029266595.1). Taxonomy (GTDB): domain Bacteria; phylum Pseudomonadota; class Gammaproteobacteria; order JAURND01; family JAURND01; genus JAQSWO01. The sequence goes on from JAQSWO010000007.1 coordinate 14,803, forward strand.
TAATTCCAAATCACGACTAAGAAACGTCCGCTATGGCGTAACCATTTAGCATGCTGAAATAAGGTAATTACCCAAGAGCTAGAGGTAGGCTCCTCACTCAATTGTTCAAATTTAAACTTGTCTATCCATTGGTTAAGTGGTCTAAACAGCATTTGATCGTATAACAAAATCACCATAAACATGGCAATAATGGCATACACAATCGCATGCATGTCTGCCTGCTGGATGGCTAGCGCGATATAAGAGCCTATCCCGGGTAAGGTAATCTCTTGATTGTTGACTGTGATGGCTTCAGATGCCACGACAAAAAACCAGCTGCCAGACATGGACATCATGACATTCCATAACAAGCCAGGCATTGCGAAAGGGGCGTCTAAACGCCAGAATCGTTGCCAGGCGGAAAGCTGTAGGACACGTGCAGCTTCTTGCAAATCTGTGGGTACGCTCTTTAGGCTCTGATAAAAACTCAGTGTCATATTCCATACTTGTGCCGTAAAAATCACAAAAATAGCTGCAAATTCTGGTCCCAATAAACTATTAGGAAATAGTGCGATAAATGCGATAACTGTGATAGAGAGATAGCCTAGGACAGGGACAGATTGAAGAATGTCGATGCTAGGAATGATAAAACGTTCTGCGTGCGTACTTTTAGCGGCAGCCGTGCCAACGATAAAGGTAAATAATAGGGAAACGATCATCGCAATGCCCATGCGCAGCACGCTACGAAAGGCATAATAAGGTAAATTGACTGGGTCCAGTGAAATAGGGATGGGCTCGCCTAGGTGATAAGGCGTTGCCATGCCTTTAGCGCCAAGGGCTAATAGGGTAATGGTGCCTAATACTAGGCATAAAGCAATCATGTCCCAATAAGTGGGATAGCGCCATTTTTTGAGTTCGTTTTTGGCTGCGTGCCATTTAGTGAAGATAGGCATATTTATTTATAAGTTGTGATTGTTTTTCGATACAGCCAAATGCAAATCAGCGCTGTGACGATGAGACCCAGACCCGTCGCGATGGGCACGAAGCTTTCTGGTACCAGTTGTAAAGCATCAGAGCTACCCTCTAGCACAAATGGGATGGCGAGAATAACCCCCATAAGCGCAGCACCTGCGACTAAGCCGCAAGCGATTAAGGTACTTTGCTCAAAGTAATGATCGATATGCTGTTTGATATCTGGATCTCCTTTGTGGCGGCGCGTTAGGACAACCTTGCACATATAATTGATGAAACCGCCCATAATGACGATAGTCGTAATATCTGGAGGTAAATAGATGCCAATGCCAATAGCCAATACTGGCAGTCTACGGTCTTTTTTCTTCAGTATTTCGTCCACGATGATTGCTAAAAAGGCGATACCTGCGCCGATAAAAATATCATGGTAGGGGAGTGAGTGTCCCAATGTGCCTTGTGCGATGGTTGTAATGAGTCCTGCTTGAGGCGCAGGTAGCATTTGAGCAGGGTCCATACCAGGTCTGGGGTAGACATTACCAATGCCGTAAGCTTGAAAGAGCAATTCTAAAACAGGTCCAATCACTAGAGCAGATACAAATACCCCCACTAAGAGCATTACCTGCTGTTTCCAAGGCGTAGCGCCGACCATTTTTCCTGCTTTAAGATCCTGCATGTTTTCGCCAGAAATAGAAGCGATGATGGCAACCAATACTGTAATGGACAGAACAATAGCAACGGCTGCACTGATAGTTTCAGGTGCATCCTCTTGTATTTTGCTGCCAAGTACGAGTAGGACAACTAAAGAAGCCAGTAAAGTGGATCCCAACATCAAGCCTGATAATGGGTTGTTTGTCATACCTACAAGACCGGTCATGTAGGCACATATGGAAGCCATAAAAAAACCAATACACAGTACGAATATAACGGCGAGGGAAGTGATTCCGTGGTGTTGAAAGCCGGTTAATGCAAGGCCGTCAAAGTTGAAATAGTGAAAATACATCAGAAAAGCTGCAATGGTTGTAAGCACTATGCCCATGACAACATAGTTCATTCCAATGTCTCTTTCAGTTCTCAGAGGTTTAAGGTTTGAAGCTTTTGTGGCCTTGATGGAGCGAAAAGAGGTCGCAATGCCTGAAATAATAGGTTTGGCTAAGCTGAACAACGTCCATAATCCGCCCAATAGCATGGTTCCAACACCAATATAACGTATATGTTCACTGCGCATGGTCATGGCCATATCGTAGTAAGTAGAGGCGTCGTTCGGCAGGCCATATATAAAGGTTAAGATGGGCATGCCTATGATCCATGCAAGAATCAGACCGACGAGTATGCCGGCGCAAGCCTGCATGCCCACAATAAAACCGGCGCCTAATAATGCAGGTGAAAAACCAAAACTGAGGCCGAAAATGAGCTTGGCATTCCCCGTCCATAATGGAATGCTTTCTGCAAAAAATTTGAATCCTGTTTGAAATAACACAACAACGCCGCCAGTGAAACCACCTTGTAACAATGGTTTTAGGCCAGCCTTGCCGCTGTTGACACTTGCTCTAAGGACGTTTCCGATGGCGGTGCCTTCTGGAAAGGATAAGGAGGGATAATTTAACATCACGCGACGCAGTGGAATGGAAAATAGCACGCCCATGCACCCGCCTATGATAGTCATGAGCGCAGTTTGCCAATAATGAAAGTGGTGCCAATATCCTGTCATGACTAAGGCAGGTAAAACAAAAGAAACGGCAGCGGCAACGCCTTCTCCTGCTGAAGCCGCTGTTTGTACAATGTTGTTTTCAAGGATATTGTGGCGTTTGAAAAAACGGAGTGCACCCATGGCTATCACTGCCGCAGGAATAGAGGCTGCAATGGTTTGGCCGAGTTTTAGTGCAAGGTAGGCATTAGACGCAGCGAGAATGAGTGTAATAATGATCGCTAAAACAACAGCTTTGAAAGTAATTTCAGGGAGTGAAACGTCTGGCTTGATTGTTGGTTCATCGAAGGAGATGCTTGGCTTGTTCATAATTTATTCTCATAGATATCCTATCTTATTCCGTAATACCTTTTTTTATACAAGGTGGGATGGAGATATATTACTGATTAAGCCAGCCACCTAAAACGGACCACGTCTCCTCTATTCCGGTTTTATCTAGTGAGGAGAAGGGTTGGATGGAGATCTGCTTATAGTTTGCTAATTCTTTCTCTACATGATGCAAGGCTGCAACAGCACCTCCGTGACTAAGTTTGTCAGATTTGCTGAGCAAAATATGCAGTGGCAATTCGCAGTATGTGGCCCATTGTATAATTTTCAAGTCAGATTCTTTGAGAGGATGGCGAATATCCATAATCAGCACTAACCCTTTTAAAGATTGGCGTGTTTGTAGGTATTGTTCTGTAGTGTCCTGCCAGCGTTCCCTAATCTTCAGAGGTACTTTTGCATAACCGTAACCGGGCAAATCAACAAAGCGCGCGTTTTCACCGACAGCAAAGAAATTGATGGCTTGCGTGCGACCTGGCGTTTTACTACTACGCGCTAGATTTTTAATACAGGTAATGCTGTTAATCGCGCTAGATTTTCCAGAGTTAGATCGACCAATAAAGGCAATTTCACTGCCAGTATCAGGCGGAAGAAATTCTAACGCAGGCGCACTCGTAATAAACGAGGCGTGATCGAAAGGTGATTTTGGCATGGTTGCTCGAATTAGTTGATTCGTGGGTCAAGTTCGCTGGCTTGGTAGCGCATCGCCATCTTTTCCAGAGAAATAACGTTGATTTTGGCTGCGTGTCCTGCGGTACCAAAGGCTTCGTAGCGCTCCTTGCAAATGGCAGACATGGCTTTGGTTGCAGCCTCTAAATATTTCCTAGGGTCAAATTCAGATTTATTTTCAAACAAGAATTTCCTAATAGCACCTGTTGAGGCTAGTCTCAAATCAGTATCAATGTTGATTTTTCGGACGCCGTATTTAATACCTTCTTGAATTTCTGAAATAGGTACCCCGTAGGTTTCTTTCATTTCACCGCCATATTGGTTGACGATGGCTAACCAATCTTGAGGAACGGAGGAAGAACCGTGCATGACAAGATGCGTGTCTGGAATGCGGGCATGGATTTCTTTAATACGATCAATTGCCAAAATATCGCCTGTAGGTGGGCGGGAAAATTTATAAGCGCCGTGACTCGTGCCTATGGCAATGGCTAGAGCATCAACTTTGGTAGCTTTTACAAAAGCGGCGGCTTCGTTAGGATCTGTAAGTAATTGTGTGTGGCAAAGCTTGCCTTCTGCGCCAGACCCATCTTCATCGCCGGCTTCTCCTGTCTCAAGTGAGCCTAGGCAACCAAGTTCGCCTTCAACGGAAACGCCGCAAGCATGGGCCATATAGGCAGCTTGTCGTGTGGTTTCGACATTGTATTCGTAAGAGGAAGGAGTTTTCATATCGGCTTCTAAAGAGCCATCCATCATGACGGAAGAGAAACCTAGTTGAATGGAACGTTGGCAGACGGCAGGAGAAGCACCGTGATCTTGGTGTAAGCAAATGGGAATATGTGGCCACTCGGCCATGGCTGCTACGGCAAGCTGTCGAATGAACTCTGGTCCGGCATATTTTCTTGCGCCGGCAGAGGCTTGGATAATCACAGGGCTGTCGGTGGCATCGGCGGCCATCATGATGGCGCGGATTTGTTCAAGATTGTTTACGTTGAACGCAGGAACGCCGTATTTGTGCTCAGCGGCGTGATCTAGTAGTTGGCGCAGAGAAATAAGTGCCATAAGTTATCCTCAATTGATGATGGGTTGAAGAGGGGGAACGAATTTTGCGGCGGGATTATATACTCATCTCATATCAAGATGCTTGTTTTTTGCGTTTTGAAGTGAGATCTAAAACCAATGGGGTTTTGGCGAGGATAAGAGCTTTTCTATAAATTTCTACAATAGCGTTGATAATTCACTGAGGAAGGCGAAATTAGTCGATCTTCTGTGCTTTTCGCTGCTTTCATACTGACGCTGAATAGAGCGCCAATAACACATTCCCACTTTATTGCCGTAGCAAATTATCAGGACCCCTAATTGCTGCTTGTCAGTAACGTGGTCTCTGCTAAAGATAGTTCGGTGAGCATGACTATCTCCTCCGGAGATGCCCCTTTAGCCAATAATTTGCGTGCCATCATCCGCATGGTTTTAATATCCTATTGAAACTGATGTTGGCAATTATTCTTTTGCACGAGAAACATAATCACCCGTACGTGTATCGATCTTTAATAAATCGCCTTCGTTAATAAATAATGGAACGCGGATTACTGCGCCGGTTTCAAGTACGGCGGGTTTTACAGCACCGCTGACAGTATCACCCTTAATACCAGGTTCTGTTTCCGTGACTCTTAGAACAACGAAGTTAGGGGGTACAACAGCCAATGGTGTCCCGTTCCATAAGGTCACTGTGCAAATATCTTGTGCCTTCATCCATTTAGAGGCATCGCCCATAAGGTCAGTGGCAATGGCATGTTGTTCAAAGGTTTCTGGTGCCATAAAGTGCCAGAGTTCGCCGTCGCTGTAGAGATATTCCATGTCTATATCAGTCACATCAGCACCGGGCAAGGTTTCGCCTGATTTGAACGTTTTTTCCAGCACGCGACCATTTTTGAGATTCCTCAACTTAACGCGGTTGAAAGCCTGGCCCTTTCCGGGCTTAACAAATTCGTTCTCAAGAATGGAGCAAGGGTCGTTATCTATCATAACCTTGAGACCGCTTTTGAATTCGTTAGTGCTATAGACTGCCATTGTTTTGTTCCTCTCGCCATTTAACTGATATGCCATGCTCATAACGTAAATCTATGGTTTCTGCATGGCGTCCTGGTCTGGATATTCGAGGGTGGACCTTAACAAAACGTTGTAATCGAGGCAATGGATCCTTTCTCCCAATGAGCATTTGTGTGCCATTATCTAGTGTTAATGTAATGGCTTCTCTATCTGAAGCGCTGATACGGGTAATGTTCGCATGGATGGGGCTGAGTATAACGCGCATCTTTTCATACATCTCCAGCAATTCCGGAACTTGTTCTTCTTCTGTAAATAAGATAGGCAGGCCTTTGGGGAAAGTTTCTGAGGGTACATAGAAAACATCGCCTTCAGGGTTGATAAGGGCTTTATCCTCCCATTGAGCTGCTGGAACTTGTTCAATAATTTCAACGTTTAAGATGTCTGGCCAGATTTTGTTAAGTTTGATGTCGGCAATCCAAGGAGAGGTATCCATTAAGGCTTGTTTGAGATTCTGTTTGTTTAAATTGAAAAACCCAAGACTGACATGAGGGGTAAGTATTTCTGCGAGCTGAGCTTGATCAGTGTGGTCGTAGCTGGCCTTCACCCTAACAGTGTTGATGGGGAATTGTTCCGGGTCTTGTAGGTGTTGCCAGCCCAAGGTTGCGCTCACAACGATAGCGGCGACCAGTAAGATTTTGATAAAACGTGTTAATGGAGAGGTAGATTGTGGCATGGAGTTAGTATAAGTTTTAAGTTTATGCCGCGTCATTTGTCATTGAATAGCATCATGACCCCTGCCAAAGGCAATGCAGTTAGTGTAGTAATTCTTTCTGGAGACATTCCTTTAGTCAATAGTTGAAGTATAGCGTGACGCAAGCTTCTCCTAAAAAATGATCAACAAAAGCTATGCATCGTACGGCTCGAATTTACAAAGGCCCAGGAGGTAATGAGATTAACTCCGGTCGGTACTCAAAATGCATAGTATCGTAATGATGCCATTTTCCGCCCCAGATAAAACCCTGTTGTTCAAAAATTAGCACAATTTCCCATGGAATCTGATTGCGATAGATGAGTGCGGTATTTTCGTGTACTGGTTTTTTGTCTGTTTCTAAATCCCATTGCCAGTAGTGAGAATATGCGACGTTTATATCTAGCGCAATCCCAAGACTATGTGCGCTCAGCCGGTTTGTCCCTGCAATTTCTCTCCAGACAAAAGATTCGAATGGTTCGGATAGAAATCGGTGATAGGTTGCTGGCAACTCAGATAATGCTGAAGAGATGCGCTGTAGTTTTTGATCGACGCCGTTAATAGTGGTGACGCTAATAGGAAATTTCTCAGAAAATATTTTGGGCATCCAAGGAAAGGTGGTGAGGTTGGCTTGAACTGTTTCGTAAGAAGCGCCGTACATTTTTGTGAAAAACGGCTGATATCTAATGCGTCCTGGATCTTCAAAAAGTGTGGAAAGTGCCTCGTCGGTCAGTTTGCCTGTAGGGTAAGACGCTTGCATGAGTTGATCTCTGAGCGAGGGATTCTCTAACTTGCTGCCCGAAGATGGCTGGCCTAATGGCATCCGCGTGCCATCTTTCCAAATAAGCTCGTGTTTAGAGACGGCCTGAATATATTCAGGGTAAGCAGCGCGAAGCTTTTCAATAGATTCATCAAGAGGCATGTTTTTTCCTGTTTCATTGATTTGTAACAATTTCTCTGTAGGCTGTGCGAACATAAGCGTCCGAGTGAAGCCAATGTTCCAACAACAACAAGAAATACTACCACCCCAACAAGTCTTAAAGCGCTCAGAAATTTCAGAAAATGATGGGCCGCTGTTGCCGTCAGAAAAAGCGTCCCTAAAAGAGCGACAGCAGCTATTGTCGAAACAACAAGCAGTGTTAGCTGAAGAAGCACAAGCAAAAAAGAAGCTCTTATCTAGTAACATATTTTGGCGATTATACGGTTGGATTAGCGGAGAATCGTTAAATCTAACAGAAGAAGAACGCCTGCTTAGAAATGAAATCCAGCGTTTTTATGTTTGGATAATAATGTCGAGTTGTTTTATTGCTGGGGTTGGCGGTCTCATTTCGCTTTCTACAAATGGTCTCTTGCCAACAGCAATTTTCCTGATTTTTGCGACAACATTAATCGGTGGCCTCCTTTATTTTACACATCGTAAGTTACTTTCTGAGAGAACCTGGTATCGCAAAACTATTCCATTTGCTTTCTTTATTGCCTGTGTAGTGATCTTATTCTTTGCCCCTTCCATTTACATCATCCATGGTCCAGCGGCGCTCCTGGATATCTTCATTGTCTCAGCCGTTATGATGAAGGGTCTTGTCTCTGGTCCTGCTTACTGGGGGCGTTTCATAGATAATCTAAAAAAGACGTGGAAAGAGTGGAAGGAGCATAGAGCTAATGGGGGATCATTGTTATCTTTTGTTATAAGAGATAAACCATTTCGATATTTTATTACAATAGGCCTAGGTATATTGCTAAGTATTGTTGTATTTGTAGGAAAGTCATTAGAAATAGATGAGATCCCACATTTAGACATATTTGGTTTTTTAGCCTTTGCTATTCCTGCGCTATCAGGTATGTCCAGTTATGCTGGTCTTTTCTATCGCCCCGTAAACGAGGAAAAAACCTGGTATGAAAAATGGACTGTGCGTATTTCAGGCTTACTCGTGCTTCTATTGATAGGTATTGGATTTATTATCCATGGAGGACCTATTGGCTTTATTGCTTTGTTTGCAGGTACAGGTTTGCAGACAGAGGCCCTATTTGCTTCTTGGACACTTGTACCGATTTTTTTATTCAGTGCTGCAAATGCAAGCATGTCATTTGGAGACCATTTAGGTAGATCATGGGTTTATTTTAAGTATTGGGTCGGAAATGAGGAAATAGGCGAATACCTCAAAGGTAAATGGAGCGAGTACTCCAATGGGTTCCGGTATATGGTGATAGGCTTTGTATTGGGTGGACTATGGTTTGGGGTACCTGGTCTGTCAACGGCATTGATTGTGATACCTCATGAATTGGGAAGAATATGTTTTGCATTCATCATCATTCCTACTGTTTTTAGCAATATTGCCCAGAGAGTTGGCGCTTCATGCGATAAGAGTCCAGAGGCTAAGACTGATCAACAGGGAGATGAAGCTGTTGTGGCTGCGGCGAATAGTGTTGGACGCACAAGCTCAAATACTAGTGATGCTTCGGATAATCAGGACCCTTTAGGTGATAAGCCTCCTGCTCCTGCTAATGGTGCTGGGTATGCAGGATTATTAACTAACCATATGCCACAACAGCCTTCTGCTACCACTACCCCACTACTCACTGCTAAAGCTGAGACTAAACCCGTTGTTTTTGGGGAAACGCTTATATCAAGAGTAGTTAGTTTTGGTTATAGCCGTACTCCTGCACAAAGAAGTACTAGCAGTACAGGTACCATCTCTCCGGTTGGCTCCCTTGACGCTGACGCCCAGGGCGTTCACGACCCTGTCTCTCTGGCCTCTACCAATAGGGGCGGGTGGCCTAGTTTATTATTACTAAGCATGGGGGAGGCTTAGAGAGTTTCTAAACTCAATGGTATATAGCTGCCCTTCCAAGCAACCCTATATAGTGCCTTCAGTCTATTCATTAGCTGCTTTTTCTCTTTTTTCATGCTTGGCCATTTCTTGATAATCTATTTCTAAATTCTCAGGTAAAACATAGAGTTCTACTAAATGTTCCATGCTAATAGCTAGCTTTTTGTGCATGATATCACCTCTATTGAAAGTAAATATGCATCTATTCGACGCGTTTGGTCGTAGTTTGAGCAGCTGTAATTGTCAAAATGCAGCGAACTTTACATATAGCAAAAAAATTAAAATTGAAAAATGTATATCGGTGTTGCTATGATGCGGCGCAGTTACTTTCTCATCCCTCTGACTAAAAACACATTTTAACTGGAGTTCACAGAATGCCCTCTCGATTAGCATTAGCGAATGCGATCCGCATGCTGAGTGTTGATGCTGTTCAAAAGGCCAACTCTGGCCACCCTGGCATGCCCATGGGAATGGCTGATATTGCTGAGGTATTGTGGAACGACTTCCTCAGACACAATCCTGCCAACCCTCACTGGATGAATCGTGACAGATTCATACTCTCCAATGGCCATGGAAGCATGCTGCATTACGCGCTGCTACACCTGACCGGCTATGACCTCAGCATTGAAGATCTCAAACAATTTCGCCAACTTAACTCTAAAACACCAGGTCATCCTGAATATAGCTATGCTCCTGGTATTGAGACTACCACAGGTCCGTTGGGGCAAGGGTTAGCGAATGGCGTAGGTATGGCTATTGCCGAAAAAGTTCTGGCTGCTGAGTTCAATCATGATGGATTGGAAGTCGTTGATCATTATACCTACGTTTTTGCAGGAGATGGCTGCCTGATGGAAGGAATTTCCCATGAGGTTGCTTCTCTGGCAGGCACTTTAAGGCTAGGTAAACTCATCGTGTTTTACGATGACAATGGTATTTCTATTGATGGTGAAGTGAATGGTTGGTTTACAGATGATACGGTTAAACGATTTGAGTCCTATCATTGGCACGTTATCCCTGACGTAGACGGGCATGATCCGGAAGTCATTCACGCGGCAATTGAAGAAGCACGTGCATTCACAAAGAAGCCCACCCTCATTTGCTGTAAGACAAGAATTGGTTATGGTTCTCCCAAATTTGAAGGTACGCATCAATCGCATGGTTCTCCTCTGGGGGATCAAGAAATTAGTGTTGTTAGAAGAACGCTTAGCTGGGACCATGAGCCATTTATTATTTCTCAAGAGATTTATGAAAAATGGAATGCCAAACAACTAGGGTCTTCGCTAGAAAAAGAATGGCAGGAAAAGCTAAATCAATTCAAAAGATTCAATCCCTTAGCAGCTGAAGAATTCTTGCGTCGCATGCAGGGTAAATTGCCATCGGATTGGGAGAAAAGCGTTGAAGGCTTACTCGCCAAATGCCATGCACAGCAACCCAATAGTGTCGCCACCAGAAAAGCCTCCGAAAATGCCCTCAATGCGTTTGCCCCTTTGCTACCTGAATTAATGGGGGGATCTGCCGATCTGACCGGTTCGAACAACACTTGGACAAAGCTTTCGCGTGCTATCAGTGCTTCCACACCTGGCGGTAACTATATTCATTATGGTGTACGCGAGTTTGGTATGTTTGCCATTATGAACGGTATTGCTTTGCATGGTGGTTTTATTCCTTATGGCGGGACATTCCTCACCTTTGTGGATTATGGCAGGAATGCTGTGCGTTTAGCGGCCATGATGAAAAAACGCGTTATTTTTGTGCTCACGCATGATTCTATTGGCTTGGGTGAAGATGGCCCGACACACCAACCAGTCGAACATGCGGCCATGTTGCGTTTGACGCCAAATGTAAAAGTTTGGCGGCCTTGTGATGAGGTGGAGACTATGGTTGCTTGGAAGTATGCGTTGGAGCAAGAAAATGCACCTACATGTTTGCTGTTGACTCGGCAGACGCTTCCCGCACAACAGCGCGATAAAAAAATGCTGCAAAAGATCGCTCAAGGTGGATATGTGTTGCAGGAATGTGAAGGGCAGCCACAGGCGATTATTATCGCTACGGGTTCTGAGGTATCGTTGGCCATTGAAGCGGCGATATTGTTAAAGGAAAAGGGCCATAGAATACGCGTAGTTTCTATGCCTTCTACGACCGTATTCGATGAGCAGCCACAGCAGTATCAACAATCTGTATTGCCGCCTAAGGTAACGGCAAGGGTCGCTGTAGAGGCTGCTAGCGCAGATTTTTGGTACAAGTATGTAGGGTTTCAGGGGAAGATTGTGGGTATGCGATCTTATGGTGAGTCTGCGCCAGCGGAGGATGTGTATCAAGCCATGGGGATCACAGTTGCGGAAATCGTTAAGGCGACGAAATCGCTTTTGTGATTTCATGACTCCGTTAACTAAAAACAATAGGAGCAAAATAATGACCATCAAAATAGCGATTAACGGTTACGGCCGTATCGGTAGAAATATATTACGTGCGCTTTACGAAAGTGGTAAACGTGACCAAATAGAAATCGTTGCGATCAATGATTTGGGTGACGAAAAAATCAATGCCTATCTAACTAAATATGACACAGTCCACGGAAAGTTTGAGGGTGATGTAGCGATTGATGGTGAGTATCTCATTGTGAATGGGGACAAGATTCGCGTATTGGCAGAGCGTAATCCCAGCAACTTACCATGGGCCGAATTGGGCGTAGATGTTGTGATGGAATGCACGGGGTTGTTTACCAGCAAAGAAAAAGCCTCTGCGCATTTAACAGCGGGCGCCAAAAAGGTATTGATTTCAGCGCCAGCAGGTGATGATGTGGATGCGACTATTGTTTATGGCGTGAATCATGATGTGCTGAAATCGACTGATACAGTAGTTTCCAATGCCTCTTGCACAACCAATTGTATCGCCCCCATGGTTAAGCCTTTACATGATGCCTTAGGAATTGTCGATGGTCTCATGACCACCATCCATGCTTATACTAACGACCAAAAGCTAGTAGATGTTTACCATCCTGATCCTCGACGTGCACGTTCTGCGACACATTCTATGATTCCGACCAAAACAGGTGCTGCGGCAGCAGTGGGTTTGGTGATTCCGGAATTAAATGGAAAACTAGATGGATTTGCTGTACGTGTCCCTACAATCAATGTGTCTTTGGTTGATTTCACCTTTCAAGCTGCTAGAGAAACGACAGTGGAAGAGGTTAATCGCATTATGAAAGATGCAGCAGAAGGCGCATTAAAAGGCATACTTGCTTATACGGATGAGCAGTTGGTTTCCGTAGATTTTAATCATGATCCAGTTTCTTCCACTTTTGATGCGACGTTGACTAAGGTCATTGGCCGCACGGTGAAAGTATTGAGTTGGTATGATAATGAGTGGGGATTCTCTAATCGCATGTTGGATACTACTTTGGCACTTTTACGTGCTTCATCCTAAGCAAAGAAAAGGACCTTTTTGTTGGCGTGTCACATGCCTTAGTCATTCTGAGTAAAGCGGAGAATCTCCTCGTGTTGGTGTATCTATTCTTTACAGATTTTCGCTCCAAGATCGGCGGAATATGACCGTTTCAACATAGGGGCTGATCTCTTACCTTTAATTTGGATGCTTTCCGATGACAAGAAGAATTGTATTATCCATCGCCACCAGTATAGATGGTTACATCGCACGAACAGATGGCCGTTTGGATTGGTTATTCACAGATCATGATTACGGCCACCGTGTTTTCTATGACAGCATCGATGCCACATTAATGGGGCATAATACCTATAGACAGCTGCTTACCCAGGGTCATTTCCCCTACGCGGAAAAAAGGAATTATGTGTTTGCTAAGGGTCATGCGGCCAGGCTGTCGAATGTCACCATTATCAAAAGCAATGCGATTGAATTTATTCGCCAGCTCAAAGCTCAGCCAGGCAAAGATATTTGGTTGGTGGGAGGGTGTCAGTTGAATGATTTGTTGCTGACGCATGATCTGATCGATAAGGTGATTTTGTCCATTCACCCTCTCATACTAGGCCAGGGGATCCCTCTATTCTCTGAAGGACTCAATGAACTGAAGCTAGCGTTATTGAATACTCAGGCGTGGGAGAATGGCTTGGTGCAGTTGACGCTTGAGCGAAATAACGGATTAGTTTCTAGGTAGAAATGGCTATGCATTTGTGCAAGCTATTTTTCATGGAGAAAAATAATAACCGATTGCCATTAAATGTATTTTTTTTATGGAGTCTTTACAGGGCGTTAAATTGTTTCTTGGATTGCCGCCTTACCTTCTGCTATCAAATATCCCAGCAAACCTAATTTAATACTCGAACTGGAGTGCTAATTCAATGCTCACCTTATCTGATGTTTCTCTACAAAACAAACGCGTGTTGATTCGCGAAGACCTCAACGTTCCCATAGAAAATGGCAAAATTACTAGTGAAGTGCGACTGTTAGCGGCTATTCCTACGATTGAATACTGCTTGCACGAAGGTGCTGCTGTGATGATTGCTTCTCACTTGGGGCGTCCGGAGGAAGGCAAAGCAGATCCTGCATTATCGTTGGCATTGGTTGCTGAACAGTTAGGGCATTTGCTTGGGCATCCCGTGCGTTTTGAAGTGAACTGGTTAGACGGTGTGGAGGTTGAGCCGGGCGAGGTCGTCGTGTTGGAAAATGTTAGGTTTAATCCTGGCGAGAAAAAGAATGATTCGATATTGGCGAAAAAAATGGCCGCCTTGTGTGATGTATTCGTGATGGATGCCTTTGCGACCGCGCATAGAGCAGAAGCTTCGACAGCGGGCGTTGCTTCTTTTGCGCCTATTGCTTGTGCAGGCCCTTTATTGATGAAGGAGCTCAATGCGTTGGAGAAAGCCTTTTTCGATCCAAGGAGACCATTGCTGGCGATTGTGGGCGGTTCCAAAGTCTCTTCCAAACTTACGGTTTTGGAATCTGTGATCAATATCGCCGATCAACTGATTGTAGGAGGTGGTATTGCTAACACCTTTCTAGCAGCAGCAGGATTCAACATAGGAAAATCGCTGTATGAGCCTGATTTAATCCCTGAAGCAAAACGTCTTATGGCTTTGGCCAAGGGAAAAGGCGCGATGATTCCTATTCCAACAGATGTAGTGACTGCCAAAGAATTTAGTAAGGATGCCTCTCCTTCTCATAAAAAAGTAGAAGATATAGAAGCTGATGACATGATTTTGGATATTGGTCCTGAAACAGCAGCGTATTTTGCTGAACTCGTTCAAAAGTCTCGCGCTATTTTATGGAATGGTCCTGTAGGAGTATTTGAGTGGGATGCTTTTGCTGAAGGCACAAAAGTGTTGGCTGAGGCGATTTCAAATAGTCAGGCCTTTTCTGTTGCTGGTGGAGGGGATACCATCGCCGCAATTGAAAAATATGATATTGCTGATCGTGTATCTTATATTTCCACAGGGGGCGGAGCATTCTTAAGTTTGTTGGAGGGTAAACAGTTACCTGGTATTTCTGCATTGAAGTAATAGCTCACTTCTTTGTCAAGATGTAATAGGTCACATCCATCTTTGAGTTTGGTATAAATGGTTAGATTCCGACCGTCTTTGCGAGGAGCGATAGCGACGTGGCAATCTAGAAAAAAATCTAAGGTCTCTTAGGACCCTTCTAGGATATATTTCCTGGATCAACTATGCTTAAGGCAAATTCTTTACCCATCGTTGCGAGCGATTTTGCGAAGCAATTATCCGGTCCTTCGTCTTTGCTAGGAGCGATAGCGACACGGCAATCTAAGACATAGTTGATCTAGGAAAATATATAGCCGCTGTGTTCGCGACCTTGTGATGATAAGGTTTCGCTTAAGAGACAAGACATAGTTGATCCAGGAGAAAGCGCAGCATACACATATTGATGAGTACTTTCAGAGAATTTTTGAATGAAATACCCCCTGTATTTTATCCTTCTAGCGCCTTACGTCCAAATCTGTTCTAGACAGATTTTCGCTCCTACTATCTAGGGGCTGACCTCTTACTTTTTATCTCCACAATATCCACTTCCATATAGGCATAACATGAATATGGTAGGTCTTATGGTCTTTTGTTATTTCTATTTCGATTTCTTCATCTAAAGTCAAAATAAGCCCGCTCTTTAAATCAAAAAAGATGAGGGCCTCTAACAAACCATCAACTTCACGTTGTTTTGTGTCAGGATCATGCAAACTACAGGTTACCTGAATGGCTTGATATCCTGTATTGCATTTAACAATAAAATCGCACTCTTTGTTTTCACTAAAATAAAATATCTCTGTATGTTTTTGCCTCAGTGCTAAGAACACCGCATTTTCTAACAATCGGCCCTGATCTGATGTTGGCCTAAAGCCGATTAGCTTCAGAAGTTTGGTATCGATAAAATAAAGTTTTTTGGGGGCAAGAATTTGTCGTTTAACAGAATCATCAAATTTAGGTATGACAAAAATCAAATAACTTTCCTGCAAATAATCTAAATAAGCCTTCACTGTGCTGGCATGGCTCAAAGCCAGCATTTGACGGAGCTTTCCGTAGCTGAAAATTTTTGACACATTACTGGCTGCGTAATAAATCAATGACTTTAGCTCATGTACTTTCGTAATCTTATGGCGTGTTACCACATCTCTATACAGAATACCTTCATACAGATCCTTCAAATATTGTTCATCACTAAGTTTTTGATAGCCTGGAATACCGCCATCTTCTATAAAACGATGAAAGTATTGTTGATAGATACCTTTTCCTACCGTGCTATCAGGATCAGGCAATGCAAGTTGATGAAAGGCGAGATACTCATTAAAAGAAAAAGGAAGTAATTCAAGTTGGCGATAACGACCGGTGAGTCTTGTGCCTAATTCTTGGCTCAGCATCGCAGCATTTGATCCTGTGATCAGGATTTTTTTTTGGTGATCGTGTAAACGACGAATAAATCGTTCCCAGCCTTCAATATTCTGAATTTCATCGAAATAAAAGCAGTCCTGTTCGCCATATTTTTCAATTAACACTTCATGTAGTGCAGCGAAATCCTCTACTGTAAATGTAGCAAGGCGTTCATCATCAAAGTTGCAATAATAGTCCTGCTGAGGTTGTTCTTTTCTGATCGCCTGGAGAAGTGTTGATTTCCCTCCGCGTCTTATCCCTGTGATGATCAAAATCAAATCGCTAGAAAAATATTCCGATGAAAGCGCTTGCTTCTGTCGAGTAACTGCTCCATCGAGATAACGGATATCTCTTTGGTCTGTTAGGATTTCTCTTAATATTTGTTTAGATATAGGCATCGTCATTCCACAGCTATCTATTGATAAAAGATATTGTATGCCATAAATATCTACCACTAACAGTGATTTAAGAGGCAGATCCTTTAACGGGAGTGGACGGATTATTATTTTCTATATCCCAATCAATCTCTTTTTTCCCCATTTCTCTCAATAATGCGTTGGTCTTAGAAAAATGCTTACACCCTAGAAAACCGCGATGTGCTGATAGAGGAGAAGGATGAGGTGCTTTTAAAATATAATGTCTTTTAGCATCTATGATGCTGCCCTTACGTTGTGCAGGGGAACCCCAAAGTAGAAAGATCACGCCTTCTTTTTCTTTATTGATGACAGAGATAACATGGTCAGTAAATGTCTCCCAACCTTGATTGGCATGGGATTGAGGTTTTCCGGCCTCTACAGTAAGTACAGTGTTTAAGAGCAGAACACCCTGTTTTGCCCATTTTTCGAGATTGCCGTGTGAAGGCATAGGGACTCCGAGATCGTTGTGAAGTTCTAGGAAAATATTTTTTAGCGAGGGAGGAGGAGTAATCCCAGGTCGGACAGAAAAACAAAGACCGTGTGCCTGTCCTTCGCCGTGATAGGGGTCTTGCCCTAAGATAACGACCTTCAGATCTTCAAAGGGCGTGTACTTAAAAGCGTTGAAAATATCTGCAGAAGGGGGATAGATTTTCTTCCCTTTGGCTTGTTCTTCCTTAACAAAGGCAAGCACTTTCTGAAAATAGGGTTGCTTTTTCTCTTCGCCTATCACAGTCTGCCAGGTCTTGATGTCTTCCATAGAAAGTCCCTTTATATTGATAATTGCGTCGCATCTTATTATTAATACGGGCTCCACTTCAATAAAGCGAAGGAGAAAGTATGATTGTCTTAGGTATAGAAACCTCTTGCGACGACACCGGTGTCGCATTATATGAAACGCAGCGTGGCTTGCTGGCACATGCGCTACATAGTCAGACACAAGTTCATGCCGAGTATGGCGGTGTCATCCCTGAACTTGCCTCTCGCGATCATCTGCGCAAAATGCTCCCATTGATTAAAACGGTGCTGGCAGGGACCCAGCTAAAGATCTCCGACATTGATGGCATTGCCTACACCAAAGGCCCGGGTTTGATGGGCGCGTTATTGGTGGGTAGTGCATTTGCCAAGACTTTTGGTCTGTTGTGGGAGGTGCCAGTGGTGGGTGTACATCACCTTGAGGGTCATTTACTTGCTCCCATGCTGGAAAAAAATCCTCCATCTTTTCCCTTCATCGCACTGTTAGTTTCTGGTGGACACACCATGCTGATTTCCGTGAAAGGGCTCGGACAATACAAAATATTGGGAGAGACGCTTGACGATGCTGCCGGCGAAGCATTCGATAAAGTTGGAAAATTATTGGGGCTACCTTATCCCGGAGGTGCTTTGCTATCGGAGATGGCTAAACGGGGGGAGTCCAAACGCTTTCATTTTCCTCGTCCTATGACTGATCGGCCTGGCTTGGATTTTAGCTTCAGCGGGCTAAAAACTTTTGCACTTAATACATTTAAGATGACAGAACATGATGATCAAGGTAAGGCCGATATCGCACGTGCGTTTGAGGATGCTGTGGTGGATACACTATTGATTAAATGCAAGAGAGCTATTATCCAAACAAAAATCAATCGTCTGGTGGTTGCTGGAGGTGTGGGTGCCAATCAACCCTTGCGTGAGGCTTTAAAGAACATGTCGGAGAAAATGGGGGTTGAGCTGTATTTTCCGCGATTAGAATTTTGCACAGACAATGGTGCGATGATTGCTTATGCAGGACATGAGCGATTGATGGCAGGGGAAAGGGAAGAGGGGCTTGATCTAGATCCCATAGCGCGTTGGGGGCTGGGGGCGTGAGCTGATCTATCCCCACGAATGTAATAAATCAGCTCTTATGACGTTACATTACAGCGTGTTTTTATGAGAATATGCCCAGATTGAAGGCAAACACGCCTTTAATACATCCCTGTAGGCTCTGCGATCACATCCATGTGATCGAAGGTTTGCCTTCAATCTAAGCATAGCCTCAACAGGATTCGTAGTATTTTCAATGGGTTGAGGAAATACTGCTTCGGGGTGATCTATTGCGATTCGTGAAGTTAGATCATCAGGCTATATCAACGCAAATACGCAGCGAGTACGTCCATGTATGCTCGTAGAAAACATTCTTGTTTTCTACGATTTGCTTCTGATAGCCTGATGATCTTTGTTTCACTCCAAGTTTTTGAGGAGTTGTCTTTTTCTCTTAAGTTGACACCATTTGATCTATTACGTTCAGTCCAGAGTATAGAAACAGTCAATTTTTAGTTTGACATGTGGCTAATCAACATTATTGCTTCACAGCCACCACCTCAATCTCCACAAACCAAGCTGGATTTACCAGACCGGCAACTTGAAACGTTGAGCGAACAGGGAAGCGAGGCTTGCCTGGAGCACCAAAAAATTGACGGTAGCCTTCCATAAAGCCATCGAAATCCATTCTGTTTCCTTTAGCTGGGTCTGCCACTAGAAAGACTTGCATCTTGATGACATCACCCATACAAAGTCCGTGCTTCTCTAAGATTTTTTCGATGGACTTCAATACAGCAATCGTTTGTCCCTTAGTATCACCTCCATAAGCTAATGGACTATCTTTGGGTTTAGAAGCATCTTGCACAGTCGGAACCTGTCCAGATAAATATACGATAGGTAACCCTGCTGGAACCTCTACAGCTTCCAAGATAGGGAAGTCAGAGTTTGGGATGCGATGCCGAATGACTTTATCCGCAGTGCTAGCAAATACGGATGATGAAAACAGCATAATTAAAAGTAGAAGGAATTGAATAAGTCGCTTTTGCATGGTGTTTCCTTGTGGGTATGGGAGGAAAAGAAATCATTATCTTCGCAATTTCTTAAAAAAGCGAGGTCCCATAAGAGGAGTCTGTATTGAAGCAAAAAGTGCGCACAAAGACAGGCCTTGCCTAAGGCTCTATTGACAATTCAATCCGCTGAAGACCTATGCCTAGCACTCGATGATCAGGCGATCCTGCTAGCGCTTGTGGAGAGGTGGCATTAGGGACAGAAATATTAATCTCTTGGCTTTTCTTTGCACTGTCTAGGGGAATAGAGATTTGATTATTGCTCTCTGCAGTAGATTTGAACTCCTCACTCCAGTGTTCATTCATTAGATCAGTATTAAAATTAACAACGACTGGCCTATCTTGGTTGGCACCGAAGACAATAAATTTTAGTACGGCAGTACATTGGCGTGACATACAATCTTTTGGAATCGGTAATGTGAGTCTAGCTTTGGCTTGAGACCATACATGATTTGCTTCGATTGTATGCCATCCTTCACCAAATATAAATGCGCTACCTTCTAACTTAGAACCAACAATAATAGGATAGTGGACTTTAGAGATTAAAGTAGCCATCAGCGCTTTTCTTTTTTCATGTCCCATATAGTTAGATCGTAAGCGGATACTGGCAAATAAATTCGAGTCTTTTACCTCAAGATAAGGTAAGGATGCCAGGTGCTTAATAATAGGTGAAAGCTCAATCTTGCGTTGCGATGGGCAGACAAAGCCTGGCAGACGGCGTAATTCTTCAATTTGCTCTTCGGTGATTTTGGTAATAGTAGTCTCATCAGCACATGGCCAAGCGCTAAGAGACCATAGCGTGTGGAAATATGGGATTGAAATGACATCAGCAGAACCATTGATAAGCATTTTGGCTAAACTAGACGCTTTTTCCAATTTTAGCTCTTCTCCTAGCAGTAGCATCTCCGGTGGCCACTTCATCTGTGCTTCATATAGATTTTTGTCACCACCAATATTGAAGGTCTGAAAACCTGCTTTGGGCGCTAAATAATTTACAATAAAGTCATTCCCCCATGGAAGAAATGCAACTACCTCGCCTTTCTTTATTTGTTGCCGAAGTTCAGTAATGAGGCTGTTATCGATCTGATGAAACATCATGCGTGCGTCAAGTGCTTTTTGCCATTTTTTGGGTAAACTAGGCAAATTGAGTGTAATTAATGCAATTAAGATCACAGCAGATATTATCCGGTCTTTTCCTTCAGTGCGTGTCACCCAGATCATTACCAGCATCCAAAAAGCGAAAACCCCAAGTGCTAACCAGCGATAGGATGCACGCATAATGTTGAAGCCAGGTAGGTTCTCAGAAATCCAGGCATTACCTGTCGGCATAATGGCGAGGTCAGCAGGCATCATAACGCTTTGTTCGCGAGGATGGCTAAGTTGTAGGGATTCTGGTTTTGTTGAATCGATTTTTAATGAAGGGCCCAATGCCATGTAAAACCCAAAGGTAGCAACTAATAAAGCGCCAGTGGCCAGTTTGACGTTTTTCTTGACTCTCCACCAAGCAATTAGTCCAGCCAAAATGATAGGCAATGAAAATGTAGTGGCCCAAACAGAGGCATCACCAAAATAGGTTACATTGCTACGTTTCAAGCTTAACCCAAGCAAATCTGGTAGCCAGTGCACACCTTGAGTTGGGAACATCGCAAAAGACAAATCAAGCCCCCATCCTCTAAAAAAATCAATGGGGGCTGTATTGAAATTTGATTTCCCTATATATGCACTAAAGAGAACATAGGCGAGTGCAAAGCTGGCTATATGAACTGGAAGAGCGATTGTTAAAAGACTTTTTCGCGCCTCAGGACGAGATATAAAAGCATAGGCAAGAAATATGCTTGCACCTGTTGCAAACATCATAAATGAATACCCATCCATAAATACTGCAACGATAGTTGTTAAAGAATAAAACAACACTGCCGGCAAAGTAATTTTATTTTTCCCCGTCTTGTCCCAAAATATATTGACAGAGGCCAAAAAATAGAAGGGTAACAACCCAATACCCAGTGAGAGCATGCTGTACCCGGCATGCTGCCATATGATAGGCATACTCATCCATACCACCGCACCAATCAGAGCAATTGGGCGTGTCGCATCAAAATGACGACATATCTTGTAAGCGCCATAGAAAGCTACAAGCAACCAAAATGCAAATACTGTGGTATAGGCATCAGAAGCATGTAAGCCGAAGCGAATCAGTAAACTGATTGGCCAAGCCCCAGCTAATCCAAAAGCAATGGCTGCAGGTTTGGGTATTCCAAAATCATGAGCGTAGATGTTGTACCAAGGCCCGTTTGCAAACGACTCTGAAAAGCCTGTTGTCCATATTGCCTGCCCCAGCGTGGGTATTGCGAGAAATGGTATTGCACCATGCAAAAAAAGCACGAAACCGGCGGCTACTATTAATAATGCGCTGTCTCGTAACCAATGTTGATGTTTATTCATAATTTTTCCACAAAAACTTTTTTAGCTGGAAGGAAAAAAGCAGCACTAAAAAATAACACATCTCCCATCACCGTCACCATCCGTCCCAGCAGCACAGTAACAATCAGGTCAGATTCTACAACGAAATTCTTTAGCAGAAAGAGCAATACTAACTCGCGCACGCCAACACCGGCAGGAGCACCTGGGGTAACTAATCCAACAAGCCAAGCGACCACATAAGCACCACCTATGAACAGCCAAGTTTGTGGGTGGTATTCTGTACTTGGAACAACGACGCCCAACAGGGCAGTAAACACACCGGCCGAGATCGCAAGGAAAATCATTTGTAATTTAAAGCATAATGAGGCTTGCAAACCAATAACACGACGTAACAGATAAGCAAGTGCCCAAACACTACCCAATAATAAAGCACTACTTGCTATTAATGGTAATTTGGGTAACAACAGCGGCAAAACCAGCCATCCGTATAACATTCCCGTGGTGGCAAGTAAGCTAAGTTCCCAGAAGGTAGACTTTGCTAACGCAGTGCCTGAAAGGCCTGCTGACATCCCAATGGCCTGCCTTCCAGCAATATGAAAAATATTGCCAGGCACATATTTTGCTAGTTGAGATACCCCATAAACTCTGATAGCCCACATGCGTGTGACATGTGGGCCAAACTGCGCCAATAACTGACGCCAAGCTAATGCTAGCAGTATGTTCGCCGAACCATAGAATACGGCAAGGCTACCAATGGCAGCCCAAGTCACTGGACTGATATGCGAAAGGTCTTGGCTCCCCCAGTATTCATTCAATCGTATCGCCACAAAAACAATACCAATGAGTGCTAATCCGCTCCCTATCCAATGAAGAGCTTGTCGAAAGGTTAGAGGTGAAGACTTTAGTCTGCACTTTTTATGGGAGTTTCCAGCAACAATATTGCCTTCTTTTTTTATGTCCACTAGATTGTCCCATCAGCCGTTTTTCAATAACTTTGCTGCCTTAAAGCGTATATCTTCCAGCAACTTGCGATTGGCAGATAATAAATCTGCAACAAATGCAGTTAAGAGTGCCTGGAACCCCATGCACATGAGCACTGAAGCAAGTATGAGCGATTGGATATGACCTTCACCATCACCAGTGAGATATTTCCAGATAAATCGCACGCCAATCAAAAAACCTATGCTAAATAACACAACACCGATAGTTCCAAAAAATCGAAAGGGTCTATAGATGATAAAGATTCGAACAATAGTAGCAATGCTGCGCTTAATGTAGGAAGGAATACTTTTTACTAAGCGTGAAGGGCGTAGATCCTCATTTACTCGAATAGGAACAGAAGTGATAGTGATATTTTTTTGCCCAGCCTGGATGATGGTTTCAAGTGTATACGTGTAGTTGTTAAAAACCATCAATCGTTGGGCAGCCACTCGGCTCATTGCGCGAAAACCGCTAGTGGCATCAGGAATATCTGTTTTGCTGGCGATTCTTACTACCCAGCTGCCTAGTTTTTGAAGTAGCTTTTTGATAGAACGATGACATCTGCTCCAAGAGACAAGCAGGCGTCTAGCCCCGTCATAAATGCGCTGGCTAATCCCTTATTGCCAGTATGCCTCACTACATGGTTTACGCCATTCGCCTTTGCCACTTCTACGGTACTGTCTTGGCTTCCATCATCAATCACTAGCCATTCGACTGTATCGAACCCAGGTACTGCATGGGGCAAAGCGGCAAGGGTTATAGGGAGTGTTTTTGCCTCGTTGAAACAGGGTATCTGTATGATTAACTTCATTACTCTATGTGCCTTATTGAGGTTCTTAAAATCTATTGCTTGGTCGACAGAATTATGCCAACGCTTCTCTCTGATTATTTGCCGTATGCTAAGCTTTTTCTATTTCATAGACTATCTCTATGATGGATCATCTGTTAATGAAAAAAACCATCAGGGATGGAGCCAGTGTCCAGGTTGCATTTGAATAAGCCATGAACAGCAGTTCTCAGCCCCTTTAATAATGCTGAGTAGTCGTCTATGATATTTGTCGCTATATTCCCCCTTCCCACCAAATAATTAAATTTCCCTCTAAATTCCCCAAAATCAGATTTTTCGAAAACGATCGATATATCCAAGTATGTACTTCATGTGTTGCGCAAAATATGTATTGATTTTATGATGGCGCGTTGCTGTCTTTTTAAGAATTCAAACAATGGATAGAACATAGGTCTCAAACCAACTGACGGATTTTTTCGCTTTTGGGGACGAAAACTTTCTTATACACATGGAGTCAAATTTATGGCGGAAGAAATAAAAGGATCAAGATTGACAGCAATGGCCCAGGGGCAAAGTTCAGCAACGTTTGCCGCAGGCCATCCGCCAAAGAGAGCGGAGCGACCAAAGCGGGTAAAAACGCTTTTAGAAGAGCTTCAATCCTATCAGCCAGGGGCTGAATATTTTTTGCGTAGGCAGAATGTCGGTAGGTTGCTTGGAAAACAAATAAGTTTTCTTAAACAGCAGGTTGCTAAGGCAAGCGGGCGTCTACATGATAATTTGCCACCTGAATTTAATAATACTACAACCGATTTATTCTTCTTTTGGCTTTATCGCTTGTGCCCCGAAGAGGCTATTTCTGCGTTCTATCGAATTTTGCTTTCCGATGATGTTGCGGTAGCCAAAGCTGGGAAGGATGTCGCAAATATTCCTGATCCTAGAGAAGTAAAGGTATTCGTTGAGCGATTTTTTAAGACGCATTTTAAAGATAAATTATCCGTTAGTGTTATCAGCAAGCAAATAGAATGTATATATCAAGAAGCTCGCGCATCCGTTGCTTGGAAAAAACTAAGTGCTGAAGCGCGAGGACAAGATTTACATCAAAAGATCTGCGCATTTTTTGATTTATTCCAACTCCCTTCAGCAGATGGTCTTTTTGTGCCCCTTCGTGAGCAAATACGTGTCCGTAAAATTAAAGAATTAGGCGCACAAATAAAGGGGTTTACACAATCGAAAGAAGAGCTGGCGCAAGAAAAAAAAGCATTGGCTAAAGAAATTTTTCAGTTGTTACAACCTGTAGAATTCAAAGAAACAAGGAAATCAAATTTACTAGAGAGGCTAGAATTAGCACAGAGTCAAGAAGATGAAGAGTCGTGGTGGAGATATATGCGTGGGCCCAATGAGTATGCGAGGCAGATGGGAGAGATGACTCGTATTGTATGTTCGCATGCGGTGGACCAATGGAGGCTAGAGCAGTCGAAGCAATTGGAAGAATTAAAGCAGCCAGAAGAACCAAAACAGTCGGCACAACATGGGCAGCCGAATCAAGAAGCACAGCTAGTGCAATCAGAATGGCAGGAATTGGAGCCCGTAACAGACTTATCGAAAAAACTGGCAGCAACAACATGGTCTCCTGGTTTCGGTTATAGTCGTAGTCCTAGTGCTCCTAAGTGTGAGGTTGGTGGTTCTCCTAAAATTCAGCCTGTTACTTCACCACCATCATCACCATTGCTATCGCTTTCTCGAAGTTTAGGATAATCATCTTAAAGGAGGAGAGCTGTCATCTAGCCAGCATCTCCTCCGCATGTGCTCGTGTTTTTTCTGTAATGTTCACCCCACCTAGCATTCTGGCGATCTCCTGTGTTCTCTCTTCAGCTGACAAGATCGTGATAGATGTGGTGACTTTATTGTTATTAACCTGTTTAGCGATATGCAAATGCTGGTGCCCATTGGCTGCGACTTGTGGGAGGTGGGTGACGCATAACACTTGTGCTTTTTCACCTAGCTTTCTGAGTTGCTGCCCTACAATATCTGCCGTTTTCCCGCCTATACCCACGTCCACTTCATCAAAAATTAAAGTAGGTGAATGAAAGGCTTCTGCTGCTACGACTTGTATGGCTAATGAGATGCGAGAAAGCTCTCCACCGGATGCTACTTTAGCCAGTGAATGTGGTGTGTGCCCTGGATTGGTGACGATTAGAAAAGCGATACGTTCATTGCCATACGTATGTGGCATCTGATCTTCCAGGGGTTGTAATGTAACGTGCAGTTCACCATGCTGCATGCCCAGCGTTTTGATATGTGCAGTTACTGCTTGATTAAGGCGATTGGCCGCTGCTTGGCGGCTCAAGGTAAGTTTTTCCGCTGCAGCTTGATAGTTTGTTTGGGCAGTGGTTATCTCCGTTTGTAATTGTGCAATGCGTTCATCCATTCCTGTCAGTGCTTCTAATTCTTTCTCCAAACGCGTCTGTTTTTGATGGAGCTCTTCCGGTAGAACCTTATGTTTCCGTGCTAATTCATATATACGAGCAAGACGGCGCTCGATTTGGTCTAAGGCTTGAGGATCAGTAGTCAAATTGCTCAAATATCGATTCACATTATGCTGCGCTTCTTCCATGTGAATGCTGGTTTGCTGGAGCAGTTGTATGGCTTCTGTTGTTTCTTTCTCTGTGGGTAATTGTTTAAGAGATTGGATGATGCGATCGACTTCTCTCATCAGATTATGGCCTTCACCAGATAAGGTATTGAGTATGTCTTCGCACGAGAGAATAAATTGGGTGGCGTTAGAAAGTTTTTTATATTGCGCCTCTAAATTGGCGAGTTCTCCTTCGGCTAGAGATAGTTCGCTCAGTTCCTCAATCTGAAAAGATAGCCATTCCTTTTTCTGAGCCTGATCCTCATCTGTTCCCATCAGCGTGCTCAACTCATCATTTGCTTGGCGCCATCGTTGGAAATGATTTCGCACATTTTGACATAGCTCACGATGCCCAGCGAAAGTATCTAGCAGCTTGCGTTGATAATCGCTTTGAGTCAGTAAGGTATGCTGATTCTGGCCATGGATATGCACTAAAAGTGCGCCTAGGCTCCTGACTTGTTCTAAGGTGCAGGGTCGACCATTGATAGTGTTCCTTGAACGGCCATCTCGACTGATTACTCGACTTATTAAGCATTCTTCTCCTTCATCTAATTCTTCATCGCGCAGCCATTTTTGAGCACTAGTAATATGAGTGGTGTCTATAGTGGCGGTAATCTCGCAACGTTTTTGATCCTTTTGGATAAGCATTGTGTTGGCACGTGCCCCTAATGCGAGTTCAAGCGCATCGATCAAGATGGACTTACCTGCGCCAGTCTCACCTGTGAGTACGGTAAGGCCGTCGGTGAGGTCGAGATTTAGCTCGTCGATAATGGTGAAATGTTTGATATGTAAGTGTTTTAGCATAACGTGAAATTCTCGCCATGAAAGATCAAAAAATCAAAAATAAAGATGATGCATGTTCCTAATGCGATAGGCGTTTGTCAAGAAGAAGCTCTATAAAGTGGCGTGCAAAAACTCTTTTGATCCTCCTTATACTTGCTTAAGAGAAAGAGGTTTAAGCAATGGATGATACCTATACGATCGACGCTGACCTTTATCTTAGCGGTTATGGCGCTTTCTTTCTTTTTTTAATCTTGCCTCTACTAAATTTAGTCTTATACATGGTTAAGTTTTAGCTGGGGTTGAAAAAACAATCTGAAATAGATGATTTTTTGACGACGGAAATTGCAGCCTCATTTAATAAAGCCCTAAGGTAGGTTATATATGATACGTAAATAGACCCTTTTTCTTAATGAACTTGGTCGCCTAATATTAATTAATTCCCAAAAATAACAAAAAGAGGTGGGAGAAATGCAGGACAGAGTATTGGGATTAATGCCAACTCAACTCTTGAGAATGGCGCCATCAACAACAAGTGTAAAAGTACAACTTCTAGCGCGGGAGATAGTAAAAAACAACGGCGGTGCAATAACACGTGCTACTATAGTACATGATTTAAGAGAGAAGCTGCTTGAAGACCAACATGTGTCTCCTGCTGTAATGGAAGTAATAGACGAGTTGCGAGATGGTCGCGATATCTTGAAGTTTCCACCACATACTAAAATTACAGCAGGGGAGTCTGTAGAGATAGCAAAGGCTTTAAAACAAAATCGTGCTGTGTGTAAAGTGGACCTCCAGAACGTTCAAATGTCGCCTAATGCTCTTAAGGTGCTGGTAAAGGTATTGAAAAAGCATCCTACTGTTACATCGGTTAACCTCAGCGGAACTAATGCTGTAGGCGGAGTTGGTAAGTTAATAGCAAAATTGATAAGGAATCCTAGTATCACCGAACTTAATCTCGCGGAAAAAGGTATTAAGGATGTTGATGCTAAAGAGATAGCAGAATCGTTAATGTTTCGTAACAAAAAGGGTAGTTCGCTCCCCATTGAAGTTAATTTAGAAGGAAATGCCATCAGGCTTGAGGGCGCTAAAGCATTGACAGAGGTAGGCGCGCGCAGCAAAGCAGGTTCTGTGAAACTTCATCTTTCTGGTAATCAGATGGGAGGAGTTAGAGGCCTTAACTTGGTGGAAAAAGGAAGGAAAAAATTTGTTTCTTTAGGTTCTAAAGCAGTGGACTTATTGCAGAGAGAAGAATTCGCTGCCAATCCATATCGGGTTAAGCAGGCTCAAAGATATCTTATGAAAATCCTTCCAAAAGAATTAGCGAAGCTGGTAGGTGAGTATTTTTCTGATGTTGATGTTGCTGCTAATAGAGCTAAAAGGAGAGAGCAACTGCTGTCTCTGGTAAGTGAGTATTTTGCTGATCCTGATAGCGATGTTGCTGAGACGGGTAGGCTAATATCATCTTTGATAGGTGGATATCTTTATGATATTGAGGGAAGTAGCGCCAAGAGGCCAAGGCAGCCACTGTCGCTATTATCAGTCCCTGCCGTTCATGTGTCTGCGTTACCAACAGTAGGTGTTGAGGATGAAGCAGAAGAATCAGAGGATTCAAAATATTCTTTAGATTCAGAAGATGAAAATGAGCCAGGTCGTCCAGCGAATGTTCAGGTTGCTCGATCGGAAGGACAAAATTCATTGGGTGGTGATGAGAGATCCGGGCAACCAGCAAGACCAGAAGGACGGCGATCGTCAATTTTTTGGGAGGAGCAGCGACGTCAGGAGAGGCAACAACCTTCGTCTGATTTACCTACTGTAGTTTTCCATACATCTTCTCCTCAGAATGATGGCCTTAGACCACCGCAATAAATCTATTGGTTCTAAGAAAACATTTTTCAAGCATGCCCCTTCTGCCAATGCAGCTTAGCGCGTAACGTATCAAAATAGCTGTAGTCTAAAGGATGAATAAGGCGGAGGGGTGCTGATTTTTTGTGGATATGTACCCTATCTCCGACCTCAATCTGGACGCGTCTTTGGCCATCAGCGCTGGCATAAGCGTCACAA
This sequence comes from Gammaproteobacteria bacterium, assembly GCA_029266595.1. GTDB lineage: Bacteria > Pseudomonadota > Gammaproteobacteria > JAURND01 > JAURND01 > JAQSWO01. Next base: position 43,849 of record JAQSWO010000007.1, read on the forward strand.
GTATTCTGGTGGCTGATGTTGATTAAGATATGACTGTCAGCACTTACAACGATAGGGCGATTAGTGAGCGTATGTGGGAACATAGGTACCATCGCAACAGCGTTTAGTTCAGGGTGCAAGATGGGTCCGCCACCAGACAGTGCATAGGCAGTGGAACCTGTAGGGGTAGCAATGATGAGTCCGTCTGCTCTTAGCGAGCATACCGATTGTTGATTGATCATAATGTCAAAATCGATCATATGCGCAACGTCGCTCGGAAAGAGTACTACTTCATTCAATCCTTCTACGTAAGCAACAGCTTCTTCTTTTTTCAATACTTCAGCACGTAGTAAGAACCGCGGTTCTTCGTGGTAGTGCCCATTTAAAACTTCTTCAATTTTAGGAAGATTGTTGGGATGCATGTCTGTCAGGAATCCTAGCCGCCCACGATTTACGCCAAGGATAGGTAAGGATTGGTCAATAGCGATTTGTGCAGCGTGTAGCAGGCTGCCATCTCCACCTACCACGATGATGATATCACTCGTTTGGCTCAGCTCGTCGCTGGCAACGGCGTTTACTTTTTGAGGGGAGACGTGTTCAGCTGTTTCTTTTTCAAATACAACCGCATATCCTTTATCTACTAGGTAGTCATGTAGTGTAATGAGTGTGTCGTACGTGCCGTTTTGGCGTTGGCGTCCCATGAGTGCGATGCGTTTGAAAGCAGGATTGGGTGGCATGGCATATCCTCTGTGAGTTGCGTGGCCCAATAGAGTAAAGCTGGCTGCTGAATTGTCAACAGTCGTACGTAGTATGTGAGCACTCTGACAGCATTTTTCGCCTACCAACAGTCACTAGGTGTAATGTTTGAATTTGAGGTAAGATGTCCCCACTTTAATTTTAAGACAAAGTTGAGCCTTCATGCGTCCACTTCTATATTAAATAACCTTTCTCCCTTTAAAGAACGAGTGAACTAATGCCAGATACAAATGCAGATACCCAAAAAGCTGTTAATCTAACACCAGATTATGATTCCTCTAGTATTAAAGTCTACAAAGGACTAGATGCCGTTCGTAAAAGACCAGGTATGTATATAGGCGATACAGATGATGGATCGGGCCTACATCATATGGTGTTTGAAGTTGTGGATAACTCCATTGATGAAGCTTTGGCTGGGCATTGTACTGAAGTCAACATCACCATACACACTGATAACTCTGTGACTGTCAAAGACGATGGCCGTGGTATTCCTACGGGTATGCATGTGGAAGAAAAACGTTCAGCAGCAGAGGTGATCATGACCGTGTTGCATGCTGGAGGTAAATTCGATAACAACGCCTACAAGGTGTCCGGTGGTTTGCATGGGGTGGGTGTTTCTGTAGTAAATGCGTTGTCAGAGAGATTGGAACTTACCATTCGCCAGATGGGCAAGGTATATACGCAAGTCTACAAACACGGAGTGCCTGTTGATGCTTTGGCCGTGACGGGTGAAACGGATAAGACGGGTACACAGATTCGCTTCAAACCCAGCTTAGAAACTTTCCATAATGTTGTGGAGTTTCATTATGACATATTAGCTAAGCGTCTGCGTGAGCTGGCTTTTCTGAACTCTGGTCTTAAGATCACGATCCTAGACGAACGTTCTGGTCAAAAAGATACATTTTTTTACGAAGGCGGAATAAAAGCTTTTGTAGAGTTGCTGAATACGAATAAAACCGTGGTCCATCCAACACCTATTTATTTCGTAACAGAGCAGGATGATATTGCTGTTGAGTTGGCGATGCAGTGGAATGATAGCTTTCAGGAAAATGTGTTCTGCTATACCAATAATATTCCTCAGCGTGATGGTGGTGCGCATTTGGCAGGTTTTAGAGCAGGTCTTACGCGCACACTGAATAATTATATTGATAAAGAAGGATTTAACAAAAAGGCTAAGGTGGCGACTTCAGGCGATGATATGCGTGAGGGGTTAACGGCTGTTCTGTCGGTGAAAGTGCCTGATCCTAAATTCTCCTCGCAGACAAAAGATAAGCTGGTTTCTTCTGAAGTTAAACCCATTGTCGAATCTGCTTTATCTGAAAAGCTTGAAGAGTATCTATTGGAAAATCCTGCTCAAGCTAAAGCCATTGTCATGAAAATTATCGATGCAGCCCGTGCCAGAGAAGCAGCACGTAAGGCGAGAGATATGACGCGTCGCAAAAATGTCTTAGATTTGGGTGGGCTGCCCGGAAAGCTTGCGGATTGCCAGGAAACCAACCCCGCTGAGTCTGAAATATTTATTGTAGAGGGTGATTCTGCAGGTGGATCAGCCAAACAGGCTCGTGATCGTAAAAATCAGGCCATTTTGCCGCTTAAGGGAAAAATTCTAAACGTTGAAAAGGCGCGCTTTGACCGTATGCTCTCTTCTCAAGAAGTAGCGACATTGATCACTGCTTTGGGCTGTGGGATTGGGAAAGATGAATATAACCCAGATAAATTACGCTATCACAGAATTGTTATCATGACTGACGCTGATGTGGACGGCTCACACATTCGCACCTTGTTGCTCACATTTTTCTATAGACATATGACGGAATTAGTTGATCGTGGACATATCTACATTGCTCAACCACCGTTATACAAAGTTAAGAAAGGTAAGCAAGAGCAATATATTAAAGATGACGATGCACTCAATGCATATTTACTGCTGTCAGGTGTGGATGGCGTACAATTGCATGCAAATCCAGAAGCACCGCCTTTACCTGAAATGGCTTTTCATAGCTTGGTTACCCATTATCAAAATTCGCTTAACATTATTGGCCGTCTTTCTCGGCGTTATCCGGAAACTGTGTTGAGGTGTCTTCTCGATATGCCTGCGTTATCTGTTGATCAGTTACGTCATCGTTCAGAAGTAGAAGCCTGGATGCAGCTGCTTAAATCACAATTAGAAATTAAGTATCCTAAGGGTAAAAATAGTCCAGAGTATGTACTTGAAATCGAAGAGAATTTAGAGCGGCATATATTTGAGCCTCAGGTTAGTATGATGCATCATGGTGTCATCACACACTGTATTTTTGGACATGATTTCTTTAATTCGGCAGATTATATTTATTTATCCGAGCTATATGCTAAAACCCATGGGTTGTTGGAGGAAGGTGCATTTATTCAAAAAGATGGAAGAAAAACGCTGTTACAGAATTTTTCACAAGCTTTTGATTGGGTGATGGTAGAGGCCAAAAAAGGCCTAGGTATACAGCGTTATAAGGGTTTGGGTGAGATGAATCCGGAGCAGTTGTGGGAAACAACCATGGATCCTGAAGTGCGTCGTTTGTTACGCGTCACTGTAGATGATGCGGTGTTAGCTGATCAAATTTTCACGACACTGATGGGCGATAAGGTAGAGCCTAGACGGGATTTTATTGAAACGAATGCTTTATCAGCTGCGAATGTGGATGTTTAGTAGTCAATATTTGATTGTAATCAAATATGTCTTAAGGCGAACTCTTTACCCGTCTTTGCGAGGAGCGATAGCGACGCGGCAATCTAGAAAAAAATCTAATGTCTCTTAGGACCCTTCGAGGATATATTTCCTGGATTGCTTCGCAAAAAGGTGATCTATTACATTTGATCTATTCTTTATCTTAGGTTAAAAGAAAGAAATTTATAAAAAAATAATATTTTTGGAGGAATTTATGGCGCAAGCACAACGAGACAGAGAAATACTGAAAAATCCAACGTATGAGCAGGTCCATGGTTTGTACATAGGAAATTTAGGTGATAGGAGAGAATTTTTTGATCCAAGTTTAGGAAAAGAAGCGCAGCTTGATGTTGATCGTGTGATTAGTAAATATGATATTCAATTTGATGCCTTTCGTGGTTTCCAGGAGTTTTTTAACTTTATGGATAAAGATTATGAACATTCCGAAGATTTAAATAGTCCAAAAGAGTTTATTTTTAGGGCTGTTTTATTAAATAGCGGAAGGAGATATTCAAATTATTTCCTTCAATTATTTCCTAATACAAAGGCTCTTATATCATTTCTTAATGACCAGAATATTAGTAAGCAGGCTTATAAAAATATTATCAAAGAGTATATTTGCAGGAATCAAGATGTATTTAAAAGGTTATTTCCTACTCAAGCAGCTTGGACGGAATTTGTTACGCAGGCGAAAGAAGGGAATATAGATATTCACGATATGGTAGCTGAAGTAGAAGCTGTTGAGCGTAAGAAAAGATCTTTTAGAATATTTTTTTGGATGGGAGTTATATCTACTGAAACCTTAGGTATTGGTATCCCTATGGGTTTTTTCATATGGGCACTAGGTGGTAATATTAGCCTTCCGTTTTTGGCTGCCTTTCTAATCGCGCCAATAGCATATGCACTAATACCGGAAGCAGTAGCTGCAAAACTATCCCTGAAAGTTGTAGGTGTGGGCACCTTTCTTCTAGCTCTCCCTGTAGCTGCTGGAGTCATCTTATTTGGGCCTGCTATTGCCGAATTTATATCTGGCGCCCTAGTTACTTATACCCTAGAACAGGTTATCTTTGCCGCTGCTTTTGGTCTGGTTGCTGGTATTATCCCTTGCGTAGCTGTTTATTATGAACATCATAGCAAGGATCTGGCGCCGTCGCCTTTAGTCGCACATTGGTTTGATGAAAATGGGAAGCTTAAGCAAGAGGCAGGTGGTGACGATAAGCCTCGCGCATCACGAGGCATGAGCCCTCAAGCAGCCCCAGCTCTTCAACCACAGAGCCCCACATCTGCAGGAGAAGGCCACAAGGAGGAAGAAAAAGGCAGCGAACAAGATTCATCTAAAGCTACAGCAGCAATGGCTAGAGAGGCTGAGAGAAGAACGCTAGAACTCACAAGTCAAGGCAACGACTGGCAGGTGCTTAATTCTCGTGACATCCGCGCCGCTACTGGAGCTTTTATGGAAATAACATAACTGCGATGAACTTAATCCTTGGCTCATTCTCATACAGAGGTGTGGGAATGAGAAAAAGGCTAGAGTTATTTGGTATGTTTTCCGTCATGTAGTATAAATTTTCCTCGTTCCCACGCTCCTGCGTGGGAATGCATAGTAAGCTTGGATTAA
>JAQSWO010000095.1 GCA_029266595.1 Gammaproteobacteria bacterium
CGTAATCGCCGCCGTTAGTGTTGTCTTACCATGGTCAACGTGACCTATCGTACCCACATTCATATGTGGCTTATCACGGCTAAATTTTTCCTTACCCATTCGTTTACTCCCCAAAAATCAATGCCAAATGTTTATACTGGAGCCCACAACCGGATTTGAACCGGTGACCTCTTCCTTACCAAGGAAGTGCTCTACCGACTGAGCTATGTGGGCACACTCAAAAATTGCTCAGATAATAGATCAACCCTGGACAGAAAGGGCCATTTTCACCGAGCCTAGTATGATCTACTTAACCACCACACTAAAACTAATACACCAAACCAATAAATCATTGCCAAACTTATTTGGAGCGGGTGATGGGAATCGAACCCACACTATCAGCTTGGAAGGCTGAAGTTCTACCATTGAACTACACCCGCATACCTCGTCTTCGAGCATAACGCATACAACAAATAGAAGACAACAAGCGCTCGGGAGCTATAGTGGTGGAGGGGGAAGGATTCGAACCTTCGAAGGCTGAGCCGTCAGATTTACAGTCTGATCCCTTTGACCGCTCGGGAACCCCTCCGAAATTAAGCCGCGCATTTTGGTCTAGTCACTTGGAAATGTCAACCTGCTATTTGAAATGAGATGACGCTGTAGGCACCCCACTAAACTCTTCCTAAAAAAAACCCCATCTTTAGCAGATGGGGTTTTGAGGATACTATACGACAGAGCACATAGATACTACATCATACCCATGCCGCCCATACCGCCCATACCACCCATGCCGCCCATACCACCAGCACCAGCGCCTTCACCTTCCTTTTGTGGAAGTTCTGCAATCATTGCGCCTGTGGTAAGCATCAAACCAGCGATAGACCCGGCATTCTGAAGCGCGGTACGTGTTACCTTGGTTGGATCCAGGATACCCATTTCAATCATATCACCAAACTCACCTGTTGCAGCGTTGTAGCCAAAGTTACCCTTGCCTTCAACTACCTTAGCGAGGATTACCGAAGGCTCTGCACCAGAATTTCTAACGATCTGACGCAATGGTGCTTCCATCGCACGACGCAGAATAGCGATACCCATATCTTGATCGTGGTTATCACCTTTGCAGTCTTTCAGGCTTTCGATGGCACGAATCAATGCAACGCCACCGCCAGGCACAACCCCTTCTTCAACCGCTGCACGTGTCGCATGAAGCGCATCTTCCACACGCGCTTTTTTCTCCTTCATTTCCATTTCAGTCGCAGCACCTACTTTAATTACAGCGACACCGCCAGCCAGCTTAGCCAAGCGCTCTTGAAGTTTTTCACGATCGTATTCAGAAGAAGTGTTTTCAATTTCAGCACGTATCTGAGTAATACGCGAAGTAATTTCATCCTTATTGCCATTACCATCAATAATGGTTGCATTGTCTTTGGTGACAACAACACGTTTTGCACTGCCTAAATCGTCTAACGTCGCACCTTCTAGCGTCAAACCAACCTCTTCAGCAATCACTTTTCCGCCAGCCAAAGTAGCGATATCTTGAAGCATGGCTTTACGACGATCTCCAAAGCCTGGCGCCTTAACAGCGACAACTTTTACGATACCGCGAATATTGTTCACTACCAATGTTGCTAACGCTTCGCCTTCAATATCTTCAGCAATCAACAGTAATGGCTTGCCTGATTTCGCAACTGCTTCAAGCACTGGTAGCAATTCGCGAATATTGGAAACCTTCTTGTCAACCAGCAAGATAAATGGACTATCTAGCTCAGCAGTCATGCTTTGTTGGTTGTTGATGAAGTATGGAGAGAGGTAACCACGATCAAACTGCATACCTTCAACCACTTCCAGAGTGTTTTCGAGACCAGAACCCTCTTCAACCGTAATAACACCTTCTTTACCCACTTTTTGCATCGCTTCAGCAATGATGTCGCCAACCTGCTTGTCTGAGTTAGCAGAGATAGTGCCAACTTGTGCAATCGCTTTTTGGTCTGTACATGGCTTGGAAAGATTCTCTTGAAGTGCCTTGACCGCCACGGCAACTGCTTTTTCAATACCACGCTTGAGATCCATAGGATTCATACCAGCCACAACGGACTTCATTCCTTCAAGCAGAATCGACTGAGTTAAAACCGTTGCAGTGGTTGTACCATCACCAGCGATATCAGATGTCTTAGAAGCAACTTCCTTAACCATCTGTGCGCCCATATTTGCAAATTTGTCTTCCAACTCAATGGCCTTTGCAACTGTTACGCCGTCTTTAGTTAATGTGGGGCCGCCAAAACTACCTTGAAGGACAACTGTCTGCCCACCTGGACCCAGTGTTACCTTTACTGCGTTAGCTAAGGCATTCACACCTTCTAACATTGACTGGCGAGCAGGATCAGCAAACTTAATTTCTTTAGGATTTATACCCATTTTAATTTCTCCAAATATTTGATTATTTCAACAGTTTTTCTACCAACAGGGAATCATAAACATGCTGATTAAGCTTCGACAACGCCCATAATATCTTCTTCACGTATAACAAGCAGTTTCTCGCCTTTGTGATCAACTTCAGTGCCAGAATATTGGCTGAACAATACTTTATCACCTACCTTAACAGCTAGCGCACGAACTTGACCGTTATCTAATGGCTTACCAGTACCAATGGCAAGAACTGTGCCAAATGTTGGTTTACCTTTAGCGGTATCCGGAATAAATATGCCACCTGGTGAGGTGTTCTCTTCTTCAGCACGTCGGACGACGATGCGATCATGCAGCGGATGTATATTCACACTCATTCAAATTTCTCCTTCGATGGTTAGAGCCTGTCAACAGACCCTGTACTTGAGTTGGAAGTTGGGAGGGACCCTCCCCGTTGAGAACACCACTAGGCGTTTCAACAACTTAAACGACACACGATTGCTCCCGTGTGCGAATGGAGGGGATATTGGGACAATTGTTTGGAATTCAAGAGGACGTGCACAGCAGAAAGCGAATTGTAGAAAATTCGCGATTTATGGCCAGCGTGGTACCGGCATGGGAGCTACTGATGTTCACCTTAGTAAATATCGATTAGCGCCCCCTAGCTAAAATAACCCAATACATCACTACTAGACTCAAGAAACTCTGATATTTCGTCTAAATAACGATGATAACTCTCTTTAAGTGGCTTAAAAAAACTGGGATTCCGCTTAGCATTTGTTTGCAGCGACTGTTTAAAGACGTGTTTTTGCTCTTTTTCACCATGCTTGGCAACTAACACGGCCTTTTTATTGAGCTCTGAATACAGCTCATCAGTTAATTTTTCTTCCGGCAAAGACATGAGCTGCACCGCTTTTACCACTACTCGCGACACGACTCTATTTACGTGAATCACTTTCTTCCCAGATAACTGATATTCCTTCAGTGTTTTTCTAAGATGAGATAAAAAGTGTCTTCCACCTGAATATCGAATATTTTTAGCACTACCGCGATAATCTTTTGACATTTTCTGGGTAATCGCTACCAACAGCCGATACAAATTTGCTTCTAATTTAGGGAGACGACCTTTTATACCAAGTTCCTTAAATTTCTGTTCACTTTCTTCTGGCGAAAAGTGTCTTCGGGTCAACACCTTGTATTCCTTTATAAGGTTTGTGGCAAGATGTGAAAATTGAATCATAAGCACCTATCCATTATTTTTATATTTATACCCATCCAACTAAGATTGCTAAAGGGGGAGTGTCTTGAAATTGCATAATCTATGAAAGGGTGACATGCAACTTATAAAAATATCTTTATAAAAAATCAGCATTTAAAAAATCTATGGTGTTTATATGAAAGATCCGACAATAAGCTAATTTTTATAAAAAATACCTATAAAGATCATAAAATTAAAATCTTTAATCTATTGCTCAATAGAATAACATTGTTTAGCTTAAGGCAAGATTAAAGCATGCAGAAATTCGTTGACGAATTGACTTACAAAAAACCTAAGAGGACACCTTTCAAAGACCATGGTGGTCCTTTGCTGCATTTTTTTCTTTGTCACTCACACCTGGTTAACTCATGTCAAACTCAGTAGAATGCTGTTACTTTATTTTTGCGCATTCTATTTTAATCATTTAATCACCTACTCGGAGCATTCGACATCATGCAACCTGCACTGCTTGCACTAGAAGACGGCAGCTTATTTAAAGGCATCTCCATAGGTGCCGAAGGTCTTACAACAGGCGAAGTAGTTTTCAATACCTCCATGACCGGTTATCAAGAAATTCTCACTGACCCTTCCTACGCTCAACAAATTGTTACCTTGACCTATCCGCACATTGGCAACACAGGCACAAATTCAGAAGACCAAGAGTCCACAGATATCTGGGTAACTGGCCTAGTTATTAGAGACCTCACACTTGTCACTAGTAGTTGGCGCAATGAGCAATCGCTTAGCGCTTATTTAAAAAAGCGCGGCATCATCGCTATTGCAGAAGTAGACACACGACGATTGACACGTCTATTGAGAGAAAAAGGTGCGCTTAACGGCTGCATTATGGCAGGTGCTCACACAGATGAATCCGTTGCATTTGAAACAATCAAAAGTTTTAAAGGAATTAAAGGAACGGATCTTGCCAAAGAAGTCAGCACGAAAAAGGCCTACGAATGGACGCAAGGGACTTGGGACATCGATAATAACCAGAAAGACACTATAGCAAAAGCTTCACCACTGCATGTGGTTGTTTATGATTTTGGGATAAAGCTGAACATTCTGAGATACTTAGTTGATAACGGTTGCAAAGTCACCGTCGTTCCAGCCCAAACAACGGCTGAAGAGGCATTGGCATTGAATCCTAATGGTATTTTGCTATCAAATGGTCCAGGCGATCCTGCACCTTGTGATTACGCTATTTCAGCCATCCAAACATTTCTATCCAAAAAAATCCCTCTATTTGGTATTTGCTTGGGGCATCAGTTACTTGGCCTGGCTTGCGGTGCTCAAACTGTAAAAATGAAATTTGGTCATCATGGCGCGAATCACCCTGTGCAAGATCTGCGCACAAAAAAGGTGATAATCACCAGTCAAAATCATGGATTTTCGGTGGATAAGGAGAGTTTGCCTAGCAATATCGACATTACGCATATCTCACTATTTGATGGCACGCTGCAGGGCATTTCGCATAAAGAAGCGCCTGCGTTTAGCTTTCAGGGTCATCCAGAGGCTAGCCCTGGACCACACGATCTAGCAGATTTGTTTCAGAGCTTTGTCGATTTGATGAGACAACAATAACCTCCGGCACCAGATATCTTCACAACCCGCCCTAGCTCCTACAGGCATGTTCATATTGAGAAGGAGGAATCACAACATAGTTTAATTACGCGGTATATAACCATACCTTTAGGACCCATAAAACAAAGCTAACCATTATGACATCCCTTACTGATATACAAAAACGACGTACCTTCGCGATTATCTCTCACCCAGATGCTGGCAAAACCACCATCACGGAAAAACTCCTGCTCTTTGGCGGTGCCATTCAATTTGCCGGCACCGTTAAAGGTAGAAAATCCTCACGCCATGCGACCTCTGATTGGATGGCACTAGAAAAAGAGCGCGGCATTTCTGTGACGACCTCTGTTATGCAGTTTCCTTATAAAGACTGCACCATCAACTTACTAGACACCCCTGGACACGAGGATTTCTCCGAAGACACCTATCGCACTCTCACTGCTGTAGATTCTGCACTCATGGTGATTGATGCCGCTAAAGGCGTAGAACCGCGAACGATCAAGCTGCTTGAAATTTGTCGAATGCGCAATATCCCCATTCTGACTTTTGTAAACAAAATGGATAGAGACACTCGCGACCCTATCGAATTGCTCGATGAGATTTCCTCTGTCCTCAATATTCAGTGCGCCCCTATCACCTGGCCCATGGGTATGGGAAAAAGCTTTAAAGGTGTTTATCACCTACCTGATAACCAGCTTTACCTTTATCAACCTGGCAAAAACGATTTATGCACCAGCGACACAACCTAGAGAAACAACCACACGCGTCGTTTCACCTGAAGAAAAAAACTTCTCGGGCTTTGTCTTTAAGATTCAGGCGAATATGGACCCAGCCCACCGCGACCGCATCGCTTTTTTGCGCATCTGCTCTGGACGCTATACTGGCGGCATGAAGATACATCACGTACGACTCAGCAAAGATGTACAAATCCACCGCGCATTGACTTTTATGGCAGGAGAACGAGAACAAGTGGAAGAGGCATTGCCTGGCGATATTATTGGCCTTCACAATCACGGAACAATACAAATAGGCGACACGTTTACGCAGGGTGAATCGTTAAAATTCATTGGTATCCCCTACTTTGCACCAGAAATTTTTAAGATGGTACAGCTAAAAGATCCCTTAAAGATGAAAGCACTGCAAAAGGGCCTGCAGCAGCTTTCCGAGGAAGGCGCCACACAAATCTTTAAACCACTCATAGGAAATGACTACATTCTAGGGGCCGTCGGCATTCTGCAATTCGACGTTGTCGCGCATAGGCTGAAACATGAGTACAACGTAGAATGTGCCTATAAAGCAGCCCCTTATGTCACAGTAAGATGGGTCAAAAGCGACAACAAGAAAAAGCTAGAAGAATTTAAAAATAGCCTGATGAGCAATCTAACATTAGATAGCCACGACCACCTCGCCTACCTCGCACCCAATATGGTCAACCTTCACTTAACACAGGAAAGATGGCCAGACATACAATTCTTTGACACGCAAGAGCATGATGATTAAACCTCTCATTTAACTACTTTGAGGCAGTAACAGAGGATTGAAAGGCAAATAAAATGGAAATAAATATCCGCCAAATAACTCATCTTACCCACCGATTTAAAAAGACAAGCATGCTCTTGGCGATAGCTGTAATTGCCGCCCTAGGCTATACCTTATTTTTTTTGGCGCCTGCTGATCCGCCGCCACCAGATGTTAAAATCGTCGAAGTGATCACAGCCCAAACTAAAGATATTCAACAAACCGCTCAATTTATTGGCACCATCAAAGCTGAAAAGGGAACGCTATTAATAGCAAAGTCCAGAGGCATATTGGATAGATACGCCACCTCAGGACAACAGCTCAAGGCGGGAGAATTGATTGCTAAGATAGAAAACAATGATGTCGAACGAAATTATAAACTTTCTCAGGACATGGAGAAAATTGCGCAGGTGCAATATGAGCGATTCAAGCAGCTACTTGATTCTGGGGTCTTAAGCAAAAACGCTGTAGAAGAAAAGAAAAGCTTATGGATGGAATTTCAAAAAAAGTTATCTGATGCCAAAATAGCGTTAGACGATATTAATATCTATGCACCTTTTGATGGTGTAGTTGGCGTTTTCAAAGTACGTGAAGGCTCACAAGTCCAGAATGGCGATGTGCTAGTCAATTTCTATGATCCCTCCACAACTATCGTCGAATTCGATGTACCCCTTTCTGTTGCTCGTCTTGTACACGACGGCTCACCTGTATTTATCGATAACCAGCCCTACGCCTTAACCCACATACAAAAAATGCTGGATGAGGACACTCATATGTCGCCCGCTTACACCGATATAGATTGCAATAACTGCATCATAGGTTCTACAGTCAATGTCGAACTGGTCGTTCAGCAAAAAAGCGCAGTGATTGTTATTCCCTACGAAGCTATTTTTCTGCGAGATGGCAAACCGCACGTCTATTTAGCGAAGGACGACCAAGCCGTACTAACGCCTGTTGAGCTAGGCATCAGAGCAAAAGAAGTCACTGAAATCACTGCGGGTTTAAAGAACGGTGATCAGGTGATTGTGCGTGGACAGGCGCGTCTTTATCCCGGAGTTTCTATAAAAATCGCAACTCAGTCGGGCAATGCTTCATGAAACTCCCCGCTTATTTTCTTAAACATCCAGTCATCGCCATCATACTCAATGCCATGATTGTGATCATTGGCCTTCTGTGTTTCGACACATTATCACTACGAGAATATCCAGAGGTTCATTTCCCAACGGTGAGTATTATCACTACCTATCCCAATGCAAGTGCAGAGTTAGTGGAGTCATCTGTTACCAATATTATTGAAGATCAAGTGGCGGGTGTAAAAGGTATTGAAACTATCACTTCAGATTCGAAACATGGCATGAGCTTTATCAACATCACCTTTCAAAATGGCATATCTATGGATAGCTCTCTCATTGCCATTCGGGAAGCCTTAGGACTTGCGCGCCCTCAATTACCTCAAGAAGTCAAAGAGCCCGTGGTGCAACGCAGTACTGCAGCTGATGGCATGCCTTTTATTGTTCTGTCTTTAACTTCCTCTTCTATGGATTTTGCAGCCCTAACACACTATGCCAATCTGAATCTAAAAAATGCACTAAGAAGCATTAAAGGAATTTCCTCTGCTGACGTATGGGGTCAGCCTTATACGTATGAGGTCATCTTAGACCCCAAAAAAATGTATGCCTTTGGTGTAAATGCTGATCAAGTGCTGGATGCACTTCAGGCCAGCAATCTCTCTTTACCTGTAGGAAAATTTCAAAACGAAGTTCCTACTACTTTGAACGCTGAATTAAAAAATATTTCCGACTATGAAAATCTAGTCATCAAAGAGAAAAATTTCAGCGATCCCAAACACAAACAATATCCTGTTTTTTTGAAAGACGTGGCTGACATAGCATTGCGTACGGATGATAAACAATTTCGCGTTCACATTAATGGCAAGCCGGGTTTAGCTATTGCTATTAACAGAACGGATGATGGTAATCCTCTTGATGTCTCTATGCTCGTGCAAAAACAAGTAGCCGAATTTAAAAAAAATCTACCTGAAGGACTTAAGCTATCCATTATTTCAGACCAAGCAGATTTTATTAGAGCATCCCTAAGCAATATTAAGTCTGCCATATTTGAAGCTATCGTTTTTGTATTACTTATTGTTTTTCTATTTCTGCGAAATATAAAAGCAACACTGATTCCACTGGTTACCATACCTATCTCGCTGGTAGGTTCATTTATATTTTTAAAAATATTTGGATTCTCTATTAATCTGATGACGCTAATGGCTATGGTTCTCGCGGTTGGATTGGTAGTAGACGATGCCATTGTCGTTTTGGAAAATATTCAACGGCATATAGATGAAGGTGTGCCAGTACGGGAAGCCGCACGAAAAGGTTCAACAGAAATCGGATTTGCCATTATTGCCATGACATTCACACTGGCGAGTGTTTATGCACCATTGGCATTTATCTCTGGCACTGTGGGGCAGCTTTTTACAGAATTTGCCGTTGCACTTGCGGGCAGTGTATTCATTTCTGGTGCTGTCGCATTAACACTCTCACCCTTAATGTGTGCCCATACGCTCCGGGCTCATACAGCTAAGACGAAACCTTCTAAGAAACTGGATATAGATCAATTCCTCGCCAAAACAACCAGAGCTTATAGCCATATACTGACTCGTGTTATTCAGTATAGAAAAAGTTGTGCGCTTATCGTCTTAGGCACCTTTAGCATCATCTTTATCCTTACTCAGCTTCTACCAAGTGAAATGGCGCCTAAAGAAGATCGCAACTTAATAGGCGTATACCTCCCTCCTATTCCGGGTAAAGATATTGAAGCCATGGATGAGAAAATAAAAATGGTAGAAAAAATATTGCAGCCCAACACTGCCACTGAAGCACAAACCATGCTGGCTTTTATGGGAGACTGGGGAGGCAATGTGGTATTGCCACTCAAACCACAATCTGAGCGCAAACGCTCAGCTGCTGAGATTGTCGACATGACCTTAAACTCGATACACCCGGTTATAGAATTGATTTGCATACCAATGACATGTCGAACTTAAACCTCTCCCACCGCCAAATTGCCAAAACTATTGAGGTGTTTTTTAGCGGCGATCAATCGCTGACATTTTCAAAAGATGGCTTGCTCTATAACCTAACTGTAAAAGGCGATCACTCTCCTTGGTCATTGCATGAACTCTACGTCACTAACGCTAGTGGAAAGCATATTTCTTTGGGCACTGTTGCAGATATCTTACCGACGACTCAGCCTGAAAAACTCTATCATTACAACCAAATGCGATCTGCAACTTTGACAGCAAATTTGGCTGAGGGCGAAAAGTTGGAGAATGCGATGCCTGAATTTTTAAACTCAGTGAATGAACATCTAGATGGGGATTATAAAAAGACTTGGGTAGGCGCAGCGAAGTCTTATACTGAATCTCAAACTACCACGACTGTTTTGTTCTTTCTAGCGGTCGTATTCATATTCGCCATCCTGGCAGCTCAATTCGAAAATTTTATCGACCCTTTTATTATATTACTTACCGTACCTTTGGCTTGTGCCGGTGCTTTATTTTTCGTATGGATATTTGGCCAATCGTTGAATATCTACACGCAGGTGGGATTAATCACACTCATAGGTTTGATTACTAAACATGGTATTTTAATTGTGGAATTTGCCAATCAGCTTAGGAAAAAAAATATTGCCCTATTAGATGCGATTCTTCAATCTGCCTCTCTGCGATTGAGGCCTATTTTAATGACCACTGGCGCAATGGTGTTTGGCGCTATCCCCTTGGTTTTATCTCATGATGCAGGTTATGAATCTAGACATGCGATTGGCACAGTTTTAATCGGTGGACTAATCTTTGGTACTTTTTTTACTTTGTTTGTATTACCTACTATTTATTGGATAGTGAAAGGATATGAAGAAAAGTTGTTTTCAAGATCTACCAAACAATCTAGCAATTGAGCTTCTGAGTACCTGTCCCTCTACAGAAGGACAGATTTAACACAATCTGTCCCTTTACAGAAGGATAGATTTAAAATAATCTGTCCCTCTACAGGAGGACAGATTTATGAATGTACTGCTTTCGACCCTACTAGAAGAGTTCCAATCAAAAATTACGAATATCACAGGCTTAGTAGAAAGAGAAGTCGCGTTACCGAACATCCCTAACAAAATCATAGTCGCCATTGGGATGCGTCGCACAGGGAAAAGTCATTTTTTACTGCAAACAATAGAACAATTATTGCAACAAGACCAAGTCGCCCTCAGCCGTATTCTTTACATCGACTTTGAAGATGATCGCCTCACCCCTTTAACCACACAACAATTAAGTGAGCTTTTGGATAGCTTTTACACGCTTTATCCAGAAAATCATGATCAGTTATGTTATCTATTTTTAGATGAAATTCAGAATGTAGAAAACTGGCAAATGGTCATAAGGCGATATTTTGATACTAAAAAAGTCAAGATATATTTAACAGGATCCTCTGCAAAATTGCTGAGCAAAGAAATTGCCACCTCCTTACGTGGTCGGTCCATTGCCACAGAAATATGGCCTTTTAGCTTCACGGAATATTTGCAAGCCAAGGGCATTTCCTTACCCAAAACATATGGCCAGAAAAACTTAGATAAACTAAATAGTTGGTTAAGGCGTTATATCAAAGAAGGCGGATTTCCAGAAACGATAGGTATATTTAGTCAGCAAATTGCGACTATTTGGGCAGAGACACTAGACCTTAGTTCAGCCGCACTTGACCAGCATTTTTTTGACTCGGGGGGAGATTCTTCGTCAGCAACCAAGCTGACGCGCAAGATAAAAGAATTAGGCCTCAATTTATCAATAGACGATCTTTTGCAAAATCCCACGTTTAATCAATTTTCAAACCATATCAACAATATCTACAGCAACACAGAAAATAGGCGATATATTCTACAAAATTATTTAAATTCTGTTGTCCTACGCGATATTGTCGAGCGATATAAAGTAACTAACATCACCCTAGTTCGTTATATAGTGAAATTTTTACTTAAGAATGTAGGATGTGGTTTTTCAGCAAATACACTATTTAACGATGTAAAAAGCCAAGGTATTGCAGTAAGTAAAACAACGATACATGATTACTTAGGTCACATTGAAGACGCTTATTTAGCATTTACTGTCCCACTCTATAGTGAATCGCTCAGAAAAACACATTCAAACCCTCGTAAGATTTACGCTGTTGATACAGGCCTGGTTAATGCGTGCACTTTTGGATTTTCTGAAAATATCGGACACCAATTTGAAAATCTTATTTACTTGGACCTTAGAAGAGCGAAGCATGAAATCTACTATTACCTCACCACAACGCGAAAAGAGGTAGATTTTTTGACACAGGACCCACACGGAAAGCGTCATTTATTTCAAGTTTGTTGGGATATGAGAAATGCAGAAACACAGGAAAGAGAATTAAGCGCTCTACATGAAGCAGAAAGGGAATTGAAAATAAAGGGAGAATGCATTACCCCTGCAACTTACTTTACTTCATTTTTGCCTACCATCCAGAAG
>JAQSWO010000008.1 GCA_029266595.1 Gammaproteobacteria bacterium
ATTTGACGTGTTTTCCTGGCATCTATATACAGTTGCCCTTAAAAGGTATTGGATTTAAAAGATATGTTGGCTCTGTTTGATAGCCAGCGGTATAATCATTTTAATTTAAGGGAGGCTGCACTCTCCCCTTTTGAAAACCCCATGCGCTAGGGGCCATTTCAAGATGCTAAAAACCGGCACCTTAAAAATGGCATGAGTATAGTAGAATGCGCGAAAAGGAAAGCCTATGCTCCACTTGAAAGCACCCTCAACTAAACCACTACCGCTTGGCAATCACCCGTTCTGGGAATTTTCCTGCGATATCTACAAGGACACGAAAGACATATTGCTGGAAATGCAATCGCACCATGGGTTAAACGTAAATGCCATCTTATTTTGCTATTGGTTTTCGGCAAACTATCAAAAAGTCTTATCCAAAAATGATATCAAACGGGTACTCACTACTATCCATAAATGGCACCAACACATCATACGCCCCCTACGCACCTTACGTGACAGCTTATCAAAGTACACTTACCGAGATTCACTCAATGCTATTCGCCAAGAAGTACTTGCATCAGAGCTGATGGCAGAAAAAATTGAGCAATCGCTTATGGTTGACCTATTTGCCAAAGAAAAATGCCATATTAAAAATCCAAGCATGTACCAGGCAGCTTCATGTGCTTTTCGTAGCATAAAATTTTACTGCGACGTACTTTACATCACTTTAAACGACCAAGACTGTGATGACTTCATCCAAATCACCCATAAAATTTTCCCTAACATGAAAAAAGAAAATATCACTGCTCTGGGCTACAAAATACTGAGATATTCAACAAACCCAACGAATAAACCCGCCAATTTAGAGCTTTTCAAATAATGAATCCCCATCAATATATTGAGACATTTACCAAACTCCAAATTCACCACACCAAAATCTCTCAGCTACATATGCGTCAACTCTTTGAGCGTGATGCCAATCGTTTCGCCATCTTTTCTCTCCAAGCTCCCCATATATTCTTAGACTATGCCAAAAATCGTATTGTGCCGGACACATTGCAGTTACTGCTTAAGTTTGCAGAAAACATAAATCTTTCAGAACATATAGAGGCATTGTTTTCTGGGAAGCATGTTAACGTCACTGAGCATAAGCCTGCACTGCACACCGCACTGCGCGATCCTAACGATGCGCCTTTATATATTGATGGCATCAATATCAAAGATAATATTAGGGATGCCTTGGGCATGATGCGCTATTTCGTCAGCGAACTGCACAAGGGTTTATGGAAAGGGTATAACGGAGAAGCAGTCAAAGACGTGATACATCTGGGAATTGGTGGTTCGCACCTAGGGCCCATGATGGGAGTTCAAGCGCTTGGCCATGTTTTTCATTCAAAGTGGCAGGGTAAATGTCATTTTGTCTCAGGCCTAGACGCAACTGAATTGGACGAATTGCTAAAAGACCTGAACCCAAACACTACACTCTTCATCATTGCCTCCAAAACATTTACGACCCAAGAGACATTAATCAATGCACAGAGAGCCAGAAAGTGGATCAGCGATGCAGCCAGTGGCAAGGACATAACCAATCATTTCGTTGGCATCACCGCACAGATAGAAAATGCAGTCTCTTGGGGAATACCCAAAAGCCATATTTTCCCTTTATGGGATTGGGTAGGTGGCCGTTATTCCCTTTGGTCATCTATGGGCCTACCCATTGCCATTATGATAGGCATGGACCAGTTCCAAGCTTTATTGGCAGGCGCCACTGACATGGATGAACATTTCCGACATACCGCATTCGCAGAAAATATGCCTGTGATATTGGCACTATTGAGCTTTTGGTACATCGTATTTTTTAAGTCCTCTGCACATGCTGTACTGCCTTACGATCATCGTCTACGCGCACTTCCACATTATTTGCAGCAACTATCAATGGAAAGTAATGGCAAATCTGTACAATGTAACGGCACATCAGTAAACATGCCCACTGCACCTGTTTTATTCGGCGGAAAAGGAACAGAAGGACAACACAGCTTTTACCAATTACTATTACAAGGAACGCATTTAATTCCCTGCGATTTTATCGCAACATTACGCCATCATGGACCCGAGACAAAACAGCCCCTGCTTCTCTCACATTGCTTAGCACAAAGCAGAGCGCTGATGTTAGGCAAAACCAAACAAGAGGTCATAGCCTCTCTGTTAAAACAAGGCTACACTGAAAAAAATGCCAAAAAATGCGCTCCTCATAGAGTCATCATCGGCAACCAACCCAGCAATACTCTTATTATATCCACACTCACACCGCAAACTTTAGGCGCGCTCATTGCATTGTATGAGCACAAAACTTTTGTAGAAGGCATTCTGTGGTCTATCAATAGTTTTGATCAGTACGGTGTGGAATTGGGGAAGGAATTAGCGGAGGATATCAAACAACGTTTAATTGAAAATGATGAAACGTTGAAGTTTGATGCGTCAACAGAAGGGTTGTTGGCTTATTGTAAGCAACATTCATACTAGAGATGCTCATTACAATTGTAATAGCTCACTCCCCATTTAGATTTGGCATAAATGGTCAAAGTCCGACCGTATTTGCGAGGAGCGATAGCGACGCGGCAATTGTCCAGGAGAAAGCGCAACATACAGGTAGTAATGAGCACTCTGAGAGAATAGCTCGTTCAAGATCGGCAAAAGATGCTCGTTTCCATCTAGAGACTGACATGTTACGAAAAAACACTGTCAGAGTGCTCACTCACATACTATATTACAGACAAAATGACAGTTCATGGATAGCCTAATCTAAAGCAGCAACGCGCCCAGTAGAATTGTCAACAGCCTCTATTACTTTTAATGCTAAACATAAGCTCATGGCAGGCCAGATTGATGCTCCATAGTATTCCCTTAATTACAACGCTTGCAACAGCTTTTGGTTTAGCGCTTTTACTGGGTTTTTTAGCCTCACGCTTTAAACTACCAGTAATTGTTGGATATTTATTGGCCGGGATTTTAATTGGTCCATTTACACCTGGCTTTGTTGCTGATACCAAGATTGCCAGAGAACTCGCCGAAATTGGTGTAATGTTATTAATGTTTGGCGTAGGCCTCCATTTTTCCCTGAATGACTTATTAGCAGTTAGAAGGATTGCATTACCGGGCGCTATAATACAAATTGTGGTGGCAAGTGCCTTGGGCGCCGGGATAGCTGCTGCTTGGGGCTGGGATATCGGCGCAGCATTAGTATTTGGTTTAGCCTTATCTGTAGCAAGTACAGTCGTTCTTATTCGAACATTAGAAGTTGGCGGTATTTTAGAATCTACGAATGGACGCATTGCCGTTGGTTGGCTAATAGTCGAAGACCTAGTGATGGTATTAGTACTCGTCTTATTACCCGCACTAGCTGAAGGATTAGGCGGTGATACACCTAACGGTGTGCCAGGAAATTTATGGCAAACACTCATCATTACATTATCTAAAGTTTCAGCATTTATCATTTTAATGATGCTGATTGGTCATCGAATCTTCCCTAAAATACTTTGGAAAATTGCCCGTACGGGCTCTCGCGAGCTGTTTACCTTATGCGTCATCGCCACTGCCATTAGCATTGCCTATGCTGCCGCGAAGCTGTTTGGCGTATCTTTTGCGCTCGGCGCATTTTTCGCTGGCATGATGATGCGGAGCTCAGACTTTAGCCATCGTGCAGCAGAAGAATCTCTGCCACTTCGAGAAGCTTTTGCTGTTTTGTTTTTTGTGTCAGTGGGAATGCTATTTGACCCAATGATATTAGCAAACCAGCCACTACAAGTCCTCGCTGTGGTTAGCATTATTATATTTGGCAAAACAATTGCTGCTGCGGTGCTAGTACTCGCGTTTCGCTATCCGCTGAATACGGCACTTATTGTATCGGTCAGTCTTGCTCAAATAGGCGAATTTTCTTTTATTCTCGCGGGACTTGGCGTCAGTTTAAGTTTGCTGCCTCTTGAAGGGCAGAACTTAATTTTAGGCGGCGCTCTCATTTCGATTGCCATCAACCCTTTGCTCTTTAAAATCATTAAGCCACTACAAGGCTGGATCCATTCTCGCTCAGCTGTTGCTCGAACATTAGAAACTTCTATTGATCCACTCACAGAGTTACCTATGACAACAGATCAGAAATACCTATCAAGTCAGGTGGTATTGGTTGGTTATGGGCGCGTGGGCCGACGTATTGGCGAAATACTTCGTAAAAACAACATTCCCTTTGTTGTAGCTGAACAAAATCGCAAAATTGTGGAAAGCCTAAGAAAAAATAAGGTAACAGCAGTCTTTGGTAACGCTTCAGAAGCAGACGTGTTAGTTCAAGCACACGTCACACACGCACGTATGCTAGTAATTGCCACTCCTAAAGTGTTTGAAACACTGCAAATGATCAAAATAGCTCGCGCACTTAATCCAAAAATAGATGTGGTTGCTCGCACCCATAGCGAAGAGGAAGGCAAATTGATCATGCAAGAAAAAGTAGAGAAAATTTTTCTGGGCGAAGACGAATTAGGTAAGAGCATGGGCAAACATGTGCTAAAGCAATACAGTAAGGCTTCCTGACCTCTTCCCAACAATAATTAGTCGATCCTGAATAAAACTCTTTACCTTTGTAATTAAAAGGTTTTTTACTCAAAGTCTCTCATGTAAAATCACCAAAAATATAGATACCTTTCCTTCAATTCCTGGCGGTTTATCATGAAAGCTAAACCTCCTGCCCCTTCTGAATTTAATCTATTTCGATCCGAATTAAAATCTATCTTAAATCTTAACTATGAGCTCTGTTAGTTATCAGAGCTGATCGATTGGTCAATATTTGATGAGCGTTTTGCAGAATATTTTCTATCAAAGGCAGGTACCCACCACCCGCCCTAGATTAGTTACAGGATTATTTTATTTATTTGAAAATAATATGTGGTTGCATTTTAAATAAGGCTGCAATATGTGCCAAGCTGGCCAATGTTAAATTAGCTTCGCCTTTTCGAATTTTAAAGGGTGGCCTATTACTGATTAGCAGCTCTGTTGTGCTACCCACGCTCCGCTAAGCCAACCACATCTCTTTCCGTCGCACCTGTATATAGCTGCCGAGGCCTGGCGATTTTATGGCTAGGATCACTTAACATCTCCAACCAATGCGACAACCAACCCGTTGTCCTAGCCAATGCAAAAATCACCGTAAACATAGTGGAAGGGATCCCCATCGCATTCAATGTGATACCCGAATAAAAATCGACGTTGGGGTAGAGCTTCCTTTCAATAAAATACTCATCCTCCAACGCAATCTTCTCCAACTTCATTGCAAGTTTAAATAGAGGCGTATCTCCAGCACCCACTTCATTTAATACCTCGTGGCAAGTGGCCTGCATTACTTTAGCGCGAGGATCATAGTTCTTGTAGACACGATGGCCAAAACCCATGAGACGGAACGGATCGTTTTTATCTTTCGCCTTAGCCAGATATTCACTAATCCTAGACTCATCTCCAATCTGTTCCAACATTTTCAAACAAGCCTCATTTGCACCCCCATGCGCAGGACCCCAAAGTGCGCTCACCCCTGCAGAAATACATGCAAACGGATTAGCACCTGTGGAACCCGCCACACGCACAGCTGAAGTTGAGGCATTTTGCTCATGATCCGCATGCAAAGTAAAAATCTTATCCATTGCACGAGCAAGCACTGGGTTAACATCGGAATCTTCAGCAGGAGTTCCAAACAACATATGCAGGAAATTTTCGCTGTAAGAAAGCTCATTACGAGGATAAACATAAGGTTCACCGCGAGAATACTTGTAACACATAGCTGCAAGCGTCGGTATTTTGGCAATCATGCGATAAGCAGAGTTTAATCGGTGCTCAGGTTTACTGATATCGAGAGAATCATGGTAGAAACCACCCAAGGCAGCCACAGCGCTCATGAGGATGGACATAGGATGTATTCCACGCAAAAAGCCATTGAAAAAATTGTAAATTTGTTCGTGTACCAAGGTATGATGTTTGATATTGGTATCAAATTCCGCTTTTTGGTCTGTATTAGGAAGCTCACCAAACAACAATAAATATGCGACCTCCATGAAATCACATTGGTCAGCTAATTGATCAATAGGGTAACCGCGATAAAGCAAAACACCCTTATCACCATCAATATAGGTGATCTTAGATTCACAGGCCGCGGTGGACATGAAACCAGGATCTATAGTGAAAATATCATGCTTGCTTAGTCCACTGACATCCACAACGGGAGGGCCAAGCGTCGCTTCATATATGGGAAGCTCAAGGGTATGATCATGCATGGTAAGCGTGGCATTTTTACTGGCCATAGGAACTCCTGATTAGGGTCATAAATCAAAGAGGCGGAGGATAGCACTATATATGCGTTCTAAAAACGATTATTTAGACATGATGGGCATACAAAGATGGCGAGCGAATGCTATTACAGACGAGACACTAGGCGTGGTTGGTTTTTCATCATGGTTATTGGTGAATACACAAACCAATCAGCTTTCAGCGGTACTCCATCTAGAAGCCAACACTTCACACTTTGAGCAAACAGAAATAGACCAGTTATTAGACACCATGCTAGCAGCAGTACATTTAAAAAGAGGCACCTTGCTACAAAACGATGAAGCTATGTCTGCAAATCTACTAAGGATTATCATGGGAGAGGCACTAGCACGGCATCTTCTAAATGAAACCTCTACATCTTTTGAAAGCTTACAAGCAAAAAATGCAGAACGCTTGAATAGTCCCGAACCAGCCTTGGTGGTCCATCACCCTAATGTACTACTGACTAACCCTAAACTTAAGCGTAGTGCATGGGAGAATTTGAAGATATTGCGCAATCAACTTTTATCTTGAGGAGTTCTGGCAAAATACAAGGCGAAAAAAAGGGGAGTTTGCACTCCCCTTTAACTGCACCAAAGCTACAGCCTTCAACCCTCAATCATCATCGTCATCGTAATCCACTTCATCTGACTCTGGCGAAGCAGAAGAGTGGTGCTTAATAATCAGCCACTTACCATCGATTTTTTCATAAACAAAAGTGAAACGTGCCTTAGTCGAAACAGGATTCCCCTTGCTATCAATATAACTAAAGGTATAAATCCCACTAGCCATACCAATATTCCCAGACACTTTAACGCTAATTTTATTCGTCTTAGCACTTAGTTTTTTCAACGAGGTAAAGCCCACGAAATATTTCTGAAGTTCTTCACGTGTTTTAAATGGTCCTTCCTTTAACGTAGGAAGCAATACTGCATCAGGAGCATAAAGCGCCAATACCTTTTCGGGCTTGCCTTTTGCTGTGGTAACAGCTTCAACCCATTGACGATAAGCAGCTTTAATCGCTTTACTCTCTTGCTTACCACTATCAGCATAAGCCATAGAAGTAACAAGTACAGATATAATCACTGCGAAAACTGTCAGTATTTTTTTCATTTTATCTCCTCTCTATTTAATTTCCGAATAATAACGGTCTTATTATTAAAAGCATACCCTTATTCGTTATTTTTTTTATGTAGCCCATTTAACCCAACTCTAAGCCAAAACTCAAGCATCATAACGCAGACACCCATCAATTTCATGAAAATAACAAATTTAGATATTTTTATCAATTTTTTTTAAAAACCTCTCTCTAAAACAAATGGAATTATTCACGCAATCAAGTGGGAGAACATTAGGATTTTCAAAGACATGCTCTCATTTCTTCTAGTTGAGCTTTATTAACCACAAAAACACCATGCCCCCCATGCTCAAAAGTTAGCCATAACAAGGGAAGATCTGGGAAACGCGCCTCAAGCGCTGGCGCACTACTGCCAACCTCCATCACTAAAACACCATGATCCGATAAGTAATCAGCTGCTTTCTCTATAATACGCACCGCGATATCTAACCCATCACCACCAGCCCTCAGTGCTAACTCAGGCTCCTGTCGATATTCAGGCGGCAAATTAGCCATCTCTTCCGCATCCACGTATGGGGGATTACTGACAATCAAATCATACTGGCCTGCAGGCACGTTCGAAAAAACATCTGATTCAATTAGCCTGACACGCTCCAACAAATCATGATCTTCTATATTTTTCTGCGCAACAGCCAATGCATCAGAAGAGATATCCACAGCATCCACCTGCGCTTCAGGGAAATACACTGCACAAGCGATAGCGATACAACCGCTACCTGTACAAAGATCGAGGATATGCGAAACCTCCACCTTATCCAACCAAGGCGAAAATGTCCGTTCAACCAGCTCGGCAATAGGAGAACGCGGCACAATCACACGCTCATCTACGTAAAACGGCAATCCGGCAAACCAAGCTTCTTGCGTGAGATAGGGCGCAGGCTTACGCGTACGAATACGCTCTGCAAAAAGGCGTGCAATATCCTCCCGCTCAGACGCCAACAATCGCACGTCCGCGATCCGAACATCATCCTCGGCGGGCGAAAGATGCAACGCATGGCGAGCTAAGAAGACGGCTTCGTCCCAAGCATTATCAATGCCATGCCCAAAATGAAGACCGGCCGCATTAAATTGACTAGCTCCCCAGCGAATCATATCTCTAAATGTACGAAGTTGTTCAACCGCCGGCTGAAAAGTGATAGATGTCATAAGATTTCCTAGAATTGTAAAAGAGTAGTTGCATACCAGGGCTTACAATAGGTATACAAGACCGCAACCAAACGACCATAAAAATGCCAATGAAAAAAAAACCACACGAAACAGACATTACTGAAGAAGAGCGCCAAATATTTCAAGCATACGTCAAGGGCGTTCAACCGCTGAAAGGCAATCATACACAAACTGTTTCTACCTCACCAACGGCCCCAAAACGCACCCTACCGCCCATCAGTATTCGCCAACGCGCACCACACGTTCAAGCCCTTGACGTAGGAGATCCTACGCCCTTGGTACAATCTGAAGATTCACTACAATTTGCGCATTCAGGCGTCCAACATCACATCATACAAAAAATGCGCAGAGGAGAAATAAACATAGAGGCTGAACTTGACTTACACGGCATGAATTTGGACCAAGCGGAAGAGCAACTGTCCCGCTTCCTGATAAACGCAGTTGAAGCAGGCTGGCGTTATATTTTAGTGATTCACGGGAAAGGAGCTTACCAGGAAAGCCCATACCCCATACTCAAAAACAAAGTGAACCAGTGGCTGCGCGCCCATTCCCATGTGTTAGCATTCTGCTCAGCCAATCCTTTTCAAGGTGGGGTTGGAGCAGTTTATGTACTCTTAAAGCGTAGTCGCTTCACCGCCTCCTATATCTAATACTCCTTGGACGATGGCTAACATCGCGGCCAAGAGCAAGATAAAGGTTTCAAAAGAAGTCTTTGAGAAACTATCTCATTCTCTGCCTTATTGACTCAAACAAACACACCCCAGCAGCCACAGAAACATTCAAACTCGACACCGTCCCTTGCATAGGGATATGAAACAAGGCATCACAATTCTCTTCTGTTAACCGCCGCAAGCCCCTCCCTTCTGCCCCCAGCACCCAAGCGATAGCACCCAAAAAATCACCTTCAAACACTGTAGCCTCAGCTGCACCACTGGCACCATAAATCCAAATGCCCCATTCCTTCAAATCACGCAACGTACGCGAAAGATTTGTGACCTGTATCAACGGCGTCTCTTCAGCCGCTCCACTGGCAACCTTAGAAACAACATCTGTCAACGATGCTGACTTATCTGATGGCACAATAACAGCATCCACACCTGCCGCATTTGCTGTACGTAAACATGCGCCAAGATTTCTGGGATCCTGCACACCATCTAAAATCAACAAAAAAGGCGGCTTAGTTAACTTATCCAAGAATGGAAGAAGATCCGCTTCAATATATTGGGGAACGATCGCAACCGCAGCAACAATGCCTTGATGAACGGCATGCTGCGTCCATTCATCTAGGGCGGAGCGTGCAACAAAAGACGAGCGCACATGTTTTTTTTCAGCCAACTCAAGCACAGCCTTCATACGAGCATCATGTCGGCCTGCCTGAACAAATAACTGTTGTACCCTCTCGGGACTTTGCCTCAACAACGCGTCAACAGCGTGCAAGCCATAGATATAAGTAGATTGCAGTTTGATCATGATTTTTTCTTCTCCGACTTTGTCAATGCCTCAAGATAAGGCTTTAGAAACACTAATATCACTAACGCTGGCAGCACACAAAACACAGAAAAAGTAAAAAACCAGGCCCAACCCATCTGTTCCACCAACAAGCCTGCAAACGGACCAACAAATACGCGGCCTACCGCAGACAGCGCACTTAACAATGCAAATTGCGTGGCAGTATATTTAGCGTTGCACAAAGCCATTAACAAAGCCACCATCGCAACATTACTTAAGCCCCCACAAAGATTCTCCACAAAAATAGCCGCAATCATCAGTGCATAACTTTTAGCTGATACTGCTAACAACACAAATACGAAATTAGACAGGCCCTGCAAAATACCAAACCACATTAATGCTCGGTAAAAACCCATGCGCGGCAAATATATCGCGCCAATAAAAGAGCCCAATACCGTTGCAGTAAGGCCTATGGTTTTATAATACACGCCTACATCCGTTAGCGTAAAATTCAATCCTCTTAATAGAAAAGCCGTACTCAAAGACAAGGCAACTACATCACTCAACTTATAAACCATGACAAAGATTAGTATCAACCAGCCTGCCTTACGACCTAGAAATTCTTTAAAGGGTTCTACCACTGCCTTATACAAACTGACTGGTGGTTTTGGATGAAAATCCGGTTCAGGCGAGCGCCAGGTCACTAACATTTCTGACGCCATTAATGCCGCCATGATTAAATACGTGTTCTTCCAACCAATCTGATCCGCCAAAATCATAGCAACTGCACCAGAAAGTAACATCGCTATACGATAAGCCAATGTTGTTACTGCAGCACCCATCGCTCTTTCATTAGGATTAAGCAAGTCAGCACGATAAGCATCAATTGCAATGTCTTGAGATGCCGAAAGAAAGGCAACAAAAAACGCAAACCCTGCTAAAAGCCAAGGAGCTGTCACCGGATTCATAAAGGCCATAGCGGCTAGACTAACAGCGAGTAGAAACTGGAAAATTAATACCCATCCCCTACGCCGCCCTAAAAATGCTGGCGTATAGCGATCTAGCAGAGGCGCCCATAGAAATTTATAGGTATAAGGTTGACCCACTAAACTCAACACACCTATGGTTACAATAGAAACACCTGCAACCGTATACCAAGCTTGCAAGGTTGAGCCCGTCAATGCCAATGGCAATCCGGATGAAAATGCCAATAACGTTGTGGCTAAAAGACGAGGCTGCGTTAATGCTTTTAGAGACTGGATAAAACTAGGTTTTTGATTGGACATTGATCATTTCCCTCTAGAGTGGATCCTCGATTTCCAAAAATGCTACCATTAGCCTTTAACTCACTTCAAAACGAAAACCATGACCCCTGAAGAAACACAACGCTACAGTCGGCACTTTTCCCTACCACACCTAGGCGTGGCGGGTCAAAAACGGCTCAAACGTAGCAAAATACTCTGCATTGGCGCTGGAGGATTGGGCTCGCCGGCTCTGCACTACCTATGCGCCGCAGGCGTTGGCACACTCGGCATTATCGATCATGATCGCGTTGAACTCAGCAACCTACAGCGCCAGATCTTATACAACGTCAAAGATATCGGCCAGCTAAAGACATTAGCCGCCAAATCTAGACTGCTTAAACAAAACCCAAACATTGATATCATAGCCCATCCAGAAAAGCTTACAGAAAAAAATGCCCTCAGCATTATCCAAGATTATGATATCGTATTAGATGGTACAGACAATTTTAACGCACGCTATCTAATCAACGACGCCTGCTGCGTCCTAGGCAAACCAAATATTTACGCAGGTGTTTTTCAATTTTCAGGAGAATGCAGCGTATTCATGCCAAATAATGGGCCGTGCTATCGTTGCTTATATGATACACCTCCTTCCATAAGCCCTAACTGCAGCGAAGCAGGAGTACTTGGCGTTGTGCCCGGAATAATGGGTACCATACAAGCGACAGAAGCACTTAAACTGGCATTAGGTCAGTGTTCTTCTCTCGTAGGCAAAGTATTGAGGTTCAATGCACTTAATCTAACATTTGAGACATTTACACTATCTGCCAATCCCGATTGCCCACTCTGCTCAAACGGCCAATCTTTTTATGACTTATCTCACCATCACTCACAGGAACTTTGTACTATGACTTCTCTCAACAATGATGCTTCTACTTCCACCATTGAGTACATCACACCACAAGCTTTAAAAACACTCATGGAACAAAACAGTGACTTTATTTTGCTTGATGTACGTGAACCTGAAGAATATGAAGAATGCAACTTGGCAGGCCTCTTAATTCCACTACGTGAACTCAATCTTAGGCATCATGAATTAGACAAGGAAAAATCGATTATTGTGCACTGCCGAATGGATGGAAGAAGCCTCCAAGCTGCGGAATTTCTTTGCCAAATAGGTTTTCCAACAGTGAAATATTTAAAAGGTGGAATTGTTGCCTGGGCGCAAGAGATAGGCGATATGCCTAATATATCTATTCCTCTTTAAAAGTATACCTAATCTGTTAAAAGGCTTATCAATATGCACCAAATCACAGTTAATGACATCGTTGTTGATGTGGTACGCAAAAATATAAAAAATCTACATCTCGCTGTTTATCCGCCTGTGGGTAGAGTCCGTATTGCTGTACCATCTAGAACCAGTGATGATGCGATTAGGCTTTTTGTTATATCTAAATTGCCATGGATAAAAAAGCATAGAACAAAATTACAGACACAAGAGCGTCAACCTGCACGGGAGTATGTTACAGGGGAGAGTCACTATTACCAGGGCAATCGATTTCTTCTCAATGTTATCCATGAAAATTCCAAGAACAAAGTAATTGTTCGCGATAAAACTTTTATTGATCTCATTATTAATAAGGAAAGTACGTTAGAGCACCGGCATAGAGTTATGACAGAGTGGTATAGAAAGCAATTGAAAGAACAAATATCACCTATGATTGATAAATGGCAAAAAATAATCGGTGTAAATGCAGCTAGTCATCATATTAGGCAAATGAGAACCCGATGGGGAAGTTGCAATGTGAGGACTAAACGTATTTTATTTAATTTGGAATTAATAAAAAAACCAACGCACTGTATGGAATATGTTGTTGTACATGAGTTAGTGCATCTTTTAGAACGTCTTCACAACCACCGTTTTATTTCTTATATGGATAAATTTATGCCGCAATGGCGTAGTTATCGGGAGGAATTAAATCGCTTTATACGAGACTCGCGTTAAGATTTTGATTCGATATTTCTTAAAATTATGAATCTTTATCCGCCCACAACAATGCAAGCGGCAACGGTAACAGTGGAATATTTTCAATACTGGTAAGCGCAAAAATTCGAGCAAACACTTTAACATTAGGATATTTCGAAAGCGCCTTCACATCACTAGGACGTAACTGATTACGCCACTTCACTTCGATTGGCCAAAATTTTTGTTGATCGACATAAGCAACATCTATCTCAACATCACCCTTAAGATAATAAGTAGGGTAGTAACGACGAAATTGATTACTCACAATAGATTCCACAAGGCTAGCACCAATATGTGGATCTGCTATATCGTCACTAATTTGGCGAGATACGTCGTTGCTAGGGAAAAGCCACTGTTTGATCGCATGATAAATAAAGGGATCCGTAAAACTGATTTTCCTCGCTTTCTTAGGTGCAGCAACCAGCTTATCTTGCAACAATGCGCTTTGTATGAATAAGGCATCCATCGTTGCTAGCAGTTCGCAATAATCTGCCACAGTCTTATGGCTATCAATCGATAGATCTTTGGCCAATGCATGCCAGGAAAGTTGGCTATTGTATCGCTTGATAATGGCTTGCAAGATCTCCTTCAAATACGTTTCTTGCTTCCCTCGTTTAAGCATATCTCCCCGAATCCAATCCGAGTAAGTTTGCAATGTTGCCGATGTGATGCACCCTCCACGCGCCACATCATTGATAGCAGTTAGGTAACCACCATGCATCAAATACTGTGTAAACTCAGCGTATATCGCCTGCATGATAGGCGTATCAGGGATGATTTCTTCCACTAATATATCTTTAATAGAAGGTATAGATTTTTTTAGCTGTAGGAATGCTTTAAAGGAAAGAGGATAAACGTGGAAATCCACTTTATCGGCCTTTCCTCTCCGGCCTGGGAATGTCATTTTTGCCGCCTGCATCAGTGTTAAATCTGAACCTGTCAGCACAACAATGCAGTTTTGTAGCAGGCCTGCATCAGCGCAAAATTTAATTCCCCTATCCCACTCTGCGACATAGGTAATCTCGTCAATTATAATATATGAAAAGTCCTCGGGAGCACGCTGCGATGTGAATTTCTGTATCAAGTCTATGAGAGAAATATAATCTGGGATTAGCTCTCCTGTAAAAAATACAATGGATAACGGCGAGACGCCCTCTGCCAAAAGTAAAGCGATCCATTGTTTGAGTAGGGTAGTTTTACCTATTTGACGGCCGCCTTCCACCGTATAAATGCCGGGGATTTTTCTAGGTAGGGTTTGAATCAGTGGGTGATTATAAAGGTAGACCTGAGATTGGAGCGATTTTAGATGCACATCAGTATCCCAGTAATTTTCTGGTGCATAATGGTGAGCATTATAAAGTAGGAACCTGTCTTGCATGGCGGCGAGTATAGGCCATTACCCAAATTTGGGCAACGTGCATTACCCAAATTTGGGTAATGCCTATTACCCAAATTTAGTCACGTATTGTAATAATCAGCACTACTGCCACTAAATTCCAGTCACGCTCTCACTAAGTTGAGGCAGCAACAGGATTGAAAGGCAAACCTTTGATGACAGGGATGTCATCATAACCACCTCCTGCCAAAATTAGGAAAATATGGCCGTTTCTATCTAGGAATTAAAATTATTACATTATCATGTACTAACCAAAGCTATCATCCTTCGTCTTTGCGAGCGGTTTTTGCGAAGCAATCCGTCCTTCTCGTTTTTGCGAAGAGCGATAGCGATGTGGCAATCTAAATTGATGGGAGAACCAAATGGAAAGAACAACTCAGCGCTTATTTTTTGCATTAGAAATGGACGTATCGTCTAAACAAAAGCTCGTAGATTGTATGGCGTTTCTACAAAGCAAGGAAACGACAAAAGCAGATTTGCGTTGGACACCCCGGGACAATTTACATATCACCTTACGCTTTTTAGGAGAGCTAACATCCATAGAAGCTGAAAAGTACACCAGCATTGTCAAACAAGCGTTAAGTGATACTCGCTCCTTTTTTATTAAGACAGCGCAGTTGATTGCGTTACCGTCTGCCCAACATCCCTGCCTAATCGCTTTAGGTGTCGAAAAAACACCCGGGCTTCAAACGTTATTTGATAGGGTGAATAGCGCGCTAGTTTCTTCCGGCCTTCCTCAAGAAAAATACTTGTTCACACCTCATATTACGCTGGTGAAAGGCAAACATCATCCTGAAGCAATAGCAGCGTTGTTAAAACAGAAAGTAAAGTGTGGGGTGATAGAGGAAAAGATTGAATGCCTGACTTTATTTAGAACAAACTGCGTGAACGGAGCTTCAATTTATACGCCCTTATTGAGCATACCTTTCTAGCAATATTCAGCCCCTCTAGCTAGAAGCAGCCATCTTTTGTCGATCTTGCAGGGAGCTGGTCTATTAATAAACAACAGTCACTCCTACAAGATATACTTACTCAAATCCTCATCTTTCACCAAATCGACCAGTTGTTTTTCGACATACTTTGCCGTTACTGTCAGTGTCTCGCCGGTTCTATCAGTTGCCTCAAAGGAAATATTTTCCAACAAACGCTCCAAAATTGTGTATAACCGCCTTGCTCCAATATTCTCCGATCGCTCATTCACCTGAAAAGCCATCTCTGCAATCTTTCTAACCCCATCTTTCGCAAATTTCAGCCTGAATCCTTCTGTCCCCAACAGCTCGGTATATTGGGTCACCAGCGAAGCATCAGGCTCCGTAAGAATGCGCGCAAAATCCTCAGCTGTCAGCGCTTTGAGTTCTACACGAATGGGTAATCTTCCTTGCAGTTCTGGAACCATGTCGGACGGCTTAGATAAGTGAAAAGCACCTGACGCAATAAAGAGAATATGATCCGTTTTGATCATGCCGTACTTGGTGGAAACGGTACAACCTTCAACAAGTGGCAACAAGTCGCGTTGCACACCTTCGCGCGAAACATCAGCACCTCCACCAGACTGAGAACCACGTCGCGTAATTTTGTCAATTTCGTCAATAAAGACGATCCCGTTTTGCTCAACACTTTCAACGGCTAATGATCGAATTTCGTCTTCATCAACAATTTTGGCGGCTTCTTCTTCTGCTAATTGCTTGAGCGCATCTTTAATTTTCATTTTACGCTGCTTAGTTTTGCCGCCAGAAATATTTTGAAACATATTCTGCAACTGACTGGTCATTTCTTCCATGCCAGGAGGCGCCATAATCTCTATACCCACTGAGGCGCTTAGTTCTATGTCGATCTCTTGCTCGTCTAGTTGACCTTCCCTAAGCTTTTTACGAAATATGTGGCGCGTCGCACTGCTTTCTTCTCGTGCGATTTTCTTTTCTTCCTCTGTAGCCAGCCCAAATGCTGCCCCTACTTTAGACTTTCCGGGATTCACCAAAATATCCAGGATACGTTCCTCAGCCATTTCTTCTGCACGGCTGGTCACTTTAGACATCTCACTTTCGCGAACCAACTTAACGGCTGTATCCGCCAAATCGCGAATGATGGACTCAACATCTCGTCCCACATAACCTACTTCAGTAAACTTAGTTGCCTCTACTTTGATAAATGGCGCCTTGGCCAACCCAGCTAATCTTCTTGCAATTTCGGTTTTACCAACACCGGTTGGACCAATCATCAGAATATTTTTGGGGCTAATTTCCTGGGCCAGTTCAGGAGGTAATTGCGCACGGCGCCAACGATTACGAAGGGCAATGGCTACAGCTCGCTTGGCTGCATCTTGGCCAATGATGTAGCGGTTAAGCTCTTCAACGATCTCTCTGGGAGTCATGGTAGCGTTAATATCTATGGAAATTTCAGGTGTCATTTTTTGTCTCATATTAGCGAAGAGTATAAAAAAATTATTCGGCGGCCCCTAAACAGTTAATTCTTCAATAACAAAATTACTGTTAGTAAACACGCATACTTCAGAAGCAATCTGCAAACTCTTTTCTACAATTTGCCTGGCATCCATTTTGGTATGCCTATATAAGGCTCTAGCCGCAGATTCAGCATAAACACCCCCAGAACCGATAGCCATGATCCCCTCTTCTGGTTCAATTACATCTCCCATACCAGTAATGATTAGAGAAGTGCTGGTGTCTGCAACAGCAATCAACGCTTCTAGCCGTCGGAGTATCTTATCCGTACGCCAATCTTTAGCCAATTCAACAGCTGCACGTGTGAGGTTCCCACTATGTTTTTCCAGTTTACTCTCAAAATACTCAAACAACGTAAATGCGTCCGCCGTACCTCCTGCAAATCCTGCAATAATTTTATCATCGTATAAGCGCCGCACTTTTCGCGCGTTGCTTTTCATGACAACGGCTTGACCCATGGTGACCTGGCCATCGCCTCCTATTACAACCTGGTTACCGCGTCTAACGGAGAGAATGGTCGTTCCTCTAAATTGTTGTTGCATAACATTCCTCACTGAAAATACAGATTCCAAAAAACCATTGTTATATAGCTAAAGGGGAAAGAGCTGTTAAAGGCAAGCGGTATCAGTGGGGCTGACCTGTTATACATTATAACTACTACTGCTTAACCAACAGACTAGAAACATTGTGCTGTCGCAAATCAGCTTGTTTAGCAACAGCAAGCTCTTTTGATGCATAAGGGCCCATGTTGACACGATACCTTGCCTTATTATCGTGCTGAATGCTTTGAATATGCACATCAAAACCGTTCATGGTGAGTTCCGCCCTCAAACGATCAGCCTCTTGATACGTTGAAAATGAGGCAATTTGTACGATGTAACGTTGGCCTGGCTCAATAGGCTTACTGGTATTATTGGGTGCTGTGTCTGCATTTGGGACAGAAGGAGCTGTCTCAGCCACCATAGTCGGCGAACGCGCCGGTACCTCACCAACAGCGGATACACTAGCCGCCGGTGCTTCCTGCTCAGATTTCGATGGTCGTTTTTCAGAAGGCATCGGTCCTTTAGAGGCATCGACTTTTTTATTGGCGAGAATATCATAGAAGTCGAATTCGGGGCTTTTATTTTGCTTCTTCGGCTTTTCCGTTGGCTTCGATTTAGAGGGGACAGCCGACGCGACTGTGGATTGCGGCTTTTCAACCTCTATATCCATGACAGTGATGAGGTATTTTCGGACAGATTCCCAGTTCATTGCAGCAGCAACACCTAAGCCGAGCAATAAACCCAGTATTAACCAAGCTGAACCCTGGTAGGGTGTTTGTGCGCTTTTTCGTTTCTTTCTTCTTCTAGCCATTTGTTTTTACTATTGCTCTTTTATAGATTGATCTGGCATCTCAGAAGGCGGCAAAAGTGGCGCCTCCATCTCTTTTGGGGGATTTTTTTGCACTTTTTGCGCCGAAAATTTCTCGGGATCAAATAGATTGTTATTTAGATAGGATTGCCTGTTCTTGTAAGTCAAGTCAATAACAAAGCCTTTATCCATGGGGATCAGTGAACCACCCTTCACCCATGCTTCTATTTGTTCCCTTATTTTGTCCTGCGGCACATCCAGTGGTGGTAATCCTACAAAACCAGCCAATGGGTCTGCAACCGTTATCAACTTAACAAAAAATACACTCGGAAGTTCAATATGCATGTCCACCGATAAGCCATCAAGAATATCTTCCAGGGAATAAGAAGGTCCTGTGGTTGGCGAAAAATATGCTTTTGCATTTATCTGAGCAATGCCCCAAGGAGTAGAGAGATAAAGCTTGTTCAGATCAATCTTCATACCTTTGCTCAATAGGGGCAACGTAGCATCCATGTATTTGCCAATGTCTGACAAAGAGACAGTATCACTTGCTGCAATCTTAGATAGATCTGTTCTGAAAAGAAGAAAAGTGGGTAAATCCATCGCTCCAACAGATAGATCGACTTCTTGACGACCATAATGAAAGTCATCGACCTTCAGATCTTCTATCAGCAGTTTAGTTTGCGTATCTATCTTGTCATTCGACAGTGTACTGATTGACGACATTTCTACGTTCTTTAGTCCAATACTCGCTCTACTGGCCACTGATAACTGCCAGTTTACAGAACCTGCTGCCACTTTTCTTGTGCCAAACAAGAGGTCATCCTTTCCTTTCACTAAATCGAAGTGAGTATCTAGCCGCTCTACTTGTTGAATAAGCTCTGGCGATTCAAATAAAAGTTGTTCGGTATGGAACATCCCCTTCATGACTTTAAGGTCGGCGGTATTGAAAAGCGTGAATGCCACATCATTAGCATCAATGGCGACACCCAAAGTATCCGAGTGATAATGAAGTGCCGGCGCCTTAAACGTACTCGTCAATGCACCATTAAGCGTTATGATACTAGTGGCATCTATCTTGCCTATTGCAGGTTCAAGGTCACTGTGAATCAGAGCAAGGCCAATACAATTGGCTATTTGCCTAAAATTCGCCTTTAAGTCCAAGGGAGCATAGCTATTGATTAACTGGGGAGTGGCCGGCAAAAGTAGCCCATGATGAATTTTTTGGGTGAGTATGAATGGAACAAACTGATGATCGACCGCATATTCAGGCATTTTCAGTAGCTCATATGGGTCTAAGCTGACTTCTATGACAACATCTGAGCTGAACCAATGACGCTGATAACTTATTACTTTTATTTCAACAGGTTCAGTGCGAGAGAACTGCGCTAACATAGCAGTATATTTATCTTGAACGACCATGCCAACGATCAACGGCATACCTAGCAATACCGCCGCAAGCAGTAGTGTAATAATTGTCAATGGCAGGAGAACCCATCTTCTCATAAAATTTCTCTGGTGGTCATCGGCATCGGATGGACTAATATGGCTTACCTTAAGACAAGTTGCAATACCGTAGCCTTTCCCTCCTCAGCAGGAAAATCACTTTCAAGAAATTATCCAGTTTATGCCGCTCGTACCTTTACACGACAGAAATAGAGGCTGAATAAAAGAAGTGGCAAAAAGAAAGATTTTTGGTAACAGCTCAGCCCCTAGATAGAAAGGCCATCTTTTCCCGGTCTTGGCAGGGAGGTGATCTATTACGATTTTTGCAAGCGTATAATTCTTTGCACAGAGATTGGGAGGCAATTACATAACTTCCGGAACAGAGAGCCCTAATAAAGTTAAACCATTCCGTAATACCTGGCGTGTCGCCTCTACCAGATACAACCTAGCATTTCTGACCTCCTCCTCTTCCACAAGGAATACATGTGCATTGTAATAAGAGTGAAAGCCATTCGCTAATTCGTGTAAATAGGTGGCCACTACTGCAGGCTCATTGGCAACTGCCGCCATTTCAATACATTCTGGAAATCGAGCCAACTGGCGGGATAACGCTTTTTCATGGGGATGTATGAGCAAAGCAAGCGAAGCTTCACCCTGCGCTTGGTCCCAAGCCATATTTTTTTGTGCAAGCTGGCGAAAGATACTGCACACACGAGCATGTGCATATTGTATGTAGTAGACAGGATTATCATTGGATTCGGATTTAGCTAACTCAAGGTCGAAATCTAAATGTTGCTCCCTCTTACGCATAATGTAGAAGAACCGCGCGGCATCATTACCCACTTCTTCACGCAGTTCACGCAAGGTTACAAATTCTCCCCCTCGCGTAGACATGGAAACTTTAGTTTTACCTCTATATAAAATAGCAAATTGCACCAACAGTACATTCAATTTTTTGGGGTCATCGCCCAACGCTTGCAACAAGCCATTGAGCCGCGCAATGTAACCATGGTGGTCTGCTCCGTATACGTCAACTAAGTGATCAAACCCACGCTCAAGCTTATTGAGGTGATAGCCTATGTCTGAAGCGAAATAGGTAGGTTGGCCATTTTCTCTCACAACCACTCG
Source organism: Gammaproteobacteria bacterium (assembly GCA_029266595.1). Taxonomy (GTDB): domain Bacteria; phylum Pseudomonadota; class Gammaproteobacteria; order JAURND01; family JAURND01; genus JAQSWO01. Next base: position 21,122 of record JAQSWO010000008.1, read on the forward strand.
GTCTTTCTCATCACCAAAAGTGGTCGAACGAAACCACATAGCATTATCTTTTTCGTAGAGGTAATCGCCTTTTTTCAGTCGCTCGATACCCTCATCAATATCACCTGTTTCTAGCAGTTTGCTTTCTAAAAACCATTCTTCACATATCACACCAAACTCAGACAGATCTTCTCGAATATCGTCAAGTATGCTGTTCATCGCGCGGTCAAAAACAAGCTTAAAATTTGACTTATCCAATAGCATTTCTGCACGTTCAATTAATGCATCGATGTGTGCTTCTTCATGCGCCTCATCATCTGGTGGGACATCGGCAAACACCATTGCAGCAGATTGAAAAAACTGATCGCCATAATCCTCTTGAAGGGTTCGTGCGATATCAATGATATAGCTTCCCTTATATCCCCTACCTGGAAAGGGAACACCCTCCCCCATGATTTCTAAATAACGCAACCAAACGCTGGTAGCTAAAATGCGCATCTGTCGACCAGCATCGTTGACGTAATATTCTCTATGTACTTTAAAACCCGCTGCTGCTAACACGTTGGCAAGACTAGCGCTATAGGCAGCGAGGCGGCCGTGTCCTACATGCAAAGGACCGGTCGGATTTGCTGAAACGATTTCTATATGAACCTTCTCTCCTCTGCCATAATCAATCTGACCATAAGCCTCTTTCTGAGCGATAATTTCAGCCATTTTTGAATGAAAAAATGCATCTTCGACGCCGAAGTTGATAAATCCAGGGGCGGCAACCGAAACAGTGTGCACATTTGAAATAGTATCTAAGGCTGATACCAGTTCTTCCGCGATAAGTTTGGGGTTTTGTTGGCAAGACTTGGCCAGAATCATAGCAATATTGGAAGCGTAATCGCCAAACTTTGGGTCGCGTGCACGTTCGACCTGAATAGGTGCTTCTTTCGCTTGAGCGGGAAGTTTTCCGGTATCGCAGAGTTGCTGAACAGCTTGGCGTAGGTAGTGCTGGAGAGTTGTTTTCATAAGCGAGAGCTGCGTTTTATTTTTTAATTGAGATCCGCCGTGCAAGCTATTTTTGCAAAGCAATCCGGGAAAACCTTACATATACCCATCCAATTTCAAGACACTGATTTTCAGCATCTTAAGGGTAATGCAAAAAATTAAGTAAACTTCATGCCTTATTTGGTTGGCCTTCAGGAGATTCATAATCTGCCCAATCACGTGGCACCAAGAAATGCTCATATAGCTTCTCCTCTGGACTGCCAGATTGGGGGCGCCAATCATACTCCCAGCGCACATTTGCTGGCAATGAAATTAAAATAGACTCAATCCTCCCCCCAAACTGCAATCCAAACAAAGTTCCTCTATCATAGACCAGATTAAATTCTACATATCGACCACGCCGGTACAACTGAAAGTCTCGCTCTTTCTGTGTGTAAGGAGTATGCATCCTTCTTACTAGGATGCGTGTATAAGCCAAAATAAAGCTGTTTCCTACACTCTTGGCAAATTCGAACGTCCGGTCAAAATCCCAAGCATGCATATCATCGAAGAAAATACCGCCTATCCCACGCGGCTCTTTTCTATGTTTGATATAGAAGTACTCATCGGCTGCTTTTTTAAACATGGGGTAGAGGTTTTCATCAAAGGGATCACAAGCTTTTTTAGCCGTTTCATGGAAATGCTTACAATCTTCCTCAAAGCCATAATAAGGCGTCATATCGTATCCTCCTCCAAACCACCAAATAGGAGTTCCATCTGTAAGACTGGAAAGAAAAAAACGTAGATTAAAATGTGAGGTGGGGACGTAGGGATTTTTAGGATGAATGATCAGCGACAAACCAACTACCTCAAAAGGTCTACCAACCAGTTCAGGGTGTCGGCTACTTGCAGCAGGAGGGAGTTGTTGCCCAAATACATGTGAAAAATTAACACCACAATTCTCTATATGTTCCCCATTTTTTAAAGCACAAGTCACACCACTACCTTTATCGCTAGACCAATGATCATAGAAAAATTTTGTGTCTGCCCCATCAATAGCTTCAATAACATCACATAGCTTTTTGTGTAGCGCTAACAAATAGTCTTTAACAATTATAATATTTGGCATAAAATATCTACCCATATCTAATCAAATTTAAAAAACCGATCCTATAAAAAAACAAAAACGAAGTACCAAACAAAAGAATTCGCAAAAAGAAAGATCATCAAATTTTTGCCATATATAGAAAAAAAATCACTCTGCACACGACAAAATTTCTCATAAAAAGCCTGGAGGCCTAGTTACAGCAAGCATTTGAAGGCATTGTTTCCATTCTTTCTTATGGCATTTCCC
>JAQSWO010000162.1 GCA_029266595.1 Gammaproteobacteria bacterium
AAGAATCTTACATTACTCACACTTTTAACAATTTAATTAAAATGTTGATGTACATGTCAGCGAACCGTAAGAAATTTTTATGAAAATATATTGTAAAAGTTGTTTTTTCACCAAAAATATATCATCCTAATTCCTTTATTCCATTTTTAAATTTCTCTTAATAGATATAAGACCACCACTCACTTGCATTTACATAAAGTCTAGGTTTTAAGCCGTCTTTGCAAGGAGCATTCAGCACAACACGGTAATCCAGAATGGGCAAAAGATGGTAGTTTCCATCTAAGAGCTAATCTTTTACCTTAGTAGTCCTTAAAAATCAAAAGCTTAAAGACATACACCTTTTTTCAAATTCTATCTTTTAACGCAAATAACGGAAGCGAGCTAGCCATGGAAGAAAAGCAAACTAGTTATACCCCCCCATCTAGCGCTGAAGAGGCACGAGCGCAGAGCCATAATAATTCACCTGGTAGATTAACATATATAGATACAAGCGATGCTGCGAGTAACACAGATGCGCTTTTCCGAGCAGTGGGTCGACCAGATTCAGTAGCCTTTCGAAAGCTATTAGAAACAACCTCAGCCGAAGATATCGTTATTAAGCGAAATAATCGTCTACTGACAGGATATCTATGGATGGCTGCGAGCTGGCCGTTGGCTGAAAAGCGAGAACTACTCCAGATGCTGAAAGAGCGAGGCGCCATCTGGTCTTCACCCGTATTTGAAGCATTGTGCCTTTCAGATAACCCTTCCACCATCCAAAGCACCTACGCCAACCATGCGGCAGGACAAGTACCCCTTCGGGATTCAGAAGGGCGTACATTGCTGCATTATGCGGCAGTAGAAGATTTGCTGCCTATAACACATTGGCTGATATCTGAAGGTGTTGTTCGCGCTGGAGATGGCGATCATATGGGTGTTACGCCACTCCTACTTGCAGCTGGGAAAGGCCACCTTGCCACTGTCCAATACTTGCTATCACCAGAAGGTGGGGCAAGTATTAAGGAACAGGATAACAATAGGGTACGCTGGCTATTATTGGAAGGTGGTGCATCCGTGGATGAGCGCAATCGTCATGGTAGTCTTGCTTACAATTTGACGCGTTCCCCAGAAATAAAATCCTTTTTAGAAGCGTTCAAAAGATGTGGTAAAGATCCTTTGAATTATGTCATCACCTATCACGCTGTAGATGTACTTCAACGAATCGTGGTGCAACGCAAAGCACAGAAATCATTAACAATTGAAGAACGCAACAACTTACTGAAGATTAGCGTTGAGCAAGAATTTCCTGACATCACTCGGCTAATTTTAGAAGAATTCACATCGTCAGAAGAGCTTCCATTGCTGCGTGATCTCACCTCACTCTCAGAAAATATCCCATTATCGCGCGCGCTGACACTTTGCCAACAAATGAGCTTACGACGCATACAGGAGCTTGGGAAGCAACAATACGATGATGCTGCACGTGAGGCACGCAACCGAAGCGATTCAGGAGCGGCAACTAGTTATCCATTAGAAGAAAAAGCAATGAATGACAACCTGTTCATGCTTACTGAAGCAGCGGTACCTGAAGAGGTAAGACAGCAGCTAGCAGATTTTCTTCGAGCAAATTTCTCCTTGCAAAATGCTCAATCAGAAGTGATGAGACAACTCTATAGCGCTATTAAAGCACCTATGGAATTGGTGGACTTAGATACGATAACTGCCGAATATAACCTGAATATTGCTAAGCCTCCCCAAGGAGTACAACAGCCAAAAGAGGCTGAGGCCAAAGAGGTTATTACCCCGCACGCACAAAAAGAGATGATTGCCGTCCGTGAGTTGATTGGACAATGCATAAAAACCCATCTATCTGCCTATCCTGAACTGTGCGAGGCACTTCAGAGACTGGATGCCTATTATCATGACTATCAAACATCCTTAGCTGAAGCTTGTTCAGCAGGCACACTACACGATCAAATCTTTAAACAATACTCTCTACTGGGGTTAGGTAAACCGCGATATTTAACGCCGGCAGCAAAAAGTTGTCTCGCTTTGCCATTAGAAAAACTAAAGCGAGACAATAACGACTTTGGCATGCATACGGTGATAAGAGCAGGAGATTTATATTTTAAACTAAGCCCAGAAGGTAACGATTGTGTGCCTGGCATGGAATTTGCCGTAACAGCTTTTTATGACGTAGTAGCAGGTGTAGGGACAGCACCCACACGCTTACTGCGGGTCAAGGGCCCAGAGTGTTCACATATTTATGTTGCCTCTAAAGCAGTGCTAGGCCCAAATCTTCGCCATACACTTCAATATGACTGGGAAGCTTTTTACAAGCAGCTCGATTCATTTAATTTTTCTGTTCAAGTCATCGTCTCTCTACTTACTCGACCAGCTGACGCCAAAGCTGATAATTTTCTGGTGATTCCCCGAACAAATTCACAGCGGATCATTGGTGTAGATAATGATCTAGCCTTTGCCAGTCCGATCGTACCTGGGCCTGCTGAACACGATCCAGGACATTACCCTGAGCTCTTATGCGTCTTTTTTTTCTTCCCGCAGATGCAGCATCCCATTGACCAAAAGGTACGCGACCACTTATTAAATACCCATCCAGCTATGTTAATCATGGACTGGCTATTCAAACTAGACGAACAAAATAAACGTTACCAATC
>JAQSWO010000096.1 GCA_029266595.1 Gammaproteobacteria bacterium
CTCCTCCCTCTTAGTATCGCCGAACCAGCCCAATTGTAATGCTCTAGCGAATAGCATTCTAAGATCTTCTTCTTGTTCAACAAACTTGGGTACTTCTTCCTTACGCTCTTCTGGAACTGGAACAACCTGAGGCTGCTGTCGCAAGTGATCGCCTCCTCCCATTCTGGCCAAAGCTTTTTTTCTCTCTGCTGTTATTTCTCCCTTTATTTTAACTAGTCCTTTTTCATTGGCCTTCGATATACGGTTCAGAAACTTTTTTGCCTGAGCTTTCTTTGCTTCCTTCGTTTGCTCCGGTTTTTCTGCTTCCTGCTGTTGTGCTGCTACCACTCCATCTGCAGCTTTTACTTCCGCCACAGCTGCTGCTGGACCTTCTGCTTTATCCTCTGCTTTATCGTTCTGAATTAAACTATAAATAAAATGCGCATTTAGTCGACCATCTTCCTCACGCAGATTGTTGATCATTATTGAAATGGCTTCATCTCCCCCTCTATCACACTTTTGTTTGTCTTTTACACTTAGCGGTTGAGGTTTAGGTGGACCAAAGCAATTTGATCGCAATGTCTCAAGGAATAGCTCAGAAAGATCTTCCTGCTCAATGGAGATGTCTAAATCAGCTACTTCTTTTTCTAGCGGCTTATTACCACCAAGGTCGTAACTCCCGTTTTTTATCCGCGCAAGCAATGCTTCTACAATTTCAGGGTCGTCTTCATACATAGCTAACAATGCTTTAATGCGTTCTAACCTGACAGGACTTATGTCTCGTAATAAGTTAAACATCTGAACTGCTACTCGCTTGTTTACTTCTTGCTTCTCTACTTCTCTAGTCTCAAGAAGGTCTATCAGATCGTTAACTGTATTATTTTCTCCATACTCAATCAAATTAAAAAATCCATCCGCACACTGATATTGTTGGGTTTGGATCAAACGTAGTATTTGTTGAACGGACGCCGCAAGCATTACAGATGGATATTTTTCCACCTCGAACAAGTTTGATAGGCCTACTAAAAGCTTATATTGTTTAGCTTGAACCAATTTTAAGAAGACATCGTAAACGGCTGGATAGTCAATGCCTGCTAAGGGAGGACTAGCTTCTATTTGATAAATACGTTTTTCTAGGTCTGACCACAAATCAAGCAATGATCTATCATTTTCTACTTCGATCATAAATGCCAATCTAATTTTTAGCTTCACTCTGTCATTATTTTTCTTTGTGTCCTCTTTATATCTAGCACATTCCTGAATCAATAATGACAAATCACCAGATTCCACGTGCAGCAACATTTTTCTGAGGAAATGGTATGGAAACATAGAGGTAGACTGATCATTGCCGGATTTTTCATCCTCATGTTCAGAAGCAAGGCAACGTAAAGCAGATTCTTTAATTATCTTTCTTGCCACAACACAAAAATCATCCCAGCCGAGCTGTCCTATAAGTTCACATTTTGCAGACTGCTTTGACAGTTCATTAGGTAACAATGCGCAAATATATTCCCCTAGTAAATATCTTATGTGCTCTCGTTCGCAGCCATCTAACTCCAGCTCCTTAACAGCCTCATCAAATCTATAATTATCAATAAGGCAAGCTGCATTGAGTTTTCTATCGGATACAAGTTCACTTTTACGAGATTCCACAAGCCCATTAATAAGTCTGTTAGCTTTAGAAAAAAACTCCTTCCAGTTAAACCAGCTTGAGAAAAGTTGCATCCTTACACTTTGTCTCGAATCATTGGGGAATAACGCAACAATACCCTCCATTAATAATTCCTTTACTTTTCGTTGTTTATAAGAATGTAGGCAACGGATTGCTTCGGCAAATTGATGTGTTTTAATAAGTTCAGAAGCACGGGAGAGTGAGTCAGGATCAAAATCCACAGATGAATCAGAAATAGAACGAGGCGAATTGGAATTGGAACTGGAGTTGGAGTTGGAGTTGGAGTTGGAGTTGGAGTTGGAATCAGCCTGAAACTGAGGAGAACCAGAAGCAACGCGAAGCGGACGAGAGAAAAAAACTCTTCTCTCTGTGGCCTTAACTTCAGACACTGCTTGAGGCGAATCAAAAGAAACATGTTCCCAATCTTCACCAAGTGCTTTTTCTATTGCTCTAACTTCTGATTTAAGCGCTGTTTTTATCTTATGCACCGCATCCGCAAAACGGTTTGGATCTCGAGCAGGGTCCAATAATCCTTTATCGGCATTCCCAATGACTTCTAGCACTTTGCTTGAAGCATATTCTTTATTCTGCTCACACGCATTCGATCCAATGGCTAACTGTTGAAGCAGCTCAGTTCCAACCGTGACTACGTCCTCCGAATATACTATGACCGAATCCCGTATCTGTAATTCCTGCTGCAATTCTTCACGAAGTTCTATAATAGGTGAATCAGATTCTGTGCTAGGAAGATCAAGAACTGCAGATAATACGTCTTTATCACTTTCTCTAATGGCATCTAAATATGGTGCTATTGCTGATCGGCCCAGTTTTTCTCGTTCTTCTGTATCTTCCCATTTTCGCTCAGCCCTTTCCTGCTCATTATATATTGTCACACTACCATCTTGTTCAAATCTGTACGTGGTATCCGTATTAAAAACACGAAGAGATTGCTCAGGACGCTTCTCTAAATCTTCCTTCATATATCGATGAAAATAACCATCCTCCCATTGGGAAAAAAGCTGCCATTCTTCACTCTCACCTATACCGACAGTGCTTCTTCCTTTAAAGGCTACAACGCAATGTTCGTCCGTGTTTTCTCTGATTGTTTTTTCAGTGATTTCAACAAATTTAATAATTCGAGTAGCTTCATTTTCAGGTAATGTTTCTAAATGCTTAAGATGAAGCGCTTTTAAATCACTTACTGCTCCCGTCAAAGCTTTTCCGGGCTCACCTGTGCCTACGGCACAATATCGCGAACCATCATAAGCATACTCCAATGAGATAGTTCTCTGTCCCGTAACTAACCGTGCTGAAAAATCCAAGTGATAAATACACTTAATCCTATAAAGCGCTCCAGATTTTTGCACTTCATAGACTTTTTTCAAAATATGTCCTGTCTTTAAGACTGGGCCTCTAGGTTCTATACGGTATTTTTGATCTTCTAGTAGCTGTATCACGCTATGATCATCTATATCACAAGCAGGTAAATAACCTGACTGATGCTCGCGGTTGACTGCAGACCCAAAACGCATCATTTCTTTCATGTAAAACCGAGGATCATCCATGGGCCTCACTGCACCTTTTCGAGTCGCCTCGCGCCAATCACCTGATGGTGATGGCACCGGATACCCCAATTTATCTAATACAGAACAGCCAACCATGATCACCAGAAACATGCATGTCAATATGTAAAACATCATGGCCATTGGAGATAAGATAGGTAGGCTAAATAGGTAGGGTATTGCCGAAAAGCTCAGCACCACTAATAGTATGACAAACCAAACTTTTACACGGTCCGCGCTTGTTTTAGGTAAAAATAATTGTCTTAAAAGAATAAAAATCGCCCCTATTTTCTGCAACCAACTGGCGTTAGGGTCTAACCATATATCAGCAGTCAATGCGCTGAGCAGTATTACTCCTCCCAATGCAAAAAAAACATAAGGCGAGACGAAGAAAGATACAGATAATTTCATCAATATCAGTGTGGTCATGATCATCCCATAGCCACCGATAGTGAGCCAAAACTGTGCTTTTAATCGGGCATCCTCGCTGCTGAAATCAATGGAGCTACCTATGGCATCAAATAAGATGTCAATAAATGTGAAGATAGTACGGACTACCGTTTTAGCTTTTCTGGATAATGAGCCGTTTACGTAGGGCCGACCTGATTTTTTCTCTAGCCTTCTTTTGCTGTCCAGTTCAAGTGCTGCTAAACGTCGGGGCCTAAAAAGCATCATCACATCATCGATGCTATTTAGCGTGATAAGCAAACGCTTAATATTTGAAAATGATCCAGCGCCTAACAGCAATTTTGATAGTCTATAAACGGGCAACACGATCACTAACCAGGTGACCATGCCGATACCCAAAGAAGAAACAACATACCGCCATCTATCTCCAGGTGCTGTTTCTTTTGCAAAAGCTTTATACGGCGCGACCACTAGCACCCAAGGAATCAATGCAATTATATAGAGAGGATTGAAAATCTCGGCATAAGAAATGGCTTCTTTTCGCACACCTATTGTCAATAGGAACAATGAAAGTGCTAAATATCCAATAAAGATTTCCGCTAGCACTAAGATAGGATACAACTGGAGTGATTGGAGTGAAATGAACCCTACAGCAGCGCCAACGCCGGTAAAAAGAAGCGCCAGTAAGAGAAATGACAAAAGAGTACGTGCCCAGGCAGGCAAGAATTTTTTACCATGATCGATATCTTCCAGAAGAGCAAAACGAAAAACCCACTCAACAAGATCAATGGTCGCGTATATTACCTCTCGCACAAATTTAAACGCGCTACGCAATAACCCAAAAACCGCCTTAATGGTTTTAGGGATCCCCACCCAAGGCTGAGTGAGCAAGCATCTTATCCAAGAGTACAATATGACAACCGGCATACCCAATAAGGGAATACTGCCAATCCACCTTAACCAATCGGGAATTTCCTTACCTTCTAAACCTAGTGCGTGCCATATTTTAAGTGTAGGTGTTATATCATCAAACACTCTAGCAGGGTCGACATCTACAAACAGTGCATTCGCTATACCTGCCCTTTGAACTTCTGCGTTTGTGACCCTTTTGGCGACACTTAACGTAGCTTTATATTTCCGCTCTCCATCTCTTTGCTCTTCGTCCGGTAAGCTACGCCATTCCATTCCGGCACGTGCCTTTATTTGCCTCTTTTCTTCTGTAGCAAAAAGCTCTCGAACAGGTTCAGAAAGAAAAAGCTCCTCCCAGGTATCTTTTATATCCCTCCACAGGTGTTTAAATTTACGCAATGGAGAATATGCGTACTTATGAGACTCTGATGTCGTATCCTGAGATTGGTCGGATGGTTCTATCATATTTGCGACTCACAGTTAGTTAGAATATTAGACCTAGTGAAGCCATTCGCCTTTAAAGAACTTCGATAGTTTACTACCTTTAACCTTAAGGATTTATTAAGAGATTTAAAATCCTGAATAAACTTGGCCTGTTTTTTTCAAAACTAACGCCATTACAAGGAGATTTTGTGCTCGTTCCATACTCTACGTGGAAACGAGAAACAATTCATCAAATTGTGCCATGTTTTGATTTTACCTTCACGCAAATCAAAAATATTTAGGATTCCTGGGATTTATTGGAATATTCGCAAACATGCTCAATCAAACAATGCCAACATTCAGGCTTTCTTGCTTTGCAAATATAGCGTCCATGTAACACCAACCAGACAAACGCTTGTTTTTGCTATACTTCGAAGTATAATTGCCCAAAAAAACTGCAGCAACAATTTACAAAGGACCAATCATAATGCCCCATGACCCAATGGCAGATGATCGGGACGCAGCAAGTACTCCACAACAATACCAAGAAAATGATTACCGACAGCTAGACGATTCGCAAGAATTTGAAAGTTCTGCCACCGATGATTTATACCCACTTAGACCATACTACCCTATTTCCAATCCTCGCTTCTTAGGTCGTGATCCCATTCTCACTCGCCTATTGACCTATTTTTTGCACCCAAATGTCAGTCATGGAAGTACAACTGATGTATCTTCATCTGCCCTGACCATATTTCCTCTTGAACGTGAAAAACAAACTAGTCATTTCCAACGTACTTTCTCTGATGAAACGCCAATAGCATACACTTCTTAACTCTCTATACATTCGGAAACGAAAGCAATTTAACCCTTGAAGGAGTCACTAACCAATGCCAAACCGACACAACGCTGCTTTCTTCCTGAGCGACATGGACCATCATCCCTCTCCT
>JAQSWO010000097.1 GCA_029266595.1 Gammaproteobacteria bacterium
CCAACCCCTAAAGCCACCCTCCATAGACCACACATTCTTATAGCCCATTTTAATAAGGTTCTCAGCAGCCAGTGTTGAGCGCGAACCGCCGCCACAATACAATACTATTTTGGCATCCGTATCAGGAATGGCTTGCACGATATCTCGCTCAATCACGCCTTTCCCTAAGTGAATAGCCTTAGGTAAGCATCCGTTACGCCATTCGCTCTCCTCTCGAACGTCTACGAAATGAAAGGGCTCGCCTGCAGCCATCATTTTTTGCACTTCTCCAACATTCGTTTGAGGGACACGCTGCTTCGCAGCAGCAACTAATGTCTGAAATTTACTACTGTGTTCCATAAAACACCTCTGTGGATTGGTTTATAGTACCCGACACAAATGGTTAGGTTTAAGGCTGTTTTTGCGAGGAGCGTAGCGACGTGGCAACCCAGAAAAAAATCTAGCATTTCGTAGGACCCTTCGGGAATATATGTTCCTAGATTGCTTCGCAAAAAGCGCTCGCAAAGACGAGCTAAGGGGCTCACAAAGACAGGCTAGAGACTTTATGAATCGTCTTTGCGAGGAGCGATAGCGACGCGGCAATGTAGAAAAAATCTAACACCCGCAGGATCCTTCAGGAATATAGGTTCCTGGATGAACTGTGTCTTGCCTTTCAAGTGACTGAGCCTAGCGAAGCAAGGCTCTCGTAATAACTAAGTTTCAGGCAACTACAAATCTCATCGCAGGTACCCTTAATCTACAAATCTTCCACTGCCTCTTTTAGCTCTTTGCTAATATGCATGGAGCAAAACTTAGGACCACACATAGAACAAAACTCTGCCGTTTTGGCAGATTCTTGTGGCAGTGTTTCATCGTGAAACGCTTTGGCGGTTTCCGGGTCCAGCGAAAGATTGAATTGATCTTCCCAACGAAAATCAAAACGTGCGCGAGATAAGGCATCGTCTCTATGACGTGCAACAGGATGCCCTTTTGCGACATCTGCTGCATGCGCTGCAATTTTATAAGCAATAATACCCTGCTTAACATCCTCGCTATTTGGCAAGCCTAAATGCTCTTTAGGCGTAACATAGCAAAGCATAGCCGTACCGTACCAGCCAATCATGGCAGCACCAATGCCACTGGTAAGATGGTCGTAGCCTGGGGCAATATCTGTAGTGAGAGGACCAAGAGTATAGAAAGGCGCTTCGTTGCAATCTCTTAGCTGTTTATCCATATTTTCTTTAATAAGGTGCATAGGTACGTGTCCAGGACCTTCTATCATGGTTTGCACGTCATGCTTCCAAGCAATCTGGGTTAGTTCGCCCAAGGTTTCTAATTCACCAAATTGCGCAGCATCATTGGCATCTGCTAATGCGCCTGGACGCAAACCATCACCTAATGAAAAGCTTACATCATAGGTTTTCATGATCTCGCAAATGTCTTCAAAATGTTCGTAAAGAAAATTTTCTTTATGGTGGCTCAAACACCATTTGGCCATAATAGACCCCCCACGAGACACTATGCCCGCTAAACGCCGTACAGCTAAAGGCACGTATCTTAGGAGCACACCAGCATGGATGGTAAAATAATCTACACCCTGCTCTGCTTGTTCAATTAGCACATCTCTAAAAATTTCCCAGGTTAAATCTTCGGCAACACCTCCTACTTTTTCTAGTGCCTGATAAATAGGGACTGTACCCACTGGAACGGGAGAGTTTCGTATCACAAAATCGCGTGTGCTGTGGATGTTTTTACCAGTTGATAAATCCATCATATTGTCAGCGCCCCAGCGCACGCCTAATACTAATTTTTCCACTTCCTCTGCGATGGAGGATGTCACCGCAGAATTGCCAATGTTTGCATTGATCTTCACCAAAAAATTTCGGCCAATGATCATAGGTTCAACTTCAGGATGGTTGATATTTGCGGGAATGATGGCCCTGCCCCTCGCCACTTCATCTCTCACAAACTCTGGTGTGATTTCTTGAGGAATTTGCGCACCCCAAGAATGACCAGCCAAACGTGCTTCACGTTCAATATCTTTGATAGCTTTGTGGTGAATACTCTCTCGAATGGCAACGTATTCCATTTCAGGCGTAATAATGCCCTGTCTAGCATAATGCATTTGAGAAACATTCTTTCCTGACTTCGCGCGCCTAGGGATGCGTTGCAGCTTTTCAGAGTCCTGGTGTGCCGTTTTGTGCGCGTCTGCATAGCCATCATCTGCCGCTTTAACCACGCGGCCTTGATAGAGTTCGGTATCTTCTCTTTTCTCAATCCAATCCGCACGTATGGGCGGCAAGCCCTCTGTGATGTCAATATGAGCCGTTGGATCTGTGTAAATGCCAGAAGTATCGTATACGGGAAATTTATTGCCATCAGTCAAGGTGACTTCACGCATCGGCACGCGAATGTCAGGGTGATATTTACCTGAAAGGTAAATTTTCTGGGAAGCAGGGAATGGTTTTCGATATTTAGGGTTAATATCCATTGGGTAATCCTTCTCTTATTAAACGGCATCATCCTGCGCTTGCGGGGCCTTTGCAAGCAGAGGATGATACCTATTGAATGATGCGGAAATTTAATCCCAACAATCCGTGTTTTTAAGACGTCTAATCAAGCTTGCCTTGAAGACTGGATCTTTTCCTGTTTTCTTCTGTTCGACATAGTCTTTAAAGACATCTAATGCGATGCGCCCTAGCAACATAATCGCGATTAAATTGGTCAATGCCATTAGGGCCATAAATAGATCTGCAATATCCCATACCGTTACTAAGCGCGCTACTGACCCCAGCACTACAAAGAGAACCACTGCAGTGCGATAAATAAAACAAACTGACGCATGCGTATTTAAAAACTCTATATTTGTCTCTCCATAGTAGTAGTTGCTGATAATGGAGCTAAACGCAAATAAAAGCACGCAGAGCGTAATAAAATAATTACCTATCGGTCCGAGCTCGGAGACTAACGCAGCTTGCGCAATTTGCACACCTTCTAAACCAATACCAATATGCGCATCAGTCACTAACACCATAAATGCCGTTGCGCTACAAATTAGAATAGTGTCCACGAACACACCAAAGGTTTGCACTAAACCTTGTTTAACAGGATGGCTGACTTCTGCTGTCGCTGCCGCATTGGGGACGCTTCCCATACCCGCCTCGTTTGAAAAGAGGCCTCGTCTCACGCCGTACATAATCGCTGCACCCATGCCGCCACCAACAGCTTCTTTTATACCAAAAGCACTTTGAAAAATGAGGGTAAAGATTGCGGGCAGCTGAGCGAAATTTTTAATCATAATAAATAGTGCGACTCCGATATAAAGGGTCGCAAAAAAAGGGACGAGATATTGGGTTACATGCGCAATGCGATGTATACCGCCAAAAATGACTATGCCCGTCAGAAGAGCCAATACAAGACCTAGCATCAATGGATCTGCGCCAAAAGTAGAAAATGCAGAAGTAATGGTATTAGCCTGTACCGCATTAAATGCAAAGCCATAACAGAAGATGGTCAATACTGCAAAAATGGCGCCTAGCCATCTAGCGTTTAGCCCCTTTTGCATGTAGTAAGCCGGTCCTCCACGGTAACCCGTTGGATCTTTGACTTTGTAAACTTGCGCCAAGGTATTTTCGATTAAACTAGAACCAGCGCCTATGATAGCTATCACCCACATCCAAAAAATCGCACCAGGCCCTCCCAGCGATATGGCAATAGCAACACCCGCGATATTCCCTGTCCCCACACGAGAAGCCGTACTCACACAAAAAGCTTGAAAGGATGAAATAGCTCTATGTTTGTCTGCCGGACGCTTGGCCGTCAACTGCTGCAACATGTCTTTGAAAAGGACAATCTGAGCAAATCGCGTCTTGATGGAGAAAAACAAGCCCACGCCAATCAGCAGGATAATCAAAATATAGGACCAAAAAACGTCGTTAAGAAAACCAACGATTTGTTCAACGATTTCTAACATAGGGGGATGTCCTTAAAGTATGGGAGGATGGAAAACCTATATAATAGGAGCTCCTACTTGTCCTCAAGACAAGCGTCAACACCATACAACAAAATAGACCCTATGCCAACTCACTTCACAGCTGTCGTCATACTCACTGCTAATGGGCGTGTTTCGCAGTCTGAATCATCATTCTTTCAAACTAATTTCTCAAAACCTATCCTGAGGCCATGGGCTAAATGGAAAGGGTTTTTCTTCGGTGTTATAGGTTAAGAATTGTAAAATTTGATAGGCGTAATAACTTAAAGCTTGACCAAATTTTCGTAGGCCTTCGTGAGGCTTACTTGTCACCAATACGACAAGAAATTGGGCAATGGCTAAAACATAAACTATTAGCCTAATAATATAATGGCAGAGCACAAAGAAAAGCATAAATAACAAACGTAGCAACTTCTCACTCACTGCAAGATTAGATTTTTGAGTACCACCCACAGAAGAAGATGGAATATATTCACCTGATGTTGATGTTTGCTTTTCATCTTGTGGCTTTTCATTATTGATCATGATATTTCTCCTAGAGTTTAAAATCTGTTTATAATCCCATAAAACAGGTTGCCGCTCGTCATTAAAAGAACCTATACATATAATAGACCACACCCTCACTAAATTTGGCATAAATGGTCAGAGCCCGACCGTCTCAGCGACAAAGCAATCTAGAAAAAAATCTAACGCCCCGTAGGACTCTGAGGGAATATATAACTCCTCTAGATTGCCGCGTCGCTATCGCTCCTCGCAAAGACGGAGAACTAGATTGCTTCGTAAAATCGCCTGCGACGGCGGGTTGTATTCACCCTTTGGGCGCTTTACGTCCAAATCTGTTCCAGACAAATTTTCGCTCCAAGGTCGGCAAAACATTGCTCTTTTCCATCTAGGGGCTGACCTGTTACTGAAATACAGCACCTTCAAAGCCGAGTGCTATATATATAGACATAATATGCCGTTGAATCAAACTGCTCATGCTACTCTCTTTTATCCTGTTAATCTCTATCTTGCTTTTTACCTTCTCCAAGGCTAGATATTAAAGGTAAAGTTATCCACCTGGCTTAATCATGGCAATATTTTTTCCTGAAAATGCCATACCAATTTTAGTGATTTTATTCATACCTTGTGCTTTCATTTCTTGGTCGTAGTTTAATACATTTATTTGATCAAGCGCTTTTGTGTGGTATCTAACTTCAATAGCCTTTAAACGGCGTTCTCTTAAGTCTTGCAGAAATTCTGAAAACCAAGAGAAGTTGGATTCTATCAGCAGGGTAGGGTAGCGATAAAAAAACAGGCGCTTCTTGGAAAACAGACCCAGAGCCATCCATGCTCTGGGAAGAGAACGAGCAAATCAAAGAGGAAACAATACTCTTATGCAGGAAAGATACCCTGCTCATTTTGGGGAGGGGGAGGAATAGGTGCGCTGCTTCCTTCTTCACTAGATTCGCTTGAAAGCCGCGTTGCTTTAGGTGTAGCTGCTGGGAAATGCTGGCTATAACCGAATAGTACCTTCGTTCCTAATCCAGGCAATTTAATTCGATCTACTGCTGTTGGTTCGACTCTTTTTGCCTCTTCTGCTGCTTCAATTGGGTTTCTGATTAGCCATTCCTGACCTGCTGATATCAATTGAGAATAATTTTCCGCGAGATTCGGAAAACCCAGCATATGCTGTTGATATTTCGTTAAATCTCTTGAAGATAAACATCTTATGAAAAATCTAAATGCTGGTTGTTCTAGAGAAGCAGCAAGCATTTTCTCTTGTAATTCACTTCGTTCTCGCTCTACTGGATTTAAACTTGAGCTCGCCACTGTTTGAGAAGCGAGCTCAAATTGCGCTACTTTTTCTGCTTCTGCCGCCGCTTTTTTAAGACCGCTACTTTCGTTTGCAAAGGTTTCAATAACCCGCAACCTTTCGTTACCATCTGAGCAAGTTCTGGTGCTGCTTCAGACAGGGTTAAGAGATACTCATCCCTGGCTTTTCTATAGCCCTCCAAATTTCTTGTTTTTACACACGTAGCAAAAAAACCAAGCTCCATTGCAAATTCTGGGCTTTTATTAGCAGCAGTAATGATTTCTCTAGAAAATTGTTCTAATTCTTCCGTATGATTCTTTTCTTCCGCTCTTTTTACTTCTTCCAATTTTTTTCTTGCTCTTTCTAGCGCTGCATTTGCTTGTATCATCTCTGCATTTGCTTCTTCTAAAGCATATATTTTTTGCATCGCTTTTTTAGCCAATATATTTTCTGCTTCTTCTTGAGTGAAACGAGCGTCACATATGTTTATTATCTCTGCAATCTCTGGTGGCAAGGTTTCAAGATATTGTTTTTTTGCTTGTTTAAAAGCCTCAAAATCTCTACTCTTTAAAAGTGTAGCAAAGCAATTAATTGCCTCTGCATATCCTGGGAATTTTTTTATCAGGTTAAGTAATTCGGTTCTTCGATTTTCTAGTGGAGAGGCTAATAACATGCATTGTATTTCAAGTGCTTGACGTTTATGAAGTAGGACTTGTGCAACCTCAGCTAAATTTTCGGAAGGAGTTTCTGCGATAACCTTATGGAGAAACGCAACAAGTGTCTGGATATTTTCACATCGTCCTATATTTTTTTGAAAATCTTCAAAATATGCTTTTTCATCAGAGAAAATGGTATATAAGCTACTATAGTTCAGCCTGAACTCGCATAGTAAAGCTAGCATTATCGCCTTAGAAATAACTTCAGGAAGCATTTTTTGCATATGAGATTCTTTTTCCGCCATCTTTTTTTCTGTGAATACAGGTATATTAATAATCTCTATAGCAAGGTTTAACGCGTCCAATTCATTTTTTATTGAAGCTTGCAATTCTTTAATTTTTTCTAATTCAATATTATTTTCTTCGCCTGGATATTTATTTTTTAATCGCTCTAAAATTTTTATCAAAGAATCTAATAATAATATGTATCTGGGCCCGCGTTGAACTATTGTAATGAGATCGTCAAAGATTCTATATTGCTGCGACTTTCCTGATGCATCTTTATATGTGAGATAATCTTTTCCTTCTGTAAGTTTTAATAAAATCTCACGAAATTTTTCATATTCAAACGCGCCAATTAACATTTCTCGGATATTTTCTTGAATTATATTAAAAAATATTTCCACTTCGCGTAGACCAAATGCATTCTCTCGATCAGGGAAAAAGAATACTGCAATAAGTTTATCTTGCGATCTCGAAATTTTCTGATG
>JAQSWO010000098.1 GCA_029266595.1 Gammaproteobacteria bacterium
AGTCTATTTCCTGCAATTGATGTCAAAAAAGTGGCGATATGGATATCAGACAGTCTGCCGCTGACAACGTCGTTGATAATGTTAGTGAGTGCTTTTTTATCGAGTTCATTCCCATAGATTTTTGAATGGATATATTTCAAAGATTCTAAAGGTTTGGGGTGTGAAAGATAAATTTGATCGCCTTCTTTTGCGGCTAATCGGTCCCAAGCATAATTTGACAAGCTAGCTTCTTCTAAGCTTAAAAGATCAGAATCAACCGTATTGAGGGTTGCAATGATGGAACATTCACCCAACGTGATTTCAATACGTGCCTGTGCTTCAAAGCCTTCAGAGCGGCAAATGTGGCAATTTTTGTGCATATAAACAACGGCTTCTCTATAGAGGTATTGATACCCAGCCGTTTCAAATATAGAGAATGACTGGCATGTGTCATTGGATGTCCTTGTCCTTATGTGCTCAAAAAATGATGGCTTTAGCCTAACATGGCAAGGTAAATTTAGACAGTTGCTCATACTGTTAGCCCAATGAAGGCGATATTTACTGATAGGGAATTCTAATGCGCCGAACATTTTCTCAAGAACGCATCAATCGCTCTTTCTCTCCTGATGGCGGATTAGACAGCACTGAAGTTGAAAAGCGGCGAACGCAATATGGTGCAAACGATATTATTGAGGTGAGTACAAATCGCTGGCGTGAGTTAGCAAAAAACACGCTTCTAGATCCGATGATCTGGTTTCTGGTGGGGACCAGTGCGCTTTTCGCTATTTTGGCAATTACAATCAAACCGTTATTTTGCTGTTAGCCACCATTCCTCTCATTGGAATGGATGCATTTCTACATTGGCGTACCGAAGCTTCAACCCGAAGTCTAAGCACTCAGCTTGCAGCGGCAGCAACGGTCATTCGTGATGGCAGTGAACTTAAGCTCCCTGCGCTAGAAATTGTTCCCGGTGATTTAGTCGTCGTGAATAGCGGAGATTTTTTTCCTGCCGATGGTGTCATTGTCGCTGGAAAAGATTTGCAAGCGGAAGAATCAACTTTAACCGGTGAATCCTTGCCAGTGAACAAGCAAATGGCGCAACTGCAGGTGACTGACCCAGATATGCTGGCTGTTGATGACGATTCTTGGGGTTTTGCAGGCGCACAGTTGCTGACTGGGCGAGCGCTGTTACGCATTGTTTATACCGGGAAAGAAACGTTGTATGGTGAAATTGTTACTTCGGCGGTGCAAACCTCACAAGCAATCACACCTTTGCAAAAAGCAATTGCCAGATTGGTATTATTTCTTATTGCCATCGCAACGCTAATCTGCATTATTTTGGCCAGTGTTCGTTATTATCAAGGTTTTGGTTTTGTTAACGCTATTTTAAGTGCAGCCACACTGGCAGTTGCTGCATTACCCGATGAATTTCCCGTGGTGTTTACTTTTTTTCTGGGTGTGGGGGTTTATCGCCTTGCACGAAAAAAAGCATTAGTTCGACGTGCAGTTTCCGTTGAAAACATCGGTAGAGTTACCTGCATTTGTTCAGATAAAACAGGAACGATAACAGAGGGTCGACTTCAATTAGTACAGCTAGTTCCATCAGAAGGAATAGATAAAAAAACATTACTTAATTTTGCCACCATCGCCTCGCGAAAAAATAGTGGTGATCCTGTAGATTTTGCTATTCATCATCATGCAGAAGGTGAGTATAAGTTTACGATTCCCGAAACACTTGCTGTCTTTCCATTTACTGAAAAACGTAAACGTGAAACAGCTATCGTCGTCCAAAGTACAAATGAATACCTCATTACTACCAAAGGGGCACCTGAAACTATATTGACATTATCAAATCTTACAGATAGTGAACGAGCGATTTGGATCGAACATATTAAAGACTTAGCAGGTAAAGGTTGTAAAATAATTGCTTGCGCTTATTTGTTGTTAACATCTTCTTCCATACCTGATCTGGAACCAGAAGCTAATTATCAATTTGCAGGGCTGCTTTCTTTTAACGATCCGCCACGGAAAGAAGTCTATGCTGCGGTACAAGCATGTCGTCAAAGTAATATTCGTATATTGATGATTACCGGCGATCATCCCGAAACAGCACGAGCAATAGCATCTCAAATTGGCTTAGGTGGCAATTATCCTAGCGTGATAACTGCGAGTGATGCTGAAGCAGCGTTGCAACAACATGGATATCAATCATTGCAAACGATAGATGTGATCGCTCGCGCTATTCCTTCTCAAAAACTCATGTTTGTTCAAGCGCTACAAGCAATGGGCAATATCGTCGCGGTTACAGGCGATGGAGTAAATGATGTCCCGGCACTGAAAGCAGCTGATATCGGTATAGCAATGGGTGGGCGCGGTACGCAAAGTGCACGTGAGGTGGCGGCCATTGTTTTGTTAGATGATAATTTCGGCAGCATTGTAAATGCTATCGCTGAAGGACGACAATTATTTAAAAATCTAAAACTAAGCTTTAAATATCTTTTGATGATTCACATTCCCTTTGTTTTTTCTGCGGCAATTATTCCACTGCTGGGCTACCCACTGCTTTATTATCCCATTCATATTGTGTGGATTGAATTAATTATTCATCCAACCTGCATGCTGGTGTTTCAGGATTTACCCACACATCAAAAACTTAAAT
Organism: Gammaproteobacteria bacterium; assembly: GCA_029266595.1. Taxonomy (GTDB): domain Bacteria; phylum Pseudomonadota; class Gammaproteobacteria; order JAURND01; family JAURND01; genus JAQSWO01. The sequence continues at coordinate 2,639 of JAQSWO010000098.1, forward strand.
CAGAAAAACAGCAGGCAAAAATCCAGTTTTTTTATCAGCGTGATTGGTGGGGTGTAATTGCGGTTGGTGTCTATACGACTTTGTTGGTTATTTTAAGTTACATCTGGATTTTGAAAATAGGCGGTGGCGTAGAATATGCGCGAGGGTTGGCGTTGGCCTTGTTGGGTGTGACAAGCGCCGCTTTGGTAGTTGGATTGAGCGGTTTTCGAACCGTAGTATCGCGCATTATTGCTATTGCAACATTGGCATCATCAGTTTTATTTCTACAAATTCCTATACTTGCAAATTTTTTAGATCTTCATACCTTATCAATTCAAGATTGGGTGATCATTTTGTTGAGTGGTGTTTTAACCTTTGGGTTAACGAAAATATAATTCAAATGCTTGCGCTTTAATATATTGCATAATCAAAAAATTGGTAATAGAAATTCGCAATTATGCACTTTTAGCGATATTTAATGAAAAGATAACTTATGCAGAAAAAATATCACGTCAATATTTCCCATCATTGGCATTCGCTCAGCCTGGAATCAATATTCACCTCTCTACAAACTCAAGAGGAGGGGCTTAGCGAATCTCTTGCCAAACAACGACTAGCCAAATATGGCTATAATCGGTTGCCATCACCAAAACCCCGCCATTGGATAAAACGTTTTTTAGCTCAATTTAACCATGCACTCATATATATTTTATTGGTAGCTGTATGTTTCACCGTGTTTCTAGGTAAATGGGCTGACGCTAGCGTGATATTGGTTATGGTTTTAGTAAATACAGTCATTGGTTTTGTTCAGGAAGGAAAAGCAGAAAAAGCGCTTGAGGCTGTTCGCAAGATGCTTCCTTTACAGACCACTGTTATGCGTAGTAAAAAGCGTTTTATCATCCCCGCAGAATTACTTGTCCCGGGAGATATTGTCTTACTCCAGCCTGGAGATAAGGTGCCTGCTGATTTACGGCTAATCAATATTAAAAATTTGCAAATCAACGAGTCAATGTTGACCGGAGAATCTGTTTCTATAGAAAAAACACAGGAAGTTTTTCCTGAAGAAACATCTTTAGCTGATCGTACAAATATGGCTTTTTTGGGTACATTAGTCACTTCAGGCTATGGATCAGGCATTGTCGTTGGGACAGGTGAAAACACAGAAATTGGACGCATTAGCGAATTACTTACAGAGATTCAACCGCTCACAACACCTTTGTTACGTAAAATAGAAAATTTTAGCCAATGGCTCAGTCTAATTATTTTAAGTGTTGCTACAATTATTTTCCTGTTTGGTTTTTTTGTCCGCGGATATACCCTTGAAACCATGTTAATGACCGCTGTGGGCATGGCAGTGGCTGCTATTCCGGAAGGATTGCCGATCATTTTAACGATCACCTTGGCTATCGGCGTTCAGCGCATGGCGCGCAGGCATGCAATTGTTCGCCGATTGCCTGCGGTAGAAACCTTAGGGTCTGTCACAGTGATTTGCACAGATAAAACAGGGACGTTAACCCGCAATGAAATGACGGTAAAAACAGTTTGTATGTCTGGTAGTCACATTGACGTAACCGGCGTTGGTTATGAGCCTTCCGGTGATTTTTATTTCGATGGTAAATTATTAAACCCTCTAAATACATACCCTGATTTTCTTGAACTTTGTAAAGGAGCAGTGCTTTGTAATGATGCTGAATTTCATGATATTGGTAATGAACTTGAATTGCATGGTGATCCTACGGAAGGAGCGCTTATTATTCTTGGTATGAAGGCGGGGATCGAGCGTGATCTTCTGCGAAAAACATGGCCTACCACTGATATTATTCCCTTTGAATCTGAACATCGTTTTATGGCCACACTGCACCACAACCATGAGGGCAACGGCATTGTGTATATCAAAGGAGCGCCTGAGGTTATTTTGTCACGCTGCTACATGGAACGACGAGGTGAAAAAAATTATCCTATAGCCCTGAATGATTGGCATAAAAATGTGGGTGAAATTACGTATAGCGGTCAAAGGGCATTGGCTATTGCATGTAAATCTGTTTCTGTGAAACATCAAGGGCTAATTTTTTCTGATATCGATTCAGATCTTGTACTGCTAGGTGTAGTGGGCATCATTGACCCACCGCGTAAAGAAGCGTTGGCAGCCATCAAAGAATGCCAATCTGCGGGTATCCGCGTCAAAATGATCACGGGGGATCATGCTGCTACAGCGAATGCAATTGCTGCTCAAATGGGGATTGGCGATGGTTATCGCGTACTCACTGGAGGAGAGCTAGAACAGTTAAGGGATCATGAATTTTTAGAGCAATCACTGCAAGTAGATGTATTTGCCAGAGCTAGCCCTGTTTATAAACTACGTTTAGTGGAAGCGCTTCAGGCACAAGATCAAGTAATTGCCATGACAGGAGATGGAGTCAATGACGCGCCAGCACTTAAGCGAGCCAATATTGGTGTGGCCATGGGCTTGAAGGGATCAGAAGCCGCTAAAGAAGCTGCGGAAATGGTGATAATAGATAATAATTTCGCATCCATTGTATCTGCCATTAAAGAAGGTCGAACAGTCTATGATAATTTAAAAAAAGTGATTTCATTTTTGTTACCTATCAACGGCGGTGAATCAGGCAGTTTAATTATTGCCACCTTATTTGGTTACACATTGCCCATCACGCCCCTGCAAATTCTCTGGGTAAATATGATTAGTTCAGTTACGCTCACTATGGCTCTAGCTTTCGAGCCTTCCGAACCTCAGATCATGGCAAGACCGCCAACCCCTGTCCATCAACCATTATTGTCTCCATTATTGTTGTGGCGGATCACTTTAGTTTCTTTGGTATTTTTGGCAGGAATTTTTGGTGTTTTTGAATGGGCATTGTATCAGGGTGGAACTAAAGAAACGGCAAGAACACTTGCAGTCAATACGCTAATCGTACTAGAAGTATGCTATTTATTTAGTTCTCGCTATATCCACGGAGCTTCCTTAACGCTGGAAGGTATACGTGGCACTAAAGCTGTTTTTATCGCCATAGGGTTGGTATGCTTATTGCAAGCATTATTTACCTATGCCCCATTCATGCATATACTTTTTAAATCAGAACCACTGAGCTTCATGCAATGTATTTTTATTGGGATAATTGGTATTACTGCTTTTTTTATTTTAGAAATTGATAAATTGGTTTTTCTCGGCATAAAACGCTATCG
>JAQSWO010000009.1 GCA_029266595.1 Gammaproteobacteria bacterium
ATAATGGGCTGTTTGATGCCATTATCTCTCAATCGCAAGGCTTGGGGAGGACGTTCAACCGCCAATATATCTGCTTGAGATAAAGCACGGGCTACTTCAAGCAAACCATGTCCATAAGCATTGCCTTTAACCATGGCCATAATCTTAGTATTAGGTGCATACGCCTTAACACGCTGAAAATTATGCACTAAGGCATCTAAGCATATTTTCGCTGTGACCCTAGGCGTCATATCTCTTCCTCGTTCTGCTCAGTAGGCCAAGAGTGAGAACCACCAAAACCATGTGGATTATCATTGTCAGTAGATCCCTGCATCACAGGTTTAGCAATAGAAGATTCAGTCGTAATAGAAGGCACGTCACGGTGGTAGGAAGAAGCCGCCAAGTTATCAAATCGTGTGAACTCACCTAAAAATGCAAGTCTTACCTTTCCGATCGGCCCATTTCGTTGTTTACCAATAATTACTTCAGCGATACCTTTATCTGGGGTTGCTTCGTTATAGACTTGATCCCTATAAATAAACATAATTAAATCCGCATCTTGCTCAATAGCGCCTGATTCACGAAGATCTGACATCACTGGTCTTTTATCCTGGCGCTGTTCTAAGCCTCGGTTTAGCTGAGACACTGCAATGAGTGGCACATTCAGCTCTCTGGCTACTGCTTTTAAATTACGAGAAATCTCAGATACTTCCGTGGTTCGATTCTCTTTGGCCCCCGGGACTTGCATTAATTGTAAATAGTCCACTGCAATGACGCTGATTCCACCATGTTCCCGTGCAAGACGTCTAGCACGAGCTCTAAGCTCTCCTGGACTCAATGCGGGCGTATCATCGACAAACAACAATTTTGAAGACAATTTTCCAACAACATCTGTCACGCGAAACCAATCTTCATTCGTCAACTGGCCTGTTCTTACTTTGTTCTGCTCTACCCGCGCTTGAGAAGAAATCAAACGAAGCGCTAATTGCTCACCCGACATTTCCATACTAAATACTAATGCGGGTTTAGTGTTATCAGATCGCATGATAATGTTTTCAACCATATTCATCATCAAAACGGTTTTACCCATAGAAGGTCTAGCCGCCACAATCACTAAATCACCTCTTTGCAAACCGGATGTCATCTCATCGAGATCTGCAAATCCTGTCGTCAATCCCGTGAGAGGCTCTTTAGATTGTTGAAGCTCGTCCATGCGTGTCACTGCTTGTGTGAGCAGCTGGCTCATCTTTACGGCAGCAAATCGGTGTGTTCCCTGTTCTGCGATGGCAAATACTTTTTGCTCAGCCTCATCCAATAACTCTGAGCTGCTACGTCCCTCTGGATTAAATGCGCTACGTGAAATTTCTCCGGTTGCTGTGATCAGCTGCCGCATAATGGAGCGCTCTCTCACAATATCTGCATATGCAGCAACATTAGACGTACTATGCGTACTTGCCGCTAATTGGTATAGAAACACATCCCCACCAATTTCTTGGAGCAAGTCGCGCGCTTTGAGGGTTTCTGAAATAGTGATGACGTCTATAGGTTTTTGACACGCGATCAACTCACAAATCGCGCCAAAGATGATTTTATGTTCACGTCGGTAGAAGTCTAATTCAGATATGCGATCAGCAATCACATCCCAAGCGTTGTTGTCTAGCAACAAGGCGCCCAAGACAGATTGTTCTGCACTAACAGAATGGGGAGGAACTTTAAGGGTTTGGGAATCTTGATTAGGCTCCGACGGAGAATCGAAGTATTCTGGTTCTGTGAACATGGATACGCTTCATTAAAAGGTGCCCCAACCTATAAAAAATAGTGGGGAAAAATATCAGGAAAAAACCATGCACATATATGTCGTTGTGAGGTAAGAGATCAGTCCCTATATTGAAACAGCCATATTTTGCCGATCTTGGAGGAAAAATGCTTTCAAAGTACTCGTCTACTATGTGCATGCTGCGTTTTTTCCTGGCTCAACTATGTCTTAAAGCAAATTTTTTACCTGTCGTTGCGAGCGATTTTGCGAAGCAATCCAGGAAATATATATTCTCGGAGGGTCCTACGGGGTGTTAGATTTTTTTCTAGATTGCCGCGTCACTATGCTCCTCGCAAAGACAGTCGGACGCTGACCATTTATACCAAATTCAACAAGAGGGTAAGCTATTACTTTGTGATAAGCCTGAGACGAACAATAGCTGTCACTTTTCACTGTAACAGCTCTTCAGTCCAAGCCATTAAGTTCGGAATATACCTTAACTTAGTGGCAGTGAGCGTGAGCTGTTACTCTTCACCACGTTCAGAATGACGGCAGGTCCTACTTGTCGGACACAACATTCACTTTAAGCGGGATGCGTATATCTGTGTGAAGCTGCACAAAAATTTCATGCTCACCCACTGTCCGAATAGCATTTCCAGACATCACCAATTCTTTCTTATCTATTTCGACACCTTTTTCTTTAAGTGCCTGCTTAATCTCACGAAGTGTAATAGAACCAAAAAGCTTACCTTCATCACTCGCCTTAGCAGCAATACTCACGTTAACACCAGCCAACGCATCAGCACGTTTTTGCGCAGCAGCAAATAATTCAGAGGCTGTTTTCTCGAGCTCTGCTCGTTGGGCCTCAAACTTAGCAATATTAGCCGCATTTGCTTGAACAGCTTTTTTCTGGGGCAGAAGATAATTACGTGCATACCCAGGTTTAACATTCACTTGGTCACCTAACGCACCCAAATGTCCAATCTTTTCCATTAAAATTACTTGCATATTTATACCTCAGAAAAAAAACTATTTTTGAATCAATAACCACGATCGAAAATGAAACCAACTATCAAGAAATCCAATCAAAACAAGTGCCATAGTAACGTAGGGGAAAAAGAATAAGAATGCAATATAAAAGCAAGCCAACATTAATGTACTCGCCTCTTTTTTTCTTTCCGCCATCACATGCACCAGACTGATACCAGCTACCATAAATGGAACGAAAAAAATCGCCAGTACGTCTTGCGCAATCGAAAAACCCAGAACCGCAGCACCCATACAAAAAAGCAAGCCAATACTAGCAACCTTTGGTATATAAATAGCCAAAAATTCTTTTTTGAGCCCACCCGGATTAAACAATAATGCCTGCCAACCCCTCGCCAATAATAATATAGCGGTACTGTACAAAAACAACGATGAAACAAAAATACCCGTGATGAAACTAGACATTTTGTTAATGGCTAAACGCAATTCTTGGGAAGAAATACCCATAAAGGAAAGCGTGCCTGATCGTTGCCAAAATACCGCTAATTGGGTTCTCCACCATTCGGCGGCATCGCCAACCCACAGATGGAAAACAATTACGCTCAACAACCCAATGAGCGCTGCCATTAATAACACAGTTGGCCACGACATATCAGATCGTAACGCCCAAGCAAGCAACCAAATGGTCAATCCTTGAACAATAAGCGCAATAGGAAACGGAGAAGATAGTGCAAAACCAAGGACAATTGGCGGAGCAAGCAACACGCTCAATATCAATAGTCCTATTTTGGGCCCTTCATGAAGCACGATTAAAGCAAGCAAAATGTAGCCAACAAATAGTAGCGGCAATAAACCCAGCAAAGACAATAAGCCAAGCAATAGTGCCACCCATGCCGCATGCTTAGGGTCTTCTATCAGGTACACGCCAAACCAACGTAACATCTATACCGCTCGCCTTTGAAGATACTGGTTTTTAGAAATATTTGCTTTCTTCATACGGCAGAAAAATAACCGTTTCCGTTTAGGAGCTAATCAGTTAGGACTAATGACCGTCACAGTAAGGTAGCAAAGCAATATAACGTGCTCTTTTGATGGCCTTTGCTAACATCCGTTGATAACGCGCATGCGTACCTGTGATACGGCTAGGAACGATTCGACCGGACTCCATAATATAATTGCTCAATATAGGAATATCTTTGTAATCAATATCCTTTGCTTTTTCTGCACTAAAGCGGCAGTACTTTTTTCGTCTAAAATTTTGCATCATAACTTTATCATCCTAAAAACATGTCTAATTGAAATCGAAACCTAGCGTTACTCTTTTTCACCGCTTTCTACTTCACTCTCTGCTGCGCTATCAGGCTCAGACACCTCCTCTTGGGCACGCTCTGCAACTTTGTGGGTAGTTTCTTTCTTAGCCGAAGCAGCATCTGCCTTTTTAGCAGCAGCCATTTCTTTCATAATCGGAGAGGGAGTAGTAATGGGCTCGTCACGATTTAATACCATCGTACGAATCACCGCATCATTATATCTAAAGAGTGAATTTAACTCGTCGAGAGCAGCCTTAGCACATTCAATATTCATCAAAAGATAATGGGCTTTATGAATCTTGTTAATAGGATAGGCTAATTGACGACGTCCCCAATCTTCCAGGCGATGTATCTGGCCTTTGGTTTCGCCAATGATCTCTTCATACCGTTTGAGCATAGAAGGTACCTGATCGCTTTGATCAGGATGAATCAGTACAACAATTTCATAGTGTCTCATATTGAGCTCCTTATGGATAAAGCCTCCCCCAAGATGGAGTGAAGCAAGGAAAGACGCGCATTCTACATGAGCCCTTAATGATCCGCAATTTTTCAGTGGTATTAGCAGGTTTGAAACGGCAAAGCGCCACACAGATGTGCCCATGCGTGTTTGCCGTCACACCTGTTATACCTCAACAAATGGCCGAGATCTCTTAACCTCATGGTAATGGACCTGAGGAGCTTCCTTAAGGGGTTGATGCGCTTGTTGCATTCATGGCCACTGCCGCTGTCACTGCCACTACGGCAACTGCTGCCACACTCCCTACAGCAAAAATGCCTAGATTTCGACACAGATTACCCAAAGATGGTCGGGGGACAATTTCAGAAGCGCCAGACTGTGAAAGATGATGATCAGATACATTTGAGGCGGCAGATGATGTCAGTGGGTCGACAGGATTAGCTCTAAAAGCACTAGCCCGTGAAGGATGATAGCCAGCTGCAGTTGCGTTATCTACAGCTGAGGCACTGAGTTGCAATCTTGGCTGATAATCATCAGAAAATAACACAAACGCTTCTTGAACTTTTTCTACTCCACTGAGGTCAGTATCAATCGCAGGTATAGCAAGAGGTTGACAGAATTGGAATGTTCCAACGCCCCCCTCCCCTAAGGCATTTTTTGCACACTCATATTCTTCTTCATCATATGTGGTTAGAAGAACACGCGTTTTACCATCAGGTTTAGTCAGGAAAGGGACTGCGTGACTCAAAATTCTCAAAAATGGATTGCCAGGACTTAAAGGAGATAAAATCTGAGGATGCCGGACAATAATACAATCTGCTTTTGAAACTTCTCTCAGATTGTCTATATTACTTGCATCGGCCTGAATAAAGATTAATTGCTTTGTCAATTCGCTACTTTGAGAAATTTTACGAAGTAAATTAATGTCATTTTCATTAAGGTCTAATCCTATAAATTGTATTTTGCTGAATAAATCATCTCCCAAAAACTGCAAAAGTGCGTAAAATTCTGCAGCCATGCCACATCCTAGACTGATGATGGTATAGGGCTCATTTCCATCAAACGCTTGAAGTTCCTTCTTTAGAGATTGGAAATATTTTTCAAAAATTTCAGAAAGCCGAGGTAAATTTTTTTGATACCAATTTAACAGTGAATAATTGGCAAATAACTCTTTTCCTATAGACCGAGTTATGGAACATTGAGATAAATAGTAGTGAAGAAAAGCTCTTTGTGTACGTAAATGATATTTGGATTTTAATGACTCTTCCTTCAAAAAAGATATAACGGTGCAGGCTTCACGCAAGTGATCATATGCACTTTTTTCCTGCCCAGAAAGATGCAACTCAGAAGAGCCTAGGTTGTAATATAATTTAGCAATGTGGAGAAGTATTTTTGAATCTTGAGATTTTTCATATGCTTGCTGAGCTTGTTCAAGCAACTGCGCAAAAATATTTTTAGCAGCTTCGTAATTTCTAGTCGTATATTCCTCTGATCCTTTTTTGTATTTTTTATTGAAATCTTCTTGCATGTCCCACCTGTTATTAAATATTTATGAATAAAAGGATATTTATTTGAAACAACTCTTTAATACTTTCTCAGTTACCACTGAAAAAACAACAATGCTATCAACTGCAGTACTATCCAAGCATAAACGCCAGCTAACAAATCGTCGACAACAATACCTACTCCACCCTTGATCTTGCTATCTACCCAGCGAATTGGAAAAGGCTTCCAAATATCGAAAATCCTAAAGAAAATGAATCCTGTAATTACCCAGAACCAGCCAGTTGGCACCAATATCATGGTCAGAAGATAACCCACAATCTCATCTAACACGATGCCAGGATGATCATGCACGCCTATATCTCTGGCCGTTATATGACAGATTACAAATGAAATAAGAATCAAAAGGGTTGTCAGCGCGATATAAGCGGATAAAGATAGGTGCGACATCAGCAGATAGATAGGAATGGCAACTATCGTTCCCCATGTGCCTGGCATTTTGGGCAATGTGCCGCTACCAAAGCCAAAGGCGATAAAGTGGATAGGATTACGCCATACACTTCGGATGGTGTTCCCAGGGATTTTATATTTTGAAGTCATTTGGAATTCCTCTAAGCGCTAAAACAACGTGGGCGACATTACCACTTTGGCTCTACAGGATCCACTTTTGCTTGTATTCAGCGCAAAATTTCTGCGCAAACGACAAAAAATTTTCATCAAACCCTCCAAGGCTTTCAGTACTCATTTCTATGCTCTGTATCGACCCGAGAAATTGGTAAAAACTAAGTGGCAAGCACTCTGCTAACCTCAATCTTCAACTTGAAGGCTCTAAATTAGTTTAGAGATTTTCAATGCCTTTTACGTCGATTCCTGGCGCAAGAAGGAAGCTTGCATTGCCGGGAATAACAATGGTGAGCTGATTAAGCCCCAATATTTCCATGGCTGTCCGCATAGAATTCGTGAGTTTAGGTTGATCAGTATATTTAACTTCAAATCCCAATCGCTGTCCGTTTTTAATAACAAGCAAATCTAATTCTGCTTGATTGTGGACCCCCCAAAAATAACAGTCTTCAGGTTTAGCATGTAACCTACTAATAATTTCTTCCAACGCAAAACCTTCCCACGATGCGCCTAATTTTGGATAGGCCATAAGCTCATCATGATGACAAATCCCATTTAGTGCATGCAAAATACCGCTATCTCGGAAGTAAATTTTAGGGGATTTAATCTGTCTTTTTTTAATATTTTCAAACCAAGGGCTAAGCTCTCTCACCATAAAAGTGCCCGTTAAAATATCCAAGTAGTGGCGTATAGTAGTATGTGCTGTTCCTAAAGAATGTGCCAAAGTTGATGCGTTAAAAATTTGACCATGGTGATGAGTTAACATCATCCAAAAGCGACGTAAGGTGGCAGCTGGAATACGGAAACCCAAATTTGGAATATCACGCTCTAAAAAGGTAGTAATATATTCTTGTCTCCAGATGTAGCTTATATCATCCGTATCCGCCAAATACGCTTTGGGAAATCCACCACGTAGCCAAAGATCTCTTGCATTCTTTGTTTCAGACAAATTAAAAGGGGTCAGTTCTAAATGGCTAATTCGGCCAGCTAATGTTTCAGTAGATTGATGGATAAGATCCCGAGAAGCGCTACCCAAAATAAGAAATCGCTGATCACGATGTTGGTCAACCAGCACTCTAAGCATTGGAAATAGTTCAGGACGTCGTTGGATTTCATCAATCACAATGAGACCAGTTAAGTCCTGCAACGCGAGTTTAGGTGATTCGAGCCGACTAAGATCTGTGACATCTTCTAAATCAAACCAAGTGTAGGGCCCTGCGTATACCTTGGCAAACTCCTTTGCAAGTGTTGTTTTTCCTACTTGCCTAGGCCCAAGCAGCGCTACGACGGGATTAATTTGGAAGGCTTTATGTATTTGCTGAGTGAAATTTAGTCGGTTCATTGATAGGATCCGTGAAAATTGAGTGATAGGCACTCAATTTTCATGATATGGCCTTTCCACAGAGATTGCAATGCCAATTCATAGTAGAGATCGTTGATAAAGAAAACAAAAATCTAAACAGCTTTGGTGGATAATTACTAACAGCTTCAATAACTTCTAACAAAATGCTCAAACCCCCGCCTACTACCTCCTTGAAAGGCTTCTCCCTTGAGTAAAAGCCGGAACGATTCGGCTGTTTCGATCACTCCAATACGAGTACAAAGGCAGTCTATTTCAAGCGACTCCACTATACTAGGCGGCGCGGTAAAACAAAGCTCGTAATCATCCCCACCCGTGAGCGCATATTGGATAACTTCTTCAAAGGTTAACTGGTGAGAAGCAATTAAATGCTGAGCAGCTTGAGACAAAGGAATATGCTCAAGCTTGATTGTGGCACCCACTCCACTCTGTTCAAGAATATGCCCTAAGTCCGCAATTAATCCATCAGAAATATCAATCGCCGCATGTGCAACATCTCGCAAATTTAAACCAGCTTTTACACGCGGCACAGGGTAGTCCAAGGCTTTTTGAAAAATAGACAATTGCTCAGAAAGGTTAACTTGACCTTTTAGACCCGCCAAAGCTAAAGCCGCATCACCTAAATATCCTGTTACATAAATATGATCGCCAGGTCTAGCACCGCTACGACGCATGCCGCTTCCCTTGGGTAGAAAACCCGTCACCTGCGTCGTAATACTACTCGGCCCTGAGGACATATTTCCCCCAATCAAAGTCATATGGTGCTGGTCCAACAGTGCAAAGAATCCCTCGCAGAATGCCTTTATCCACTCTTCTTTCGCTTGATCCAATGTTAGGGAAAGCATTACCCAAGCAGGCGTTGCGCCCATGGCGGCCAAATCACTTAAACTCACAGCTAGCGCTTTATGGCCTATCGCATGTGGGTCTGCATTTGGATAATAATGGACACCTTCCACTAGTGTATCTGTCGACATTGCTAACTGCTGATCAGAGGGGGAAGAGAGTAAGGCGCAATCATCACCTATTCCTAGCACAACATCTTCGCGTGTTTGGGGGTGAGACTGGAAGTACTGCTGGATAAGATTAAACTCTGAGGTCATTGTATTTCTATAAGCATTTACTGTAATCCATTTCAGTTCATTATTTTACAAAAATTCTCAAAAAAGCGGGCACATGGCTAGTAATTCTAAATCAAGGTTCTATACTTTGTTTTGCCAGTTACACAAAGAAACACACACCATTTCTCATTAGCCTCAGTAGCCTGTCGCTAACCACCGCCTCCTCTAGTTTGACATTCTAATGCTCTAATAGAGGGGGCAACTTTATCTAATACGCCATTCACATACTTAAATCCCTCTGTTGTTCCGAACACCTTACTTAGCCGCAATGCTTCATCAATAACAACACGATAAGGGATATCAATACGGTAGAGAAATTCATAGACTGCTAAACGCAATACCGCACGCTCTATGCTACTTACCTCGATTAATGGCCTATCCAGAGCAGGTTCAATTTTTTCATCTAAGTTATCGATTTCCTCACATACCCCTTTTAGTACTTCACGAAAATAAGGAACATCTATTTTAGTGAGAGATTTTTCTTCAAGTAGCTGCGCCTCAATGAGGGCAGGAGGAACATGGGTAACTTGCCACTGGTAAATGCCCTGTAAAGCTAATTTACGTGCGTTTCTTCTAGCAGATGGACTGGGTTTAACTAACATTGTTTACACTTCTGACTTATCTTGCTCAAGCCGTTTAATTTCATCCTGAAACTCTCCGACACTTTGAAAACTATGATACACCGACGCAAACCGTACATAGGCCACTTGATCTAACATGCGCAATTCTTTCATCACTATCTCCCCCAGGAAAGCTGAGCTCACTTCTCTTTCTCCCGTCGCCCTAAGCTCCTGAATAATACGCTTAATCGCTATTTCTATTTTACCTGCACTAACTGGACGCTTTTCTAACGCTCTCATCATACCGCTACGCAATTTTTTCTCATCAAAAACGCTGCGCCTTTCATCACGCTTAATAATTTGAGGCAGCACTAATTCAGGAGATTCATACGTCGTATAACGCTCATTACAAATGACACATTCTCGACGCCTACGTACTTGGTTATCTTCATCAACCAATCGGGAATCTATGACTTTTGTATCAGGAGCATGACAAAAGGGACAACGCATAGGGATCTCTTAAGCTGTATAAACTGGAAAGCGTCGACAAATATCCAAAACCGCTTCTTTAATTTTTTGAATCACTGCTTGATTCTGATGATCATCTAATATGTCACATAGCCAATGCGTCAACTCAACCGTTTCTTCCTCTCTAAAACCACGCGTAGTAATTGCCGGCGTGCCTAGACGTAATCCACTGGTAACAAAAGGTGAACGTGGATCATTAGGCACGCTGTTCTTATTGACAGTAATATTAGCCTCACCCAATGCTGCTTCAGCGTCCTTACCAGTTATTTCGCGCCCAATTAAATCAACAAGGAAAAGGTGGTTATCCGTCCCACCCGAAACAATTTTATGTCCTCTTGCAATCATCACCTCAACCATTTTTTTTGCATTGGAGATGACTTGTTGCTGATACGCTTTAAATTCAGGTGCCATCGCTTCTTTAAACGCAACTGCTTTAGCCGCAATAATATGCATTAGAGGCCCACCCTGCATACCAGGAAAAACAGCCGAATTGAGCTTTTTCTCTAATTCAGGATTAGACTTTGCCAGGATAAAACCACTTCTGGGACCGCGGAGCGTTTTATGCGCAGTTGAAGTTGTGACATCCGCAATTTGTACAGGAGAAGGATAAAGCCCTGCCGCAATCAAACCAGAGACATGTGCCATATCTGCGACTAAATAAGCTCCCACTTCATCCGCAATATCTCTAAACCTTTGCCAATCAACGATACGTGAATAAGCAGAAAAACCCGACATAATCATGCGCGGCTTATGCGCCTTTGCTAAAGCTTCCACTTGATCGTAATCAATCTCGCCCGTCTCAGGATTCAGGCCATACTCAATGGAACGATACATCTTGCCAGAAAAATTAACTTTAGCACCATGTGTTAAATGTCCGCCATGCGCCAAACTCATACCCAAAATTGTATCGTTTGGATTCAACAGCGCCATATATACGGCCGCATTTGCTTGGGAACCTGAATGCGGCTGCACGTTAGCATAATCAGCGCCATATAATGCCTTTACCCTATCGATAGCCAGTTGCTCAACCATATCTACATATTCACACCCGCCATAATACCGCTTACCGGGATAACCTTCAGCGTACTTATTGGTGAGAACAGATCCTTGTGCCTCTAGCACTGGTGCGCTGACATAATTTTCAGAGGCGATCAGTTCAATATGTTCCTCTTGGCGTTGCTGTTCTTTTGAAATCGCATCGCTCAATTCAGGATCAAAATCCTTGACAGATATAGACATGGAAAACATATTACACCTCCTATAATGCCACCGGCCGCTTGACTTGTGATCTCTTCCCTATGATGACACCACCTGCGTCCGAAAAAATTCCAGCAGTCTAACAAAAACTTAGTAGGTTCTCTACCGACGTTAACACCGGAGATAATAGACCACTTTTCTTTAAAAAATACAGGTTGGCTTAATTATGGAAAGGAATCCAAAAAATGCCCCACACCCGCCAAAAGGCAGCAATAAAGTCAAGCACCTTCAACATACTTAAAAATTTGATCCATATACCCAAATTCCACCAAATTCCTCCGCCTAAGCTCTCGCATACAGTTATAACGGCACTCTGCGGAATTAACAAAGAAAACTCTATCATCACATTGGATCTCAGCATGGTGAATATAGATGATGCAATCGCTATCATTTCAGTGAAAGGGGCAGGAACTAATCACACACTCAAGGTTACTCATGCCAATGCCACGCATATTGCTGGATTATCCTGTGCTTTCAAAGAAAACAGCGTTTTCACGAGCATCAATTTTATGGGAAGTCATATTGGTAATAAGGGTGTAGAAGCGCTAGCCAAAGCCTTGAAAAGAAATAATATCGTAAACCACCTTAATCTTAGACATAATCAAATCACTGATAAAGGCATCAAAATATTGGCAGACATGCTTGAGACTAACAGATCGTTGATAACGGTTGATCTCAGGAATAACGACATTAGAGAGATAGGCGGTATTGCCCTAATAAAAGCACTAGAGAACAATCGTAGCATCATTGAGCTATATGCGGACATAGGCTTATCTTATAACACTCACAAAGGCATAGCCTGCCGTAAGGAGGTTCTACGTAGACAAAAACTAAACGATATCAATCCCTGTTTACGTAAAAATATAATGGCCATAAAAGAGGCACTAGCCTTCTATATGCCAGCCCCACATGCAGATATAACCATGGGTTATTTTGGCATACCAGATCTTACCTATGGCAGTTCGTTTAATTTTTTCCCACGCTACCCTGAATTTTTGCCTATCGCCGAAGAAGTATTAGACGAGGAGATAGTAAACACTCCTTTATGCAAACCCCGCACCTTTTTAGGCGGCTTTTAGAAATATCCAATATTCGCTAGGAACTGCTGTTGATGTCCATGCATGCTTTCATTTCAACGCTCCTGTTGCTAGACTAAAAACTCTGTTTTCTATACCTTCTGACTTTAAATACTGCTTACTCTTAAAAGCGGCCTGTTCAAAGAGATAACCATGATCATCACAGCTCAATATATTTGGATATTTGTCCTAGCAGTCTTTCTAACTCTATTTTCCTGGGCTCTAGAAACTAATTGGATCGTCCAGCGATGCGGCCCTAATCGTTTCAAAACTATCCGAAATACTGCTGTTTTTTTATTAGTTATATTATTAGTTTGGCTTGCCATCTTAAACTTCGCTGCAACACTCACTGCCTTTGTATTTGGCTCCGGTTTGATCGCACTCGTTGACCTTTTATTCTGTCGTCGCAAACGCATACAAGCAAATTATCCAGAACCTTTGATCGTTGAAAATGCACGTTCTTTCTTTCTAATTCTATTACTAGTGTGGGTAATACGATCTTTTATTATTCAGCCATATCGTGTTCCAACAGGTTCACTTCAACCAACTGTACGACCCGGAGATTTTTTGGCAGTCAATCAATTTGCCTATGGGCTACGCTTTCCCGTCACTAATTATAAATTTATGGACATAGGCGAACCCAAACGAGGCGATATTGTTTTATTTTATTATCCCGTTGACCCTTCTGTCGTATTTGTTAAACGCTTGGTCGGCATGCCAGGTGACTATATCGAGTATAAAGACAAAGTGTTTTATATTAATGGCAAGCAAATGACACAGGTAGATCAGGGTTCAACTATTGATGAAGAGCCAGAAACAGCTCACTCTCCTCAAGAGAACATTCCTGTATATCTTAAAGAAGAAAATTTGGATGGGGTAAAACATCAAATATATATTCGCTCTGATCAGCCCAGCTGGATAGGCAATTTTTCTGTCACAGTTCCCAAAGATCAGTATTTTATGGTCGGTGATAACCGCGATAACAGCGACGATAGCCGCACTTGGGGATTTGTACCAAAAGATAATTTAATTGGAAAAGCATTTGGTATTTGGATGAGCTGGGATGCGATTCACCATCGAATCAGATGGGAAAGAATAGGCGAGGCAGTGAAATAAGTGCAAAAGCTATTTAAGAAATTAGGCTATCACTTCAAAGATACCTCTCTCCTGACACAAGCGTTAACACATAGAAGCCATAAGCCTGAACATAATGAGCGCCTAGAATTCTTAGGCGACTCAGTACTGAATTTTGTGATTGCTAACGAACTTTTTGTTCGATACCCAGGAATGACCGAAGGAAAACTCAGTAGAGCACGCGCTAATTTAGTGAATGGTGAAGTTTTGGCCACACTCTCTACTACATTAGGAATAGACCAATATATACGACTGGGCCAAGGCGAAATAAAAAGCGGCGGAATGAAACGTAAATCAACATTATCCGATTGTTTAGAAGCGTTGATTGGTGCTATCTATCTAGATGGCGGTATAACAGTCTGCCAGCAAGTAATCCTCTCTTTGTATAGAGATAAATTTCAAATCGTTGAATCAGAGGGACCTCAAAAAGATCCTAAAACAACCCTACAAGAATATATGCAAGCCCAAAAAATGCCCCTACCCCAATACCATGTCATCAATTTAAGCGGAAAAACTCACGATCAAATATTTCACGTTCAATGTCTAGTAGATGGTCTTGAGATAAACGCTTTCGGGCAGGGAACTAGTCGCAGAAAAGCAGAGCAAAGCGCTGCCCAAATTTTTTTAACCATGATTGAAAAAATAAATGAAACCTAAATTTCGCGCAGGCCATGTCGCCATTATTGGCCGACCTAACGTAGGGAAATCTACCCTATTAAATCATTTGATTGGGCAGAAGCTTTGCATCACCTCTGAAAAACCGCAGACCACACGGCACACTATCTTAGGTGTTAAAACAACAGATGATTTCCAAATTATTTACGTCGATACACCCGGCATTCATAAAAAAACGCCTCGTCTTTTAAATCGTCATATGAATCGTGCTGCAACCGGTGTTATATTTGATGTGGATTTAATTTTGTTTGTTGTAGATAGTTTAGAGTGGACAGAAGATGACGACTTGGTGTGCAAGAAACTTACAAATGTCACTTGCCCTGTTATATTGGTCGTAAACAAAGTCGACAAAATACCTCAAAAATCGTTACTGTTTCCACACCTTACTTCCTTATCCGAAAAATTCAATTTTGAAAAAATTATTCCCTTATGCGCTAGAAAAGAAACTGATATTAAAATGCTTGAAAAGATATTAGTGGCGCTTATACCAAAGGCATCGCAAATCTTTCCTTCAGATCAATTAACTGACCGCAGTGAACGTTTTTTCGCTGCTGAAATTATTCGTGAAAAACTCATGCGACAATTAGGGCAAGAACTCCCCTATGCTACGACTGTGGAAATTGAAAATTTTAAAGATGATAATGGTCTATTAAGAATTTCTGCAGTAATTTATGTCGACAAAGAAGGACAAAAGAGAATTGTTATCGGCGAGAAAGGGGAACGGCTGAAAAAAATTGGCACACATGCAAGATTAGACATGGAAAAAATGTTTGATGAGAAAGTGTTTCTTCAGCTTTGGGTAAAAGTTAAAAGCGGATGGGCGGATGAAGAGATAGCTTATCGTTAAGTATTTTCAACTTGATCTAGAAAGACCAATAAGTTTTTAGGGGAAAGATTATAAAAAGACGCAGGCTTTAAATGAGAATCAAATTAGCACCCGCCTTTGTATTACACACTTACCCTTTTAGTGAAACGAGCACCATCGTAGATGCGTTCACTGCCACACATGGCAGAATAAGTTTACTTGCCAAAGGCGCACGTGCACGACGCTCTTGCTTCCGAGGTCTTTTACGACCTTTTACCTCTCTCTCACTCAGCTGGTCGGGCAAATCTGAACTCATGACATTAACTGATGCAGAATATCGTGCTGCACCAATCATGCTAACAGGCACAGGACTACTGAGCGGCATGTATCTTAATGAGCTGATGATCCGATTATTACCTAAGTTAGATGATCACCCTAAACTTTTTGAGGCCTATGAAAATACACTGCCTCTATTAATTCACTCCAGCGACAGAGAAAAAGCGCTGCGCCTATTTGAAAAAATATTATTAAATGAAATAGGTTATGGTTTATCTTTTGATAAAGAAGCAAACACAAGCCAAACACCCATTATGAATGAGCATAATTATCAATTAATATTAGGACATGGCTTTATCAAAAATACGCATACTGACGCATCTAGCGCCACCTTCAAAGGCGCACACCTCTTATCGTTAAGCAACAATTGGTTAGAAACAAAAGAGATATTACAAACAAGTAAGCAGTTAATGCGTTTATTGATTGCGCATTTATTGGATAATAAGCCACTTAAAACAAGATGTTTTGTGAGTGAAGTAATAGCTAAATTTTAATTTTATTTCGGAAGTTTTTATGAAAGAGATTTAAACCAACAATGCTTAGAAGAAAGCCATCCAGTGAAACAAAAAAGAAATGATGTTTGTCAAACCCGCTTCACCTCATACACATTTGGCACTTGTTGCAATCTAGCAAGTATACGACTGAGCGAATCCAAACCTTGGATTTCAATACTGAGATTAATACACGTAGTGTTATCACTTTTATTGACCAGCGTCGTCAGTCCTAACAAATTAATGCGCTCGCCGACCAACAAATGCGTTACGTCTCTCACTAATCCTTGGCGCTCATAGGCATTCACAACTAGATCTGCTACATATTTATTCTCTACGCCATTACCCCAGCTGACATTAATTAATTTGACTTTATTATGCTCTCGCGTATTTAAAATATTAGAGCAATTGACCTTATGAATAGAGATGCCCTTATCGCGCGTGATATAACCGATGATGTCATCCCCTGGAATAGGTTTGCAACATAAGGCAGTGGAAGTCAGCAGATTACCCACACCCTCTATACTAATATCTGTGGGAGCGATTTGTTTGCTTGGGGCTTTCAGAATATCTAATGGTTGTTCTGCTTTAGTTTTAGGTGCGAGGAGTTCTTCAATTGCGTGAACGATGGCTGACAAGGTCATATCACCTCGTCCCAAAGCGGCAAAAAAGTCTTCAGATTTTTGATAATGCATCTTTTTAATCAAGGATTTTACGTCGAAGTTCTTAATCCCTAAGCGACGCAGTTCTTTATCAAAAAGTGTTTCGCCTAATTGTTGATTTTTTTCTAAATCTTGTTGCCTTAACCACTGATGTACTTTGGATTTGGCACGAGCAGTTTTTAGGTATCCCGTATGTGGATTAAGCCAATCACGACTGGGTTGCCCTTCCTTTGCAGTAAGGATAGAAACACGATCCCCCATCTTCAATTCATACGAGAGTGGCACAATTTGGTCATTAATTTTCGCACCACGACAACGATGTCCGACATTAGTATGAATGTGATAGGCAAAGTCTAATGGCGTGGCACCCTTGGGTAACTCAACGACATCACCTTGAGGGGTAAAAACGTAGATATGATCATCAAAAACTTGGCTTGCCTGTTCCGACGCTTTGTCATCTGCCTGTGTGACCTCTTGTTGCCAATCCATCACCTGCCTTAACCAAGCAATTTTGGCCTCATAACCTCGTTTAACTGGTTGGCCTTCTTTATAAATCCAGTGCGCTGCAACGCCTAATTCTGCTTCTTCATGCATGTCAAAGGTGCGAATTTGTATTTCAACATGCTTATCCTCAGGACCAACAACAGCCGTGTGAATAGAGCGATAACCGTTAGGCTTAGGGGTGGTAACATAGTCATCAAATTCTTTTTCTATAGGTTGCCACAAGCTATGTACTTGACCTAGTGCAGCATAGCAGTCTTCTACTTTGGGAAGTAAAATACGAAAGGCTAGTGCATCATATATGTCTTGTAACCCTACTTTTTTTCTCGTCATCTTTTTGTAGATACTGTAGATATGCTTCGCACGTCCTGTGACCTCTACCTTATCGATATGTAGTTGAGTTCGCATGGTTTCATCTAAAAAATGAATCATATCTTGTACGTAGGTTTCTCTATCTTTGCGTGTTGCCTTCAGTTCTCGTGAGATTTTTTTATATATTTCAGGCTCTAAATAGCGGAATGAAAAGTCTTCTAGCTCCCATTTGATATGCCCTATACCTAATCGATTGGCCAGTGGCGCGTAAATGCTATGGGTAATACTTGCCTCTCTTTTTTGCGCTTCTTCTGGCAGCAGGTAAATATGGCGCAGAATTACGAGATGTTCTGCTAACTTCAGCAGCACTATCCGAATGTCATCTACCATAGCAAGTAACATTTTTCGGATGTTGTCCATTTTACTTTTTGAGAAGATGTTGCTGGTGCTGGTCGCGAGAATATCAATTGCGTCCATTTTTTCAGCGCCATGGATCAGCTTGGCGATGGGTTGACTGAGTTGTTCGCAGATGTCTTCTAAGCTCAAGTCGGCATAACGCACACAGCTGTAAAGTATGCCAGCAGCAAGTGCTTCTTCATCGACGTTAAGTTCTACGAGGATTTCTCCCATAAATAAGCCTTGTTGCAGGCAGGAGATAAAGGTAGGTGTAGGGACGTTGTCGCCTGTAAGTTGGGCAAGAGAAGCAGCGTGTCGGATGAGACTGTTTTCGTCTGTGGTGTATCGCGTGGGTAATTTTTTAAGCCATGCGCCAAGGTCAATTTGTCCAGTGGCGTTGTCTACTGCAATAGTGTACTTTTTCATTTGGCTTTCTCTTGCTTACTTTTTCCTATCTCCGGACGAACACAGCAATAGATTCCACATGTCCGGTATGCGGAAACATATCCATGATTCCCGCACTACTTAGTATATAACCTTTTTGGCACAACACACTTGCATCTCTAGCCAATGTAGCGGGATTACAGGAAACATAAACAATGCGTTTTGCTTTTAATGCAGAGAGGTGCGCTATGGTTTCTAAAGCGCCTGTCCTAGGTGGATCCAGCAATACTTTATCGAAGATATTCTTGGCCCATTCATGCTGAGTTAAATCTTTGGTCAGATCTGCCGCATAAAATGTGGCATTGGCGATATGATTATGGATGGCATTTGCCTGAGCACGTTTCACCAAGTCAGGCGCCCCCTCAACGCCGATGACAGCCTCGCATTTTCGTGCGATAGGTAGTGTAAAGTTTCCTAACCCACAGAATAAATCAAGTACACGATCAGCCGGTTCTAACGCCAATAGGTCTAAAGCAAGATTGATCATTTGTCTATTGATAAAGGGGTTGATCTGTGTAAAGTCAGATGCTTCAAAGCGCATATCTATCTGATGGTCGGGTAAATAATAGTGTAGAAAATCGTCTCCATCTTGGGGCCAAATACGGTGGATGCTATCTGCGTTGCTGGGCTGCAGATAAAGTTTGATATTTTCAGTTTTAGCAAATTCACATAGCGTTGCGGTGTCTTGGTCAGTTAAGGGAGCTAGATGTCTGAGAATCATAGCAACGTGGCTATCTGTGGTATTTAAACCATGTTCGCCCACTGCAACTTCAACTTGGGGAACATGTTGATAGATACTTAAACTTTGGATAAGCATCTTAAGCGCATTAATCTTTTCACCCACTGCGGGGTGCAATACAGGACAGTGATCAATTTCCGCCAAAAAGCGACCGTCCACTTCTCTAAAGCCCACAAACATTTTTTCTTTGACTTGAACATACTTAGCACCTAGTCTTGCTTTGTGCCTGTAACCCCATGTAGCAGCAGTCAGGGGGGGAAGGATGTGCTCTGGTATGACTTTTGCAATATGTTTCAGTTGTTCAAGGAGAACCTGCTGTTTGTGCGCAATTTGTGCCTCATGGGCTAGATGCTGAAGGTTGCAACCACCGCAGATGCCGAAATGCTTACATTTGGGGATGACTCTATTCTCTGAAGGGGTAAGAACTTCCGTCATAATGCCTTCGGCATATTGTCGATGTTTTTTAAGATAGGTAAACGTGACGGATTCATTCGGGAGCGCGTTACGAATAAAAACAGCTTTACTATCTATGTGAGCTATTCCACGGCCTTCATGACTGAGGGCAGTGACATTAGCTTGGATAGGTTCTTTAGAAAGTTTTGGTTTTCGGCGAGACATTTTTTGCCTTAAAGTGAGATCGAAATGGTTCAAATTATATTACAAATTGCGATATTTATCATTACCGTCTTAATGCTGGTGACTATACACGAACTCGGCCATTTTTTGGTAGCCAAACGTTTAGGCATCCAAGTACTCAAGTTTTCAGTAGGATTTGGTAGGCCTCTGGTCCGCTGGCGTGCTAAAAATGGCACAGAATACGCGATTGCTTGGATACCACTGGGGGGTTATGTCAGATTGCTAGATGAACGCGAAGCTCCCGTACCTGAGGCACAACAGCCTTTCGCTTTTAATCGACAATCCTTGGTCAAACGCTCTTTGGTTGTGTTAGCAGGCCCAGGCATCAATATCGTGTTCGCCATTTTAGCCTTTTGGACCGTTTGGATGATGGGCATAACGCAAACAAAACCCGTGATTGGAGAGATCGTTCCTGCTTCCATTGCTGCTCAAAGTGGTATGCGATCAGGTGAGACGATTACGGCATTTGATCATCGTCTGGTGAATAATTGGACGCAGATTGGATTAGGTTTAGTGAGACGTTTAGGAGAATCTGGCACATTAGTGATAGCAGCTGGTGTGCCAGATATGTGGGGTATACATGTCTACAACCTTCTCCTAGCAAATTGGAAAGTAGACACACTAAATCCAGACCCTCTAAAAAGCTTAGGCATTGTGCCCTATTCTCCGCCCATACTCCCTATCATTGATACAGTTACACCAGGCACAGCAGCTGAAGCAGCTGGATTAAAACCTGGCGATAAAATCATTCGCATGGATGAAATATTGATCAAAGATTGGAAAGAAGCGTCTGAAATAATACAGATGCATCCACAACAATCCCTACACCTTGACATCATACGAGATGGGAAGATGCTTTCGATAATCGCAACACCGGAGCGACGTTTGTCGGGTTTACATTGGGTTGGATTCTTAGGAGTAAAACCAAAAGCTCCTGTATGGCCAGAAAACATACGTCAGATGGTTAAATTGTCCCCTTTAGACGCATTCTATAGGGCGCTAGGCGATACATGGGATTACACGGCATTCCACTTTATCGTGCTGGGGAAAATGGTAGTGGGAAAAATATCACTCAGTAGCTTGGGTGGACCCATTTCTATTTATCAGGCGACGAATCGTGCATTTCGCGAAGGATTAGTGATGTACATCGCATTCTTAGGTCTGATTAGTGTGATGTTGGCCTGCGTAAATATTCTACCTATCCCTGGCTTAGACGGTGGGCATCTGCTTTTCTTTTTGATAGAAGCCATCATTCGGAAGCCTGTTTCTGTACGTGCTCAGGTCTTGTTCTTCAGAATAGGGTTTATCTTACTAGCAGTGCTAATTTTTCATGCAATGGTCAATGATTTAATGCGATTGATGAATTAGGATTTAAGGCGAATACCATGACAAAAGATATTTTACACCTAGGATCTCAATCTAGCGCACGACAAAGACTGCTTGAGTTTGCAAAAATCCGTTACGCTTTATTGACACATGCCAGTGACGAAATGGTCGACCATACACAAGGTAGTTTTGAGCAAAATGTACTGGCCATTGCTAAGCACAAAATGGAAACCCTTATATTGCCAAGCAGAGCGTCCGTCGCTTCAGATAAGCTTTTCACGCTGACAGCAGATACCTTGGTGAGAAGCACCCAAACAGGAAAAGTGCTAGGAAAACCTAATGATCGTGCGCATGCCATAGAAATGCTTCAAGCTGAGCGTGAATCACCCGTAGAAGTAGTCACAGGCTGTTGTTTGGAAAAATTTCGGTACCACAATGATCGCTGGGAACAACAAGATGCCATCCATTGGGCAACCGGCGCCATAGTTGAATTTTATGTCGAAGCCGAGTCCGTCGATCAATATCTGTCTACCTTCCCTTTTATTTTACAATGTTCTGGTGCAGGTATGGTGGAAGACCATGGTTTATCTTATTTAAAGAGCGTGAATGGGTCTTACACTGCGGTTATCGGTTTACCACTGTATGAGCTGCGACAAGCACTAAAGCAGTTAGGTTTTCTTTTTTAGTCATTTATGCTGAACCTAATGAGAATAAGCTACACTGCTCGGGATAACGGCCATAAAAATGGCCGTTTCCATCGAGATCTATTACTTCGCACCTCAACTGATTTTCACCCCTGTCGCTACTGCATTCATCACTGCAGCAATTCTTACTGCTGACTGTATGGCTCGTTTACTCACCTCAGCTTTTATTAATGCATGCGTATGCGATTCTATACACATACCGCAACCATTTAACGCTGATACTGCTAAACAATTCATCTCAAAATCAATTCTATCAATGCCAGGCTGGTTAATAACGCTCATACGCAATCCTGCTGGCAGACTCGAAAAGCTTTTATCATTTATTAAATGTATAAATCGGTAGTAAATATTATTCATGGCCATAATAATTGCCGCCGATTTCGCCGCTTCAATTTCATTTTCAGATAAATGCTGCTGCACTTCTGCCAATATTATCGAAATCAACAATTGATTTTTAGTGGAATACGCGCAAGACAAAGCAATGCCAGATCGTTGTACGGGATTTAAGTCAGGCGCACCTTCATCTGTTAAAATATTGCTTAAATTTAATTTAATATCTTTAGCGCATTCAGGTAACGTATTTTTTAATTGCTCGATAGTCATAAGTTTCTCCTTGAGTTATACAGCAGATAATGTTTTTTGACCTTTTTGCCAATTACAGGGGCATAGCTCATCTGTTTGCAAGGCGTCTAATACACGTAACACTTCTTTTGGATTACGTCCTACGTTTAAATCAGTCACCATCACAAAGCGAATGATGTTATTTGGGTCGACAATAAATGTTGCTCGTTGTGCTACCCCCTCTTCTTTATCCAAAATACCTAATGCTGTACTAAAATCACGCTTTACATCGGAAAGCATAGGAAAAGGTAAATCACGCAATTCATCTTTTGCTTGTTTCCACGCCAAGTGAACAAATTCAGAATCAGTGCTCACACCTAATAACTGCGCGTCCCTCTCAACAAAGGCGCTATTAAGGTGCCCAAATTCTGCAATCTCAGTTGGACAAACAAAAGTGAAATCTTTAGGCCAGAAAAAAATAACCTTCCATTTATCTGTGTGCGTTGTATCACTAATAGAAATAAAATTTTCAGTATGGTCAGCAGAAACCACTGCCCTAAGCTGAAAGTTTGGTAATTTATCACCTATGGCTAACATAAAATTCTCCTCTATGAATGAAATGTGAATGTCAAATTGTGCTTTGATTTC